>CACWKB010000078.1 GCA_902761375.1 uncultured Ruminococcus sp. | reverse complement strand
GAGGAAGCCGCACAGCACGCGGACGTTGTATTCACGGGCTTTTCGGAGCAGACCTTTCCGCAGTTTATCCGCGACTACATGAGCGGCAGCTATAAAAAGCTATACGCCCAAAACTGCGACTTCTCGATCGCGAACAGACCTCTTCCGCGCCGCGAACTGCTGAATAAAAAACGCTATATCACAATCAACACGGTTGAAGCAATACGCGGCTGCTGTCACCGCTGCAGCTTCTGCGCCTATCCCGCGGCGTTCGGGCACTCTGTCTACAAGCGTCCCGTAAAGGAGGTCATCGCGGAAATCGAGGCTCTGCATTCGCGCCACGTACTCTTTCCCGACGTTAATCTCATTGCGGACAGAGCGTACGCGATCGAGCTGTTTTCGGCGATGATACTGCTGAAAGTAATGTGGGTGGGGTTGGTTACCTCCGCGGTCGGCATCGACGACGAGCTGATCACCGTGTTCCGCAAGAGCGGCTGCAAAGGTCTGCTTATCCGCAAGAGCGGCTGCAAAGGTCTGCTTATTGGCTTTGAATCGATAACGCAGGAATCCCAGACGTATATTCACAAGGGCGTAAACAGGGTTGACGGCTATATCGACCTCATGAAGCGTCTGCACGACAACGGCATACTGGTTCAGGGCTGCTTTGCGTTCGGCGGCGACGAGGAGGACACGAGCGTGTTCGAGAGAACCGTCGAGACCGTGATAAAGGCGAAGATCGACCTGCCGCGATATTCGATCCTCACTCCGTTTCCGCGGACAGAGTTGTACGCTCAGCTCGAACGAGAAGGAAGAATAACCGAGCGCAACTGGGCGATGTACGACGTTCAGCACTGCGTTTTCAAACCGAAAAAAATGACTAAGGAGCAGCTCGAGGAGGGTACTGACCTCGCGTGGCGGCTGACATATTCCACAGGGAATATCATGAAGCGGCTCATGCCCTTGCGCCACAGTCCGTGGCTGTCGGTTCCGCTGAATCTCGGCTACAAGGGATACTGGCATAAGTTTACCAGAGAAGTAATGTGCGACAACTCGGATATCCCGGGTGAAACGGAGAGCTGATATGAAGATCACGTTTATCCTGCCCGCAATCGGCAAGAAGCAGGGGCAGAAATACATCGGAACATGGAAAATGGAGCCGCTCACCGTCGCGGTGCTCAAGGCTCTGACACCTGAGGACGTCGAAACTGAGTTGTTTGACGACAGAATCGAGCTGATTGATTACAACACAAAAACCGACCTAGTCTGCATAACGGTCGAAACATATACTGCGAAGCGCAGCTACCGTATCGCTGAGTGTTTCCGCGAACGCGGTATTCCCGTCGTTATGGGCGGCTATCACGCGACTATCTGTCCCGAGGAAACCGAGAATTACTGCGACAGCGTCATCGTAGGCAACGCCGAGACCGTGTGGCTGCAAATGCTCGGCGACGCGAAAAACCGCAGGCTGCAAAAGCGCTATATCGGCGGCGTCGGCACATATTCTGTCAGACCCGATAAGAGCATTTTCACCGATAAAAAATACCTGCCCGTTTCACTCGTCGAAACAGGGCGCGGCTGTAACCACAACTGCGAATTCTGCTCGATTTCTCGGTTCTACGACAGCCATTATCACGCGAGAAGTCACGACATTATCGAAGCGGATATCATCGCGTCAAAGTATAAATATTTCTTCCTCGTGGACGACAATCTCGTCGCTAACAGGAGAAACGCTCTGGAGCTGTTCCGGCGTATCGAGCCGCTGAAAATAAAGTGGGCAGGTCAGGGTACTCTGTCCATGGCGAAGGATCCCGAACTTTTGCGCGCTATGAAAAAAAGCGGCTGTGAGATTATTCTGATCGGGTTCGAAAGCCTTGACAAAGCTAATTTGCAGCAGATGAACAAGTCCTTCAACTACGCTCTCGGCGAGCGCGACGAGCTGGTAAAGCGCGTTCACGATGCGGGAATCGGCATTTACGCGACGTTTGTGTTCGGTTACGACAACGACGACGAAGGAACGGTTGAGCAGGCGCTGCAGTTCTCAAAAAAGCACAATTTCTACACCGCGGCATTCAATCATCTGCTGCCGTTCCCGAACACAAGACTGTACGACCGACTTAAGGAAGAAAACAGGCTGATTTACGATAAGTGGTGGCTTGCCGACGGCTACAACTACGGCGAGCTTTCGTTTGTACCTAAAAAGATATCTCCCGAGAGTCTGAGCAGGGCTTGCAGGGACGCGCGAAAGGAATTCTCGTCCTTCGGTACGGTCATGAGCCGCGGATTCGCGTCGCTCGGACGGACAAGTCCGCTGTTGTGGGGACTGTTCTGGGGAATGAATCTGCGTATCGGCGGCGAGGTAGACCGGAAGATGAATGTGCCGATA
>CACWKB010000077.1 GCA_902761375.1 uncultured Ruminococcus sp. | reverse complement strand
CTGAAAAATATAAACAAAGAAGGCTAAAGATATGTCAGAAACAACACCAAATGAGGTTATGACCGGTAACTTCATTCACGATTTTATAGACGAGGAGCTTGCCGAGGGCGGCAGATGCGAGGGAATGCAGGTTCACACCCGTTTTCCTCCCGAGCCTAACGGCTATCTCCACATCGGCCACGCAAAGGCGATCTGCATCAACTTCGGAACCGCCGAAAAGTACAAAGGCATCTGCAACCTGCGCATGGACGACACCAACCCCACCAAGGAGGACGTCGAGTACGTCGACGCGATCAAAGAGGACATCCACTGGCTGGGCTTCGACTGGGACGACCGCTTTTACTTCGCGTCCGAGTACTTTGAGCAGATGTACGGCTACGCTGTCGAGCTGATCGAAAAGGGTCTCGCCTACGTCTGCGAGCTGACTCCCGAACAGATGCGCGAGTACCGCGGCGACACCTCGACTCCGGCAAAAAGCCCGTTCCGCGACAGAACCGTTGAGGAAAGCCTCGACCTCTTTGCGAGAATGAGAGCAGGCGAGTTTGCCGACGGAAGCATGAGGCAACTTCAACATGCGCGACCCCGTTATCTACAGAATCAACCGCATGCACCATCACCGCACGGGCGACAGCTGGTGCATTTACCCGATGTACGACTTCGCGCACCCCATCGAGGACGCTATCGAGGGTATCACCCACTCCCTCTGCTCCCTCGAATTTGAGGATCACCGTCCTCTGTACGACTGGGTTATCGCGAACATCTCGGCGCCGAGCAAGCCGCGTCAGATCGAGTTTGCGCGTCTGGGCATCAACAATACCGTTATGTCCAAGAGAAAGCTCCGCGCCCTCGTTGAGGAAAACCACGTGAGCGGCTGGGACGATCCGCGCATGCCTACCCTCTGCGGTCTGCGCAGACGCGGCTACACTCCGCGCTCCGTCCGCTCGTTCATCGACCAGATCGGCGTTTCGAAGGTCAACTCCATCGTCGAGTACTCCTTCCTCGAGCACTGCCTGCGCGACGACCTCAACGAAACCGCCGCGCGCGTTATGTGCGTTATCCACCCCGTCAAGCTCGTCATCACCAACTATCCCGAAAATCAGACCGAGACCTTTGAGGTCGAGAACAACCCCAACCGCCCCGGGGACGGCTTCCGCACCGTTACCTTCTCGCGCGAGTGCTGGATCGAGGCCGAGGACTTCATGGAGGAACCGATCAAGAAATATCAGCGTCTTTACCCCGGCAACGAGGTTCGTCTCAAGTCGGCGTATATCGTAAAGTGCACCGGCTGCGCCAAGGACGAGAACGGCAACGTGACCGAGGTTTACGCCGAGTACGACCCCGAGACACGCGGCGGCAACACCCCCGACGGCAGAAAGGTCCGCGGCACGATCCACTGGGTCGACGCCGAGAACTACGTCGACGCCGAGGTAAGACTTTACGACAATCTCTTTACCGTGCCCGACCCCGACGCTCAGGAGGGCAGCTTCCTCGACTACCTCAACCCCAAGTCCCTCGAAATCCTCACAGACTGCAAGGCTGAGAAGAGTCTCGCTTCGGCAGCGGCTCCGCAGAGCTTCCAGTTCATGCGTCTGGGCTACTTCTGCGTCGACAACAAGGACAGCTCCCCCGAGCACCTCGTTTTCAACAGAAGCGTCAGCCTCAAGGACGGCTTCAAGAAAAAGGGTTAAGCCGCGATGAAAACGGCTTTGATCACCGGCGGCGCAGGCGGAATCGGCTCCGCGATCTGCACAGGGCTTGCGGGAGCAGGCTTTCAGGTCGCCGTTCACTACCACACAAAAAAAGAAACCGCCGAAGCCTTAGCCGCGAAGCTCCAAAAGAGCTGCGGAATCAAGGCTATCGCGGTTTGTGCGGACGTCGCCGACAGAGAGAGCGTCAACCGGATGTTTGACAAGGTTGACAAAGCTCTCGGCGGCGTTGATATCCTCGTCAACAACGCAGGCATAGCTCAGCAAAAGCTGTTCACCGACATAACTCCCGGCGAATGGCGCGCAATGCTCGATACCAACCTCAGCGGCGTTTTCAACTGCTCTCAGGAGGCGCTCAAACGGCGCATGCTGCCGAATCACAGCGGCGTGATACTCAACATCAGCTCGATGTGGGGTCAGGTCGGGGCGTCCTGCGAGGTTCACTACAGCGCGGCAAAGGCAGGCGTTATCGGGCTGACGAAGGCTCTCGCGAAGGAGGTCGGACTCAGCGGCGTGCGCGTCAACTGCATTGCGCCGGGCGTGATAATGACCGACATGATGAAGGACTTTGACGAGGAAACCATCAGCTCTCTCAAAGACGAAACTCCGCTGAACACCCTCGGCGTCCCGAAGGACATTGCCGACGCGGCGGTATTTCTGTGCTCGGACAAAGCGAGGTTCATAACGGGTCAGGTGCTCGGAGTGAACGGAGGGTTTATAATTTAACGCTTAAAGGCTCCCGACTTGGGAGCCTTTAAAATTATAAGGACAGGAGCCGAAACCCCTGTCCTTTATAAGCCGTGAAACTAAATTACTTAATCTCAACCTCTGCGCCTGCAGCCTCGAGCTTCTCCTTGATGGACTCAGCCTCTTCCTTAGAAGCCTGCTCCTTGAGAGCCTTGGGAGCGC
>CACWKB010000076.1 GCA_902761375.1 uncultured Ruminococcus sp. | reverse complement strand
ACCGTACTTGCCGCTCTGCTTGATGATCTGCGGCGGGTCGAGCGTGAGCTGGTCTATTGTGGGCATAACGATGCCGTAGCCCGTCTCCTCAACCTGCTCATACGCCTTGGCTATCTTGTCAAACTCCTGCTGCTTCGCGCTGAGCTCGCCGAGGGTTTTCATAAGGGCACATTCGTCGGTTATCTCAAGCCCCGTCTGCTCCGAGAGCACCTTGTAAAACAAGCCGGGGTCTATGCCTACGCGCACGTTCGCGCTGCCGAAGCCCAAATCGAGCGATTCAAGGCTCGCGCCGGTGATGTACTCGTTTTGCCCGAGCTGACCGATAGCGTCGTTTATGGAGCGTATCTTCTCTATCCCCTGCGCCGAGGTTTTTATCGTGTCAAAAATCGCGGATTTTACCGGGTGGTCGGGGTCGAGCGCAACTACCCACCGCGGGATGTCGACCTTGATCTCCCTGACCGGGAACTCAAACAGGAGCTGCGCGAGTATCCGTTTTATCTCGTTTTCGCTGAGCTCCATACAGCTCACGGGCAGGACGGGGACCTGATACTCGGCTGACATACTCTCCGCAAGCTCAACAGCGCTGTTCGCGCTTGGGTCAACGGTGTTGAGCAGCACGATGAACGGCTTGTTTATAGCCTTCAGCTCATTTATTACCCTGCGCTCGCTGTCGAGGTAATCCTCGCGCGGTATCTCGCTGAAGCTGCCGTCGGTAGTGATGACGAGCCCGATGGACGAATGGTCGGTGATGACCTTTTTTGTGCCGATCTCCGCCGCCTGTTCAAACGGCAGCTCATCGTCCGACCACGGGGTCTTGACCATCCGCGGAGCGTCCTCCTCGCTGTGGCCGAGCGCGCTGTCTACGATGTATCCCACGCAGTCGATCATTCTTACCTTGAAGCTCGTGTTGTTCCCCAAGTCGACCTCGACCGATTCCTCGGGGATAAATTTGGGCTCGGTCGTCATTATCGTCTTGCCCGCCGAGGACTGCGGAAGCTCGTCAACGGTGCGGCGGTAAACGCTCTCGTCCGAAATATTCGGCAGCACAAGCGAATCCATAAAACGCTTTATAAATGTTGATTTTCCCGTGCGGACAGGCCCCACAACGCCGATGTACACGTCGCCGTCGGTGCGGCGGGAGATGTCCTGATAAACGTTTCTTTCTTCCATTGTACCGCCTCCTTAAGCCTTTGGTATCAGCAGCATTTGAGCGCTGTCGAGCGTTATGTCTGTCAGCGAATTTTCATCAAGGAGCGGCTTTAGCCCCGTGTTGTGAGCCTTTGCGATCTCCCATAGGTTCTCGCCTTGCGAAGCGTAGTAGAGAGTCAGCGCGCAGTTGTCGCCGGCTATGGGCTTATCCTCGAGCACTTCGACCCCCGACACCGCCTTGGTGACTTCGTTTTTGACCGCTCCGCCCGTGATTTTGAGCTCGCAGCGGATCTCGGCGGTGCTGTCGTCCGAAAGGCGGAAGCTTATCCCCGCGACCTTTGCGCAGGGGAATATCATATCGTTGCAGCCGCCTGAGCTTTCGGGCGTGTGGGAGTAATCATATGACCGCTCGATGAATATCGGGAAGTTATCGCCGTCAAGCGCGATAACGCAGATATTTATCTTTCCGCTGACGTTCACGCCGCTGTCGTCGGGCTTTAGGTCGAGCGTCACGCTGTCGGGATAGATGTCGAGTATTTTTGAGATCTTGCCGTCGTCGAGCGAGGCGGTCAGCTTCTCGATATAACTCTCGGAGACCTCGTTTATCTCGCCTATGCTTTTCAGCTTTTCAAACTGCGGAACGACAGCGAACTCGGTCGAATACGCGTCCGTGATTATCTCTTTATCGCCGATCTGATAACCCTCGGCGGTCAGGCATAGCTTGCAGTCGAACGCCACAGCGGGCTTGTCGGACAGCATATCGTTTTTGAGGCGGATATCGCAGCTCAAAACGGAACAGTCGATGATGTTGCGCGTGTTCTCGTCTATCCCCTCGCAGTCAACGATGCGGCTGAACGGCAGGATATAATCGAGCTTGGCGGTCTCGCCGCTCTCAACGTCAGTTAAATAAAACAGCCTCAAATTAAGCTCGCCGCTTATCATCAGCTTGCCCGCGACCGCCTTGATGTCGGTGACGGACGGCGTTACCGATGAATACAAAACGCAGTCGATCCGCGGCTTATCGGAGACTGAGATCTCCTCGCTGACGTTGAACTGCTCCTGGCAAAACGCCGTGAGGTCGGCG
>CACWKB010000075.1 GCA_902761375.1 uncultured Ruminococcus sp. | reverse complement strand
CTTAATCAACATACTTTGAAATTAAATTGAACCGCCGTATGCCGAACGGCACGTACGGTGGTGTGAGAGGGCGGAGCTATTCCGCCCTACTCGATTTGTGTTCAAAATAATCAGATGGGTGTTTTATGCTATACGTTTACACACAAATGAATTAGTTTACTCGCTTCTGCTAAATCAGTCTATTCTCTTGTCGCAGTAGTCGCACATCTCCATGCCGAGCTTTTCGTAGCAGTAGGGCGGAAGGTAGGGCTCGGCTTGGGTCACGCATTTGGGATTGTTGCAGCGGTGTACGCCGACCTTGACCTCGCGGTAGGGGATCAGAAAATCCTCGTCCTGGAGCAGCAGCAGTATCAGCGCCATCCTGCCGAACATCCCGTACTGCGCCTGCTTGAAGTAGAGCGCGCGCGGATCGTCGTCGATATCGACGGTGATCTCGTTGACCCTGGGAAGGGGATGGAGGATTATCATGTCCTGCCTTGCGAGGGCGAGCTTTTCGCTGTCGAGCACGAAAACATTTTTCTGCGCCTCATATTCCTCGGGGCTTTTGAATCTCTCGCGCTGGATACGGGTCATATACAGCATATCGAGGTCGACGATCGCCTCGGCGAGACTGTGGGAGATCTCATAGCTGCAGCCGTTATTTTCGAGGATATCTATGATATACAGCGGCACGCTCAGCTCAGGGGTGGAGATCAGAACAAAGGAGTTGCCCTCATATTTTGCGAGGGTCTTTATAAGCGAGTGTACCGTCCTGCCGTTGAGCAGGTCGCCGCAGACGCCAATCTTAAGATGATCGAGCCTGCCCTTCTCGCAGCTCAGGGTCACGATGTCGGTCAGCGTCTGGGTGGGGTGCAGATGTCCGCCGTCGCCGCAGTTTATCAGCGGCACCTCGGAGTAGAGCGACGAGGCGCGTGCCGTACCCTCGACGGGATGGCGTATGGCGATGACGTCGGCGTAGCCGCTGATGACCGAGATGGTGTCCTTTAGGTTCTCTCCCTTTGCCACCGAGGAGTTCATCGGGTTGTCAAAGCCGATGGTCCTGCCTCCGAGCTTGAGCATCGCGGTCTGAAACGACATCTGTGTGCGTGTGCTCGGCTCATAGAAAAGCGTAGCGAGTATTTTGCCGTCGCAGGCGTGGCGGTAGTCCGCCGGGCTCTGCATGATCTTTCGCGCCTTTCGCACCAGCTTGTCGATCTGCTCTACCGACATCGCCTCAAGGTCGATCAGGTTTTTATTGGTCATATTTCCACACCCTGTCTAATAATATGCTTCACCCCATTATATCACAGGTTTCGAGCTTTTTCAATAAAAATTTCGGTCGGGCGCAGAAGGCGTTATAAACGCTCTCTGTCTGCCCGACCGAAGCCGTTAATTGTTAATTATCAGGCGCTTATTCAAGCGAATTGAGTTATGATCCCTGCGGCGTAATACTGTATCTGCGTAACGTCCGCCACTGTTATCTCGCCGTCGCCGTCAGTGTCGGCTGCCGCGAGGTTCTTAGCGGGGATAAGCTCCAAGCCCGCGAGGTGGCGCTGGATAGCGGTCGCGTCGATGATATCGATATATCCGTCGCGGTTTACGTCGCCCGTAATGAGCGGATACTCCTCGAGCACGGGGATGGTGAGGGTCGAGGTGTAGTTTGCGTCGTCGTTCGATACGACAGTGACCGTCAGCTCGGTCGCCGTTTCGTCGGGAGCGACACACAGCCTGCCGTTGTCAGAGATCGTTGTGCCGCTGCTGGTGTTGCCCGAGAGGATCCAGTAATAGGGGATCTCGGAGAGGTTGATGCCGTTGATGTCGCAGTAGAGCATGATGTAGTAGCCTAACGCCACGTTATCGCGCATCGCGGTGAGAAGGATACTCTGCACCTCGGTGTGGAGCTCGAGGTTGACCCAGCATACGGGACGGCTGAAGGTGTAATCCCTTTGCATATCCTGCATGAGATAGAGGGTCTGGAAGCGGCTTGACGTCGTTTCGAAGCTTACGTTTTGGTGAGTATTGCCGTCGAGGATGACCCTGTGGGAGCCTGACGCGGCGAAGTTTGTGCTGTAGAACACGAGGGTTTCCGTGAAGTCGCCCGCGACGAACATATTGCCGGCAGTGAGCAAGCCGGAGTGACTTGTGTTGCTCGCCATGGTGAAGCTGCCGTCAATATCCAGAACGTCGTTTGCGTTTGTCATGTTAAGAGTAGTGCTGTTGGTGAGCGTGTAATCGCCCGTTGTGTGCATGGTACCGCCGTTGAGCTTGACGGTGCCTGACACTTGGTTCACATCGCCGTCTACGGTAAGGGTATTGCCGTTGAGGTCGAGCGTGCCGGAAAGGTTCACGGTCCAGTCGTTTTTGATAGTCGCGTCCTCATGCAGAGTCCAGCCGCGAATCTGCTTCTTTCCGTTAAAGAGGATATTGCCGTTTTGGAAGGAGACGCGGTTGAAGCCGCTGTTGTATGAGTCAAAGCTGATGTGCTGGGCGCCTTCGCCGTCAAACACGGTCAGGTGGTTTCCGGACGCGTTAAAGTTATTTTGGTAGTAGTTGTTCGTCTGGGTCAAGTCGCCGCCGA
>CACWKB010000074.1 GCA_902761375.1 uncultured Ruminococcus sp. | reverse complement strand
GGCGGCGTTTGACAAGCAGCTCGCCGACCGCGATTTTGACGACCTGATCAACGGCGCCGTCACGGACAGCAAGGCGAGGAACGTCAAGGCGGTGCGCGCTCTGCTGGATATCGACGCCCTCAGGGAAAGCAAGAATCAGTCCGCCGACCTCGAAGCCGCTCTGAAAAAGCTCAGGGAGGAGAACGATTATCTCTTCCTGTCGGACGAGCCCTTCGACAGTCAGAGGACTGTCGGCGACACGGGCAATCCGCCTGCTGCGAAAAGCATCGCCGACCTCGACAAGATGACCTATGCCGAGTACAAGGCATACAGACAGAAAAACTAAGAAAGAAGGATCATAATGGCAAATACTTTTTTGACACCCAACATCATCGCCAATGAAGCGCTCATGGTGCTCACGAGCAACCTCGTTATGGCGAGCCTCGTTCACCGCGACTATTCCGATGAATTCAACAAGGTGGGAGACACCATCACCATCCGCAAGCCCGCGAAGTTTGTCGCGAAGAACTTCACGGGTCAGACCTCCGTGCAGGATATCACCGAGGGCAGCGTTCCCGTCAAGCTCGACCGCTACCGCGATATCACCGTAGCCGTCACCTCCAAGCAGCTGACGCTCGATATCAAGGACTTCTCCGAGCAGGTTGTCAAGCCCGCTATGCTCGCGATCGCCGAGGCTATCGACAGCGATCTGCTCGCCGTCGGCGTTCAGAAGGCTGCGAGAACCGCTTCCGTCTCGGGCACTCCCGTCATTTCGGATATCGCGGGCGTCGGCAAGGCGCTCGACACCGCGAAGGCTCCCAGACAGAACAGACGTCTGGTGCTGCCTCCGACCATTCTCTATAAGTACAACACGCTCGACAACTTCGCCAAGCAGTGCTACAAGGGCGACAGTCAGGCTCTCAAAGAGTCCGAGATCGGCAAGGTTTACACCTGTGAGACCTACATGTCGCAGAACTGCCCCGAGAATCAGAGCGCGACGCCCGGCACGGCGACCTCCTACAAGGTGGCAGGCACCGCGAACGCGACGCAGTTCACTGTGTCCGACGGCTCCGCGGCTAGCGGCACCATCAAGAAGGGCGATCAGCTGATCGTCAACGGTTATCTCTACACCGTCACCGAGGATCTGACCCTTTCGAGCGGCGCGGGCACCCTTAAGGTCGATCAGAATATCCCCGAGACCATCTCCACACCCGTAAGCGCGGTGCTGATCAAGAAGGCTCACGCCCTCGGCTTCCACCGCAACGGTCTCGCGCTCGTCACAAGAAACCTCGAGCTGCCCATGGGCGCAGCCAAGGCGGCGATCGCGTCCGCGGACGGTCTCGGCGTGAGAGTGGTTTTCGACTACGATTCCACCACCAAGACCGACAAGGTCAGCTTTGACGTCCTCTACGGCATCAAGGAGCTGGACTCCAACCTGCTTGTAGACTTCTCCTAAGGAGCGAGAGCCATGAACGCCTATGCGGATTATGAGTTTTACCAAAGTACCTATCTCGGCGGCAGAGCGGCGGTGATCACCGAGGGCTTTGACGGCTGGGCGCAGAAGGCGAGCGCCGCCATACGTCAGCGCACTCTCGGGAATATCGACGAGGGCAACGTCCCCGAATGCGTGAAATACTGCTGCTGCGAGCTTGCGGAGCTGTTTTTCCTCGCGGAGAACAGCAAGGCGGCAAAGGAAGGCGTGATCTCCGAGAAGGTGGGCGACCTTTCGGTCAGCTATGAGAGCGCTGAGGCGTTCAGACAGTCCGTACCGCGCAAAACGAGGGCGGTCATTCGCCTGTGGCTCTCCGATACGGGCTTGCTGAGCACGGGAGGAAGGCTATGCTGACAGGAGACTGCTGCACGCTCTACCGCGCTAACGGCACGGGCTTCGACCGCTATGTTATCGGTCGGTGCCACTGGCAGGAATGCCGGGCGTCCAATGTGCTCAAAAGCGGCTTGCTGGACGCGGACGGGATCACCGTCTATGTCCCCGCCGACGCGATGACACTCTTTCCGGACGGAAGGCTTTATCCGTCGGACAGGCTGCTTGCCGGGTTTGATATCTCCCCGCAAAAGCCCGCGCGGGACATGCTCGTCAAGGGCGAATGTCCCTTTGTGTTTGACGCATCGACGCCGCAGACCGTTTCCTCCGGAGTCAAGGCGCTGAACGCGCAGTATGAGGCGCACACCGTCATGAGCGTGGACAGGCTGCTCTACGGCAGAGGAAACCTTGACCATTACAAGCTGAGCGCGAGGTGAGAGCATGAAGATAATCCAGCCGTCCGATATCAATATCAACACGCCGAACGGCTCCTTTTCCCTCAAATGGAGCCCGCGCTTCGGCGCTGTGATGACCGAACGTCTGCAAAAGGCGCAGAGGTTCATCGACAGCGAGTGCATTCGTCTTATGGTGCCGTACACGCCCATGCGGACGGGAGCGCTCACGGAGAGCGTCAGGCTCGGCACCGTCATCGGCAGCGGTGAGCTGCGTTACCTCAGCCCGTATGCGCGGTATTTGTATTACGGCGAGATTTACGGTCCCAACATCCCGATTTACGAAGGCAGTCAGCTTGTCGGCTATTTCAGCCCG
>CACWKB010000073.1 GCA_902761375.1 uncultured Ruminococcus sp. | reverse complement strand
GCCGATTTTTGGGATTCCTGTACGACGTAATTTCAATGCTGCTGAAGCTGAAAAATAACCTCATAACCGTTTCGTGCGGTTAATGAGCAGAGACTAATTCGGAAACAGAATTATACGGCGTCGCCTTATTCGGATTTTTCACCGAATTCCTGCAGGTGCCTTTTGAGGGCGTCGAAGGTCTCGGCGCTGATCACGTGCTCTATCCTGCACGCGTCGGCTACGGCGGTCTCGCGGCTCACTCCGAGCCGTATGAACAGGTCGCTGAGCACGGTGTGCTTTTCGTAGGTGCGCTCCGCTATCTCGAGCCCGGTCTCGGTGAGGATCAGCCCGCCGTCGGGCATCACGGTCAAAAAGCCTCCGTCGCGCAGGATACCGACGGCGCGGCTGACGCTCGGCTTTGAGTAGCCCAGCTCCTCGCAGACGTCGATTGAGCGCACGAAGCCCTTCTTGTGACTCAGCACATAAATTGTTTCAAGATACATTTCGCCCGATTCTTTAAGCTGCATAAACGATCACCCTTCTTGATAATTCTTGATAATCTATATCTCTGACTCCTACTATAACATATTTTAGCCAATAAATCAAACGTTTTTATCGCGGAATTGTATATTACCTCAAAACCTCGGTCACCACTTGATTTTACGCGAATAAAGTAGTAAAATAGACGAAGCATTACAAAAAAGAAGGTCTTACGATGTTAACGCTTGACAAAATCTATCACGCGTCCTATGTGCTGAAGGACGTAATCAGACCCACCCATATAGTAAAAGCCCAGGCGCTGGTCGACGGCTGCGAGGTGTATTTAAAACCCGAAAACCTCCAGATCACCGGCTCGTTCAAGGTGCGCGGCTCGGGCTATAAGATATCTCAGCTCTCCGAGGAGGAGAAGGAGCGCGGCGTTATCGCCTGCTCCGCGGGCAACCATGCCCAGGGCGTGGCGCTCGCCGCCACAAAATACGGCATAAAGTCGCTGATCTGCCTGCCCGACGGCGCTCCGATCTCAAAGGTCGAGGCGACCAAGAACTACGGCGCCGAGGTCTGCATGGTCAAGGGCGTATACGACGACGCCTATAACGAGGCGCTCCGTCTGCGCGACGAGAAGAACTACACCTTCATCCATCCCTTTGACGACGAGAACGTGATCGCGGGTCAGGGTACGATCGGTCTTGAGATCCTCAACGAAATGCCCGACGTCGACGCCGTGGTCGCCGCGATAGGCGGCGGCGGTCTGCTCTCGGGCGTGGCGATGGCTATCAAGAGCCTCAACCCCAACATCAAGGTCTACGGCGTTCAGGCTGAGGGCGCGCCCTCGATGGCTGAGTCGATCAAGCAGGGCAAGATCGTTGCCCTCGACAAGGTCTCTACCATCGCCGACGGCATCCAGGTCAAGGAGCCCGGCGAGCACACCTTTGAATACATCAAAAAATATGTGGACGATATCGTGACAGTCTCCGACGACGAGATATCCTCCGCCATCCTAAAGCTGATCGAGACCCAGAAGATGATCGCCGAGGGCGCGGGCGCGGCTCCCATCGCCGCCGTGATGTATAACAAGCTCCCAGTTCAGGGCAAGAAGGTCGTCTGCATCGTCTCGGGCGGCAATATTGACGTTACCATCCTCAACCGCGTAATCAAGCGCGGACTGATCATGAGCGGCAGACAGCAGACGCTCTGCATCGAGCTTCCCGACAAGCCCGGTCAGCTCCTCGGCGTTTCCAAGATCATCGCCGAGCACGGCGCGAACGTCATCTCTGTTCACCACGAGAGAGCGGGCGAGGGCACCGACGTCACCGCCGCTTATCTCAGGATCGTCATCGAGACCCGAAACTTCGCCCATGTTCAGGAGATCTCCAACGCGCTCAAAAACGCGGGCTTCAAGCTGATCTGATCAGGAACAAATTCGGTTTATTTGTGATTTTTAATTCTATGGAGGAATAATAATATGGAAAAGGTATATACAAAGAACGCTCCCGACGCTATCGGACCCTATTCGCAGGCAATCAAGTCAAACGGCATGGTGTACACCTCGGGACAGATCGCCATCAACCCCGCGAGCGGAAGCGTTGAGGCTGAGGGTATAGAGGCTCAGACCGAGCAGGTCTGCACCAACCTCAAAAACGTGCTCGAGGCGGCGGGCAGCTCGCTCGACAAGGCGGTAAAGACGGTCTGCTTCCTCGCGGATATGAACGACTTCGCCGCGTTCAACGCCGTTTACGGCAAATACTTCACAGGCAAGCCCGCGCGCTCCTGCGTAGCGGTCAAGACCCTGCCGAAAAACGTGCTGGTCGAGGTAGAGGTAATCGCGGAAGCTTAACAAATATCAAATATAGGTTTCGGTCGGGCAGATGGAATGCTTTTAGTGTAAAGCGTTCTCTGCCCGACCGTTTTTTTAGTTGAAAGTTGAAAATGGAAAGTTGAAAATTTTGGGCGGGACACCCGCATTCTAATGGAAAATTGAAAATGGAAAATGGATAATTGAGGGCGGGATCCGTAGCCGGACGGCAACCCTTTTGTCGCTGCGCGACATTTCCCCTATCAGGCAATGTCGTCAACTTAAGAAAAATCGAAAGAATAATG
>CACWKB010000072.1 GCA_902761375.1 uncultured Ruminococcus sp. | reverse complement strand
GAGGATTTCCGAACACGCATTATATTCTAATGCCGTGTTTTCCGCTGTAAATAAACGTCCGGTACATCGTAGGGGCAGACCCATGTGTCTGCCCTTTGCGCCGAGACTTCCTGTCATTCCGATTTAGGATAGGAAAACTCTGCATCCTATACGTGCGGACAGCGGGTCCGCCCCTACTTTTTAACTTTTAACCATTAACTATAAAACTTTGTCGGGCAGAGAACGTAAAACACCAATGCATTCCGGCTGCCCGACCGAAATTTTCAATTTTCCATTTTCAACTTTCCACTAAAAAAAGTCGGGCAGAGAACGCAAAACAACAATGCATTCTGTCTGCCCGACCGAAATTTTCAACTTTCAATTTTCAACTTTCAATTGATCAACGAGCCGCTTGCATTTGGATGTAGGTTGCGTCGTTGACGTCGATCACTCCGTCGCCGTTCATATCCGCCGCGGCTCTTTGGCGGTCGGTTAGGGTCACAAGCTCAGCCGAAGCCATCTGGACATAGGTGGCGTCGGTTATGTCTACCACTCCGTCGAGGTTGACGTCGCCGAGCAGGATGGGCTCTGTCACAGGCTCTGTCACAGGCTCGGTCGTAGGCTCAGTCACAGGCTCAGTCGTGGGCTCGGTCACAGGCTCTGTTGTAGGCTCGGTCGTAGGCTCGGTCGCGGGCTCGGTGGGCTTTTCGGGGATGACAATCTCGCCGCCGGTAAGCTCGGGCTTATACTCCTGCAGCGCAGGGTCGACGAGCTGCGCCGTGTTTTCACTGACGGTGAGCCGATATACTCCCGGAGAGGCGTTTTCGCTGACGCGGAAGCTGAGGGTATAGTTCAAGTCCTGCTTATCCGCTTTGTCGTAAAGGTCGCCGAGCAGCATAAACCGCACTTGCGCCGAGTTCAGCTCGCCGGTGACGAGCAGAGGCTTGTACTCTACCTCCTCGTAAGGATCGTCCCGATACTCGTAGTCGTCGCAATTGATCGAGAGCAGGGTCAGCGCTTCGTTGTCGTATTCAAAATCGAGCAGGAAATTCGTGACGCCCGGATTCGCGGTGACAGTGAGGGGAATGTTGATATACTGCATGGGCTCAGCCTGTGTGTTCCCGATCGTAACTCTGCCGCCGCTGACTGCCGCCGGAGTAGCTGCGGGCAGCGAGGTTACCCCCGAGCTGCGCTCGACAGCCCGATATAGTAGCATTCGGTCGACCTGATCCGCGACGCCGTCGGAGTTGAGGTCTGCCCTTGAGAGCTCGAGGGTCGAGGCGGTGCCGTTGAAGACGGCGCCGGCAAGTATCGCCACGTCGTTTATCGTGAGCAGATCGTCGCCGTCGAGGTCGCCTGCGCCGAGGCTTTCGCGTTCGGTAACGGTAACGGTATAGGACGCCGTCTTGCCGTTTGCGCTCTTTGCGGTGATCTTGGCTGTGCCCTTGGCTTTAGCGGTGATGCGTCCGTACTTGTCGACAGAGACCACCGAGGACTTGTCGGAGGAATAGGTGTAGGTCGTTACCGCGTTGATCGGCGAGGGGGTCTTTGCCGCGCGCCAGCTCTCCCCTATTTTAAGCGTGTGCTCGCTCTTGTCGAGCTTAAATGAGGTGAGCGTCGCCGAGGAGGTGTAGTTGGTGCCGACCTTGACCTTGCCGGTGCTCGAGGTGTAGCCGATATTGCCCGAGCAGTTCACGGTCGTGTTCTTCTCAACAAGAGCCGCGGAGCAGTCGGAGGAGATGTGGATGCCGTTCGAGCCCGCGCTCTTGACGCGGTTGCCTGTGATCGACTTGGTGACAGAGGACGAATCGTTGAGGATGATGCCGTTTTTCGCGGTATTCGAGATGTCGTTGTTGTCGATGGACTCTATCGTCGAGGCGTAGGTGCCGATTCCGTATTTGCCCGTGCCTACGATCTCGTTCTTTGAGACTGAGGAGAGCTTGCTGCCCTTGTCGATCTGGATAGCGTTCACCTCGGCGTCGGCGATGTAATTCTTGAATATCTTCGAGGAGGTAACGCCGTTGCGGAACGCGATACCGTAGTAATTCCTCGGGTTTGCGGTGTTTTGGGAGCACTTGATGACGTTTCGCTCCACGTTTATGTTTTTGGCGTACTCAACGCGCACGCCTATACCCTTTACCTCGATGTCGTTATCGTATATCCTCACGCCGTCGATCGAATAGTCTCCGTTGGGCAGATAATTCGAGCCCTGAAGCTTATTGCCGATGGCGGCTATTGCGAGGCTGTCATAAGTACCCGAGATGTACTGATCCTTTGCGCCGCCGCAGTTTCTGATCGTGTTGTGCGCGATCAGGGTGTTAGCCTTGTGGGTGGAATAGGTATCGGGAAAATGCTGCTCGGTGCCGCCCTCCTGAGCAAGGGTACTGGGCAGATATGTCTCGCCCGCGCCCGAGCTCAACACGCCGTAGACGATTATTCCTCTGGGGCAGCCGTCGATGTAGTTGCCCGTAATGGTGACGTTCGTCCAGTCGAGCGTTTGAATCGCCATGCTGCTCATATTCTTAAAGGTGTTGTTGCGGATGGTGATATTGTAGAGGGGGTTGTTGTAAACCGCGGTGTGCGAGCCCACGCCGCGCGGAACATCGGTGAACTGACAG
>CACWKB010000071.1 GCA_902761375.1 uncultured Ruminococcus sp. | reverse complement strand
ACGTTATGTGGTCGGAGCGTTCGGCTGTCAGCCTGCGCTTCAAAATGCAAAGCGATGTTGTTGAAGGACCGTTTTGTGTGCCATTTTGCCCGGGAGCCGCAAGCCCTCGGGCTTTTTGTTTGAAAAAAAGTTCTTAAAATAGTCTTATAAAATACATTTTAACACGGAAAGGAACATATTATCATGAGTGAATATAAATTTGAAACATTACAGCTGCACGTTGGTCAGGAGCAGGCTGACCCCGCAACCGACGCAAGAGCGGTACCCATTTATCAGACGACCTCCTATGTTTTCCGCAACTCTCAGCACGCCGCCGACCGCTTCGGTCTCGCGGACGCGGGCAACATCTACGGCAGACTGACCAACTCCACGCAGGACGTTCTCGAAAAGAGAATCGCCGCTCTCGAGGGCGGCAGCGCGGCACTCGCGCTGGCTTCGGGCGCCGCGGCGATCACCTACACCATTCAAGCGCTGGCAGCAAACGGCGGTCACATCGTAGCGCAGAAAACCATCTACGGCGGCAGCTACAACCTCCTCGCACACACCCTGCCCCAGTACGGCATCACAACGACCTTTGTCGACGCGCACAACCTCAAGGAAATCGAGGACGCGATTCAGGACAACACCAGAGCGATCTATCTCGAGACGCTCGGCAACCCCAACAGCGACATCCCCGACATCGACGCGATCGCGGAGCTGGCTCACCGCAACGGACTGCCCGTCGTTGTTGACAACACCTTCGGCACACCCTTCCTCATCCGACCGATCGAGCACGGCGCGGACATCGTCGTTCACTCCGCCACCAAGTTCATCGGCGGCCACGGCACCACCCTCGGCGGCGTCGTCGTTGAGTCGGGCAAATTCAACTGGAAGGCAAGCGGCAAGTACCCGAACATCGCGGATGCGAACCCCAGCTATCACGGCATCTCATTCTATGACGCGGTCGGCGCGGCGGCATTCGTCACCTACATCCGCGCGATCCTTCTCCGCGACACGGGCGCAACCATCTCTCCGATCAACGAATTCCTGCTCCTGCAGGGCGTCGAGACCCTCTCTCTCCGTCTGGAGCGCCACGCCGAGAACACCAAGAAGGTCGTCGAGTACCTGAGCAATCATCCGCTCGTCGAGAAGGTCAACCATCCCTCTCTCCCCAACCATCCCGACCACGCGCTCTATCAGAAGTACTTCCCCAACGGCGGCGCGTCCATCTTCACCTTTGAGATCAAGGGCGGTCAGGCGGAGGCTTGGAAGTTCATCGACAACCTCAAAATCTTCTCGCTGCTCGCGAACGTCGCGGACGTCAAGAGCCTCGTCATCCATCCCGCTTCCACCACCCACTCCCAGCTCTCCGCCGAGGAGCTGCACGCGACGGGCATCTTTGAGAACACCATCCGCCTGTCCATCGGCACGGAGCATATCGACGACATCATCGCAGATCTGGATAACGCCTTCGCGGCGATTCAATAAGACAACAAGACATTTCAGGAGGAAATCAGCATGTCAAATATCTATAAAGGAACACTCGGACTCATCGGCAACACCCCCCTCGTTGAGGTAGTCAATCTCGAAAAGGAGCTGCAGCTCGAGGCAACCGTCCTCGTCAAGCTCGAATACTTCAATCCCGCCGGCAGCGTCAAGGCCAGAATCGCCAAAGCGATGATCGAGGATGCCGAGGAAAAGGGTCTGATCAACGCGGGTACCACCCTGATCGAGCCGACCTCGGGCAACACGGGCATCGGTCTCGCGGCTATCGCGGCGGCGAAGGGCTACCGCATCATTCTCACCATGCCCGAAACCATGAGCGTGGAAAGACGCAACATCCTCAAGGCTTACGGCGCCGAGTTGGTTCTGACCGACGGCACCAAGGGCATGAAGGGCGCGATCGCCAAGGCAAAGGAGCTTTCCGAGGAAATCGACAACAGCTTTATTCCCGGTCAGTTTGAGAACCCCGCGAACCCTGCCGTCCACAAGGCGACCACGGGTCCCGAAATCTGGAACGACACCGACGGCAAGGTGGACATCTTTATCGCGGGCGTCGGCACCGGCGGCACCGTCACGGGAACAGGCGAGTATCTCAAGGAGCAGAACCCCGCGGTCAAGGTCGTCGCGGTCGAGCCTGAAACCTCTCCCGTGCTTTCCAAGGGCACAGCGGGTCCCCACAAGATTCAGGGCATCGGCGCGGGCTTTGTCCCCGACGTGCTGAACACGGGCGTATATGACGAGGTCATCGCCGTCGCCAATGAGGACGCGTTCCAAACCTCCAAGCTGCTCGCGAAGAAAGAGGGCGTTTCCGTCGGCATCTCCTCGGGCGCGGCACTCAGCGCGGCAATTCAGCTCGCCAAGAGACCCGAAAACAAGGGTAAAACGATCGTAGCGCTCCTGCCCGACAGCGGCGACCGCTACTACTCCACTCCCCTCTTTACCGAATAATCTGAAATTCCATTTTATCCATTGATAATCCTCCCAATTCCCAATCTCCTATGAATTGATATCAAAACGGCGGCGCTATCCGTGCGATAGCGCCGCCGTTTCCGTTTGACTTTTCGTGAAAAATCTGTTATGCTACTGTTTATAAACAAAAAAATCGGATACCTTCCAAAGAAGATATCCGATCGTTCTGGAGGCGACAGGCGGATTTGAACCGCCGCATCAGAGTTTTGCAGACTCGTGCCTTACCACTTGGCTATGTCGCCGTAACAAAGTAATTATACCATTGTAGCGCCGAAATGTCAAGGAGAATTTGAAATTTTCCCGACATTTTTTCACACAT
>CACWKB010000070.1 GCA_902761375.1 uncultured Ruminococcus sp. | reverse complement strand
TGGCATCAACGAGGCGAGTTTTTTAGGAATCTCTGATAGGGTGCTGGATTATCGTAAAACTTCATCCACTATCATACTCTCCATCTGACTCCGACGAGGCGAGTTAGGAGAAGTTTGTTTTGCTTCGCTTTTAATTGACACACAAAAAACTTCCATCTATCCGACCAAATTTTACCACTTTCAAATATTCTTTTCGCTTTTCGCTTTCCTCTTCTCACTTCTCACTTCTGACTTCCATAATCTCCTTTAATTCTTCAAGAGAAAATAGGCAATTGAGCGCGGCGAGGGTCGCGTTGGTTGAAAGATAGGTCGGGAGGTCAAGGCTTTTTAGCAGTGCCTGCCGTCTTTGCGCGGAGTTTTCGCCGCCCGTCAGCCCGAGCATACATAGGTCCGCCTTGGTGATATCGTTGGTTTTCGGCGCGTCCTCGCCGAGGATCGTGGCTCCGCAGCGGCGCAGAGCGCTGATTATCACCTCGTCGGTCACGCCCTCGACCCCGAGCAGTCCCTCCTTGCCCGCCTGAGCCTTTCGCCTTTCCTTGCCCCTGATCTGGGGGATGTAGCAGTGCTTGATCCTCTCCGGCGGCACGGCTCCCTTCAGAAAATTGCGTATCACAAAGCCCGCTCCGTCGCTGTCGGTGAGGATGATGATACCTCGGGATGCGGCGACCTGACGGATGAGATTCTGCCGCTCCTTATCGTTGAACACGCGAAAGCCGCCTGTTTCTATTATAGGCGCATCTACAAGCGACGAGAGCTTTATCTTGTCGTACCTGCCCTCGACGATGATCGCTTCCTTTATCCTAAGCACAGTCAGCCCTCCCTGGCGATCAGCAAAAGTCTTGCTATCGTCTGCTCCAGCGTGATACGCTCGTCCGCGGAGGTGGTTTTTAGGGCGGTATCCGCCTCGAGCAGCACCGCTAAGCTTTTTCTCAGCGCGTCGGTGCTCAGCCTCACGGAAGCCTTTGCCGCCCTGTTGAGGGCGAAGGCGCGGTTCTTATACGAAAAATCGGAGGCTACCTGCTTTTGCGTCACTCCGCTCTCGCCCGCCGCGCGCATACGGTAGGCGTCGATGTATGAGCTGCACATCAAATAC
Organism: uncultured Ruminococcus sp.; assembly: GCA_902761375.1. Classification (GTDB taxonomy): domain Bacteria; phylum Bacillota; class Clostridia; order Oscillospirales; family Acutalibacteraceae; genus Ruminococcoides. The sequence continues at coordinate 1,758 of CACWKB010000070.1, read as the reverse complement.
ATCAGGATCATCGGCTCCTCTCGGAGCGCAAAGAGGCGGTCGAGCACGTTGAACGCCTTGTCGCCCTGTCCCGAGATAACGGCGTCGGCGAGGTCGAATACCCTCTGCTCGACGTTGACCGTCGCAAGCCTTTCGATATCCTCTAAGGTTATCTCCTCGCCCTTTGCGTAGGCGCTCAGCTTGGCGACCTCGTTTTTGAGCCGCGTCAGATCCCTTCCGCAGAGCGTTATCAGGCGGTCGGCGCTGCTGCGCGAGATCCGCCTGCCGTTCTCGTTAGCCCATTTTGCGATATACTGCTCGACCTCCATATCCGACAGCGCCTCGAAGCACAGCACGCTGCCGTTCTTGTCCGCAAGCTTTACGACGGACTTAAAGGTCGCTTCTCCCTTTTTTGAGGAGGGCACGTTCGACGGCATCGAGAGGATGACGACGGTGGTATCGACCTGCCGCTTGAGGATCTCGAGGAGCATGGCGCAGCCCGAGTCTGTCAGCCGGTCGAAAAAGATATCGTCGAGCAGCACGCAGTTGTACTCGCTCATGAACGGCACGAGCTGAGTCGCTGCGTCGAGCCGTTCGAGGTCGATATCGCCGCTGAAGACATGGTAATTGAAGTCGTTGGGCTGCTTGCCCGCGACCGCCTCGACCAGCTTGGCGGTGTAGTGCTTCACCATCATCTGCTCGTCGCCGTAAAGCACATAGAGCGGCGAGAAGCGGCGTTCCCTGATTTGGGTTTTCAGTTCTTTATAAGTGATCTTAGGCATAATATCAAACCAAATAAATCAGGGCTTGGCAAAAAACCAAGCCCAATGTGACGGATTACTTTATGAATAAGGGCAGCGGCTCGAGGAAAATGATGTCGTCTCTGTCCTTGGCGGCGCCCTCGGCAAGAACGCACGCCTTGCCCACGACGTTCGCTTCGCACGCCTTCATCAGGGCTTCGAGCGCCGCAAGGCTTTCGCCGGTGGAGATCACGTCGTCTACGATCAGCACGCGCTTGCCTCTGAGGAACTCGACGTCGTCCTCTCCGAGATAGAGCGTCTGCACGTTCTCGGTGGTGATCGAATTCACCGTGACGTGGGTGCAGTTGCGCATATAGACCTTGATGCTCTTGCGCGCGATAACATACTGACGGCAGCCCTGGCGAGCCATCTCATAGCAGAGCGGTATGCCCTTGGCTTCTGCCGAAACCACGACGTCGTGCTCCGGACAGAGCTTGAGCAGCTCCGCAGCGGCTTTTTCGGTGATCTCAACGTCGCCGAACATGATGAAAGCCGCGATATCGATGTTATCGTTGACGGGGAACATCCTGAGCTCGCGCTCTACCCCGGCGATAGTCATCTTATACTTGTCCATTTTTCTCACTCCTTATACCATTCTGCCGCAGAGCTGAGCGCCGCCGAGAATGTGAAAATGCATATGCATAACGCTCTGGCAGCCGTGCTGCCCGCAGTTGGTGACGATCCTGTAGCCGTTCTCGAGTCCGAGCGACTTTGCGATCTCGGGGATCTTCGAGAAAATATGACCTATTTCGCCCGCGTTGCTCTCGTTTACCTCGTCCGCGCTGCCGATGTGGAGCTTCGGGATAGCCAAAACATGGACGGGAGCCTGGGGCTCGAGGTCGTAAAAAGCGACCATGCGCTCGTCCTCATATACCTTTTTTGACGGGATGGAGCCGTCGACGATCTTGCAGAAAATACAGTCAGCCATAACAGTACCGCCTTTGTGAGGTTATTTTGCGGTTTTTTAAATAAATATACC
>CACWKB010000069.1 GCA_902761375.1 uncultured Ruminococcus sp. | reverse complement strand
TCTGCCGATTTCAGCCGCGGACTGAACGTCGCAGTTACCGCCGCCGTAGCCCGCGCCGTTTCCGTCAAAGGGGTCGTTCCAGACGCGGACGCGGATATAGTTTACCCCGTGATAAGCGAGGATCTTGAACAGGTCGCATTCGCTGCCCTTTTCATCGTAAAACTTAACTCCCGACTGCTCAAGAGAAAGCACGGAGGATATGTCCATTCCGCGGATAAAATCGGGATTATTGAAGTCAATTTTACCGCTCTGTGCCGCAAATGACGGCAAAAATGCGGAACAGATAAGCGCCAGAACCGTCAGCACGGCAGAAAAAGCCTTTTTGACCATAATTCGCCCCTCCGAATCACTTTATATATCAATGATAACACAAATGCGGAAGCAACGTCAATATTTTTCGGTAAATAATTACAGCCATACCGAAACCGATATGGCTGTAAAATTTAATGACACTGATTTTTCATCGGGCAGTTCGCGCAGCCGCAGCCGCAGGTTGACTGACCCTGTTTTTTCTTTTTGACTCTGTTAATAATTATCAGGGCTAAAACCGCCGCGACTGCCGCGCCGACAACGATTGTGCCCCAATTAGCAGCTAACCATTCCATATATACCTCACTTGAGCTTTACATTTAGCTTTTTCGGTTCCTTGTACGGTCTGACGAGCAGGTAGATGATGAGAGCCATCACGATAACCGCCGCGATAAGACCGATAAGATTCATATTACCGAAGAATGCCGAGCCGAGCTGATAAATCATCAGCGACACAGCGTAAGCGAACAAGCACTGATACGCGAGAGCAAATGCCGTCCACGCGGCGGAGTTCATCTCTCTCCTGATTGCGCTCATAGCAGCGATACACGGCGCGCAGAGCAGGTTGAAGGTCAGGAAGGAGTACGCCGAGAGTTTTGTCATGCTGATGAAGTCGAGCACTCCGAATACGCCGACGATCTCTTCCTTCGCGATAAGTCCCATAATCGTCGCTACGCTCGCTGTGCTGTTGCCGAAGCCGAGCGGAATGAATATCCACTTGATTGCGTCGCCGATTTTGCCGAGAATACTGTCAGCGAGCGCCATATCAGTGCTGAAGCCGAACACGCCGTTCGTCCAGCCGAAGTGTGAGCCTGCCCAGATAATTACAGACGCGAGCAGAATAACCGTGCCTGCCTTCTTGACAAACGACCAGCCTCTGTCCCACATCGAGCGCAGAATGTTGCTCAACGTCGGAAGGTGGTATGCCGGAAGCTCCATGACAAACGGGGCGGGATCACCCGAGAAGATTTTTGTCTTTTTAAGCATGATGCCCGAAACTATTATAGCCGCCATGCCCATGAAATACGCGCTCGGCGCTACCCACCACGCGCCGCCGAAAAGCGCCGTCGTGATCATCGAGATTACGGGCAGCTTTGCGCCGCAGGGAATGAATGTGGTTGTCATTATAGTCATGCGGCGGTCGCGCTCGTTTTCGATCGTGCGCGAAGCCATGATACCCGGAACTCCGCAGCCTGTGCCGATAAGCATCGGGATAAACGACTTGCCCGAGAGCCCGAACTTGCGGAAAATCCTGTCCATAACGAAGGCGATACGCGACATATAGCCGCAGCTTTCGAGGAACGCAAGGAAGAAGAAGAGCACGAGCATCTGCGGCAGGAAGCCCAGTACCGAGCCTACGCCGCCGATAATTCCGTTGATAATCAGACCCTTGAGCCAGTCGGCGCAGTTGATCGCGTCAAGCCCTTCCTGAGCAAGCGTCGGAACGCTCTTGACCCACACGCCGTACTCAGACGGGTCGGGCGCTTCATCAAGGATCGGGTCTACAAGAGTGTCGAGGTCGTAGCCCAGAGCGACAACCGCGGAGCCGTAGGTTTCGTAGTGCGCAGCGAATTTTTCAAGGCTCGGTTCGTCGGCAAAGAAGTCAACGCGAAGGGTTCTCGCCGCGGTAGTCTGACCGTGGGACACCTCCTTCTCTGTTTTTTCCGCCTCTCGGAGCATTTCGCCGATTTCCTTTTGGTTAAAGAAATGCTCCTTTCCGTAGTCCTCGTAGTCCTCGCTGTATTCCGTGTCGCCCATGCCGAGCAGGTGCCAGCCATCGCCGAACACTCCGTTGTTCACCCAGTTTGTGAACGCTGTGCCGACGGTGCTGATGGATACGTAGTAAACCACAACCATTACAAGCACGAAAATCGGCAGCGCAGCGTAACGGTTAGTGACAACCTTGTCGATTTTGTCAGAGGTCGTGAGCCTGCCCTGGTTGTGCTTATGATAACAGCGCTTGATTATCTTGCCTATGTAAACATATCGCTCGTTTGTGATGATGCTCTCCGCGTCGTCGTCAAGCTCCTTTTCGGCGGTCGCTATATCCTTTTCGATATGCTTCAGAACGTCCCCGGGAATGTTGAGCTTTTCAAGTACCCTCTCGTCGCGCTCAAAAATCTTGACGGCGTACCACCGCTGCTGCTCCTCGGGAAGGTCGTGGATAACAGCCTCCTCAATGTGAGCGAGAGCGTGCTCGACCGCGCCGCTGAAAGCGTGCTGAGGAACGGTCTTGTCGTTCTTCGCCGCTTCAATCGCTTCCTCGGCAGCCTCGTTGATGCCGTTGCCCTTGAGAGCCGAGATCTCGACCACTCGGCAGCCGAGAGCCTTTGACAGCTCGGCAATGTCGATCTTGTCGCCGTTCTTCCGGACGACGTCCATCATGTTTATCGCGACGACTACGGGAATGCCAAGCTCGGTCATCTGAGTGGTAAGATAAAGATTGCGCTCTATATTGGTTCCGTCGACGATATTGAGGATCGCGTCCGGCCTTTCGTTAACAAGGTAATTTCGCGCCACTACCTCCTCAAGGGTGTACGGCGAAAGCGAGTAGATACCCGGCAAGTCGGTGAGAATCACGTCGGGGTGC
>CACWKB010000068.1 GCA_902761375.1 uncultured Ruminococcus sp. | reverse complement strand
TGTCTGAAAATGAAATATTGAAAAACGGACGGACTCGGAACGCCCTGCAAGAAAGCGTCCCGTCTGCCCGACCGTTCATATTTATTCTGTTATTGCTCGTTTTTACAGTCCCATGATCTTCTCGGCGGAATCCACAAGTCTCTTGCAGATGTCCTCCGCGTCCGCAGCGTCCTTGCCGACCGCTGTGACATAGAGCTTGATCTTGGGCTCCGTGCCGCTGGGACGGATAATGACCGCGTTTTCGCCCTCGAGGTTGAGCGCGATGACGTTCGAGGTGGGGAGGGTGAGGGCGGTACATTCGCCGGTTATCAGGTCGGTCTCCTTTTTGAGCTGATAATCGCTGACCTTGACGACCTTGTAGCCGCCGATCTCTTCGGGGATGTTTTCGCGGACGGACTCCATCATGCTCTTCATCTTTTCCATGCCTGAGGCGCCGCTGAACTCAAAGGAGAAGGTGCGGTTCAGGTAGTAGCCGTATTCTCTGTACAGCTCGTCGATGACCTGAGCGAGCGACAGGCCCTGCTTCTTGAAGTAAGCCGCCATCTCGGCGATCAGCATAGAGGCGACGACCGCGTCCTTGTCGCGCACATAGGTACCCGAGAGATAGCCGTAGCTCTCCTCAAAGCCGAACAGATAGCGATCCTCCTCGTGCTTCTGCTCGAGCTTCAGGATTACCTCGCCGATGTATTTGAAGCCTGTCAGCACGTTTACGAGCTCGCAGCCGTACTTGTCGCAGAGCTTGTTGATGAGCTTGGTGGAGACGATCGTCTTGACCACAACTGGACGCTCGGGAAGCGCGCCGCTCTCCTTTTTGCAGGAGAGGATGTAGTTTGTGAGCATAACGCCTTCCTCGTTGCCCGTGATCAGGCGGTAGCTGCCGTCGTAGTCCCTGACCGCGATGCCTACTCGGTCGGCGTCGGGGTCGGTGGCGATCAGCAGATCGGGTTTGACCTTAGCGCAAAGCTCAAGACCCTTTGCAAGAGCCTCGCGGATCTCGGGGTTGGGGTAGGGACAGGTCGTGAAATTGCCGTCGGGCAGCTCCTGCTCCTTGACGATCTCAACATCCTCAACGCCGATAGTCTTGAGCACGCGCCTGACAAGCTTGTTGCCGGTGCCGTTGAGGGGAGTATAAACGACCTTGAGGTTTGCGCCCTCGCAGATGCCGGGGTTGACCTGCTGCTCGAGCACCTTTTCAAGATAGCTGTCATATACGCTGTCGTCAACATATTCGATCATGCCCGAGGCGAGAGCCTCGTCAAAGTCTGCAAGCTTGACGTCCTTGAAGATATCGAGCTTGGTGATCTCGTCGTAAACCGCTGTCGCGGCGGCGTCGGTCATCTGGCAGCCGTCCTCGCCGTAAGCCTTGTAGCCGTTGTACTTTGCGGGGTTGTGGCTGGCTGTGACCATGATGCCCGCCTGGCATTTGAAGTAGCGGACTAAATATGAGAGCACGGGCGTGGGCTCGAGCTCACGGGTGATGTATACCTTGATGCCGTTGGCGGCGAGCACCCTTGCCGCCTCGTTCATAAAGAGGTCTGCCTTGATCCTGCTGTCGTGAGAGATGGCGACCGCGCCCTTGCCGTACTTGTTCAGCACATAGTTGGCGAGTCCCTGGGTCGCCTGACGCACCACATAGATATTCATGCGGTTGGTGCCTGCTCCGATGATGCCGCGCAGACCGGCGGTGCCGAATTTGAGCGCGGTGTAGAAGCGTTCAAAGATCTCCTGCTCGTTGTCGCGGATGGCTTCAAGCTCGGCGACGAGATCGCTGTCCTCGCGGGCGTTCTCGCACCAGTCGCGGTAAAGCTTCATAGTGTCCATACTAAATACCTCCGTTATTATTTAAGATTTCCTTTATCCCTTTATCATAGTATTATGCCGCGTGAAAATATTTCCACATCATCTACTATACCACAAAACGCAGGAAAAAACAAGGGGGTTGCCGCGTTTGCGGGGAACAAATATCAAAAAAAGGATGGCGGTCGGAGTCAGCCTCCCGCCATCCTGAAATGAATGCATGGTTTTTGTGTTATTGCATTAATACCGTACCAGCCTGTAGCTCAGCGCGGTCTCACTGAGATTGTAGCCCTGAGCCTGCCAGTTGTGCAGGACGTTCGGAATATCCCACTTTGAGTCCTTGGGAATATAGACGTACTTGGGCTGCTTCTCGGGATTGATAACGTAAAACGTCCTGAGCCTGTCGAGGTTTGTCGGCTGATCCTCGGCGACCCATGCCGAATAGGTGCCGTAGGGCAAGTCGTGCGCCGCAAGGTACATCCAGGTGCGGTTCGTGAGGAAGAGGGTGTTGTCGCTGTAACCGCCGGTGCTTTCGATGAACTGCTGCATATCGTTGTAAAGCGCCTCATATGAGGAAGCCCTCGCGTCCGTGGTGCGCAGACCCGCTGCGGGACCCTCCGAGATCTCGGCGGTCAGCTCCGAGGGGTCGCTGTCCCAGAACACGTGTCTCGCCTTTGAGCCGATCTGGAACGCGCCCTGAAGGAATACCATGAAGGCGGCAAAGACCAGAGCAAAGCGCTTTACCCAGACCGCATAGGTGATGTTGTCGGGGGTCTCGTTCATCTCACGTATGAGCTGTCCTAAGAAGATCAGGCTCGCAACATTGGCTGCGGTCATGACGGCGGAGATGATGTAGAAGTACTGGTTCGAGGTAAAGTGCATACAGAACGAGTAGATTATTCCCACCGCGAACAGCGCCGCAAACAGCTCGCGGGGCTTGTTTTTGCACAGGATATAAGAGGTTATGCCGATGAAGATCAGCGGGAACATGATCGCGTTATAGGTTGAGGTGCCCAGGTTCGGAACGAGCATCACATAGCTTGCGATCACGCAGGCGGTGCTGACGATAAGATAGACCGAGCGGTGCAGTCTGCGCTTGCGGTCGAGGATCATCACGAACATCATCACGGCGTAAGCGTAGACAGCATAACGGAAGTGCGGGTGCATATCGAAAATGCACTTGAAGTAGGTTGATGAACCTTGTGAAGAAGGGGATCTGAGGATGCTCGGGATCGCTGAGCATATAGGGCAGGTTCTCGATTATCTGCGGTATGCCGACCCTTGTGAACGTGAAGATCAGGAACACCGCCGCCAGAGCCGCTGCACCGATGGTGAAGAACAAAAAGCTCTTGGGCGCGAACAGCTTGCTTTTCAGCACAAAGTTGAGCTCCTTTTTGCGCAGCAGTAAATGGATCAGCATGCACACTCCGTACAGCACCCAGACCAAGGCGAGGTATGGGTTGCAAAGCACAACGCCGGCAAAGCACAGTCCGCTGAATATCATCGAGAGTTTTTTGTCATAGTTCGCGGTTGCGGCAAGCACTCCGGCGACCGTGACAAGCTCGAGCCCCATTGAATCGTAGCTCATCGCCATGATATTGTAGGGTACGAAGAGATAGTAGAACACGCTTGCGAATACCGAAAGATATCCGAACTTGCGCAGACGGGTGTAGATCAGCACGGCCGCCGCAGCATGGAACAGCAGATAGCAGACGCGAGCCGCGAGCATGATGCCCTCGGTCGAGCCCGTAAAGGTGGTAAACAGCCACACGAAGGGCAGAGTCAAAAAGCC
>CACWKB010000067.1 GCA_902761375.1 uncultured Ruminococcus sp. | reverse complement strand
AAAGCGCGACTGAGGGGTGGGGGAACGGGAACGAGCTTTATCTTTCTGCGATACCTTTTTGCGATAAACGATAGTTTTGCTTTACCGAGCAACGTCGGCATATAAGGAAAGGGCGGCGCAAGCCACCCCTCAGTCAATCCTTAACGGATTGACAGCTCCCCTCAAGGGGAGCCCATAAGGTTCACAGCCAAACGCTGACTGAGGATTCCCGAACACGCATTATATTTAATGCCGTGTTTTCCGCTGTAAATAACCGTCCGGTACATCGTAGGGGCAGACCCATGTGTCTGCCCTCTGCGCCGAGGTATCCTTTCATACCGATTTCTGATAGGAAAGCTTTGCATCCTGTCAAGGGCGGACACGCGGGTCCGCCCCTACCGGACGTTGAGTTTTATCGAATGACGTTTATTTTTTTCGGTTAGCGCCTGCCGTGTAAATTCTCCGTCACGGCGCAGAGCGCCGCGCCACCTCCTTTAACAAAGGAGGCTTTTTTGTTGTAACCGAATGTTGGGCTAACCGCACACAGCATTATAACTCCGGAGCGAAGCGACCCTTAATTTTCAATTTTCAACTATAAAACTCTGTCGGGCAGAGAACGCATAACACCAATGCATTCCATCTGCCCGACCGAAATTTTCAATTTTCCATTTTCAATTTTCAATTAAAAAACTCCGTCACGTCGAACGTTCGGCTTGCTGCCGAAAAATCGGACGTGAAGGCAACGTCGGTTTCGGGTCGGTCGAGACCGACCCCTACGATTCCAACCCTTAACTCCTAACGCCTGATTCCTAATCACTAACACCTAAAAAATCATTATCTTGGGATTTGATTCGGGGTTCAGCCATTTCAGCACGTCGACCATTTTTTCCTCGGGGATCGCCACGCAGCCTGCGGTCGGCTCGTAGCCAACGTGCAGGAAGAATGCCGAGCCCAAGCCGGGGACCGCCGGGTCTGAGTTGTAGGTTATGAACACCGCGTAGCGGTAGCTGACGCTGTGGTCTATCAGGTGCTCGGCGCTGTTCCAGTCGGCGTCCTCCGTGCCCTCGACGTGGCGGTTGTAGAACTCGGAGTCCGGGTCGTCGACCCAATAGCTGTCCTCGGTCACCTTGAAGTATTCCATCGCGGTGCCGGGGTCGTCGTTTATGCCGAACGCGGTGCCGAGGCGGAACAGTCCCGCCGGGGTATAGGTCGCGTACTCGCTGGCGTCGTAGCTCACGCCCATGGAGCCTACATAGCCCTCGATCTCCGTCAGCCCCTCGACCTCCTGCCACGCTCCGCCGATCTGCTCAAAGCAGCTCACCGAGGCGGAGGTGTCGTCGCTTTTTACTATGACGAGCTGGCTGCATCCGAGCTCGCCGTCTATTCCGCTCTGATTTATCAGCTCGGTGAACGCCGCGCTGTTCGCTTTTGCGGGCTCGGTGGCGACGGGCTCCGTTTTGGGAGCCGTAGTCGGTTCGTCGGGCGAGGACGGCGCGGTGGTCGCAGGCGATGTCGTAACAGCCTGAGTGGTTGGCTGCACCGCCGAACTCTCGCCGCTTCCGCAGGCGCAGCAGCTCAGCGGCACAAGGGCGGTCAGCAGGATAGTTATTATCGGTTTAAGCTTCATGACAGCCTCCTCAGCTTATCACTATGTAGGGATTCTTGGACGCGTCAAGGTAGGACAGCAGCTTGCGCATCTGATCGGCGGTCAGGTTGACGTCGCCGTAGCTCTTGGTGACGTCGCGGTTTTTGCCCGAGACATACATACACGAGCCCTTGTTGTAGGCTCCGCGCGTGTAGCCGTCGCCGTTGTGCTCGATGAATATGCAGGCGTCGTTTCTGCCGCTCGAGAAGATCGAATAGGTGTCCTCGGCGCTCTTCCACTTGCTGTTGGAGGTCGAGCCGTGCTGCAGGGTGTTGTAGTATGCCGAGTCGGGGTCGTCTACCCAGACGTCGCCGTCGGTTATCAGCCTCGTGTTGAGCTTGGTGTTGAGGCTGTGGTCTGAGAACGCGAAGCCGAGCTTGAAGGTGCCCTTGGGAGTGGCGCTGAGCCCCTCGCGCGGGTTCTCGGTGATGCCGTCCATGCCGAGATAGACGGTGTCGATCTCATATTCGATCGAGGGCAGGTCGCCCGTCCAGTCGACGAGCGTGAGCTTGCCCGAGGTGTGAGAGGAATTGCTCTTGACGTATACCACCTGACCCGCGCCGTTCACGGGCTTGAAGGAGAACGCCTTCGCCTGCTTCTCGGTGTCGGGGATCATGTCGATCAGCTTCTTTGAGGCGCCGAAACGGTCGCCGCCCTTGAGCAGCTCGTCCGACTTTGAAACGGCTGAGCTTTTTACCTCCTTGGTCATCAGCTTTGACGCGCTGCCGAGGACCGAGTATGCCGATTTGCCTTTGTCGGTGTCGATCACCGGGAAGATCGCATTGGAGCCGCATTTGTCGCTGCACTTCGCCTCGGCGTAATCCGCGAGCTCTCCCTCGGGAGCGTCGGTGAGCAGCAGGATGATATCCTTGCCGCAGGAGCTCATCTTGCGCTCGATCCTGGTTTGCAGCTCGCCGCGCTGCGAATCCGACAGCACGCCGCTGTCGTCGATCACGTTGGGATAGGGGTTGAACTGAGGAGCCGTCGTGGGCGCCGCAGGGTTTATCAGCGCATCGGTGACGGCGGCGGTCGCGGCATCGGTGGGCTGTGCCGGTGTCACGGGCGTTTTCGGCGAGAATATCATGATGCAGATCACGGCGATCGCGACCGCGAGCAGGATGCCTCCTCCCGAAAGACAGGCGGCGAGGATGATCTTGCCCTTTCCGCCTCCCTTGGCGGCGGTTTGATTCGGCGGAGTGTAGCCCTGACCCGGTGGCGTAGAATAGCCCTGCTCCGGAGGCGCAGAAAAAGAAGAGGAGGGCGTCGCAGAGGCAAGGGGCTGACCGCAGTGACGGCAGAACTTCGCCCCGGGCAGGTTGTCGGTTTTACAGTTGTTACAAAGCATAAGCACACCTCATTTGGTCGGGATTGCCGTCCGAGGCGCGGGCGGCGGAATAATCCCGTGAGTTTTTCCATATATTTGTCCGATGTAATAGATGATTTTAAGACGCCTATATTGTATCACGTATACAGGGAAAATGTCAATCAAATATCACAATTCGCGCGCAAAAAGCCGTATGATGAAAAAGTGTGCGAAAAGCTTCGACAGTTTTTTTGATTTATACTAATCTCAAATAAGAAATAGACAAGAATAGAATTATCTGATATAATAAAACTGGTGATAAAAATGAAGTATCAGATAACAGCGGAACAAAAA
>CACWKB010000066.1 GCA_902761375.1 uncultured Ruminococcus sp. | reverse complement strand
AATTTTGTGCATTATTCTTTCGATTTTTCTTAAGTTGACGACATTGCCTGATAGGGGAAATGTCGCGCAGCGACAAAAGGGTTGCCGTCCGGCTACGGAGCCCACCCAAAATTTTCCACTTTCCATTTTCAACTTTCAACTAAATTAAACAGGTGCGGGTGTCCCGCCCAAGATTTTCAACTTTCCATTTTCAACTTTCAACTTTCAATTAAAAAATCGGAGGTGTACGGTAATGAAAAAGATCGCTGTCGGCGTGCTTGCCCATGTAGATTCGGGCAAGACTACGCTTTCGGAGGCGCTGATGTTCCGTTCGGGCAATCTGCGCCGTCAGGGCAGGGTAGACCGCCGCGATTCCTTTCTGGATACCTACGCCCTTGAACGCGAGAGGGGCATCACGATATTTTCAAAGCAGGCGATAATGCCCTACCGCGACGCTTGCTTTACCCTGATTGATACCCCGGGGCACGTCGATTTTTCAGCCGAGACCGAGCGCGCGATGCGCGTGCTCGACTATGCCGTGCTCGTAATAAGCGGCACCGACGGAGTCCAGAGCCACACGCTCACCCTTTGGAAGCTGCTGCGGCGCTATAATGTGCCCTGCTTCATCTTTGTCAATAAGATGGATCTCGCGGGCGCGGACAGGGCGCTCGTCCTGCGCGAGCTTCGCGGCAGGCTCAGCGAGGGCTGCGTCGATTTCGGCGACCGCGCTGATCTGTACGAAAACCTCGCCCTGTGCAGCGAGGAGCTGCTCTCGGAGTATTACGAGACCGACGCGCTCTCAAAAGACAGCATAGCCGAGGCGGTAAGGCAGAGACGCGTGTTTCCGTGTATGTTCGGCTCGGCGCTCAGGCTCGAGGGCGTTGATGAGTTCCTTGAGCTGCTTTATGAATACACCGTTTCGCCCAAATACGGGCAGGCGTTCGGCGCAAAGGTTTTTAAAATATCCGAGGACAATCAGCGCAGCCGCCTTACCTTTATGAAGATCACGGGCGGCACCCTCAGGGTGCGCTCCGAGATAGAGAGCCGCGACAACAAAAACGGCGAGAAGGTCAACCAGATACGTCTGTATTCGGGCGAGAAATTCACCTCGGCGGACGAGGTCGGCGCAGGCGAGGTCTGCGCGGTCACGGGACTGAGCTTCACCCGTCCGGGAATGGGGCTGGGCTTTGAAGCGGACGCCGAAATGCCTGTGCTCGAGCCGGTGCTTGCCTATACGCTGATACTGCCCGAGGGCGCGGACAAGCATGCCATGCTGCAAAACCTGCGAGTGCTCGAGTCCGAGGATCCTCAGCTCCGCGTGGTTTACAAAGAGCGGCTCGGCAAGATCGGGCTTCAGGTGATGGGGGATATCCAGCTCGAGATACTGCGCGGCGTTATCCTCGAACGCTTCGGGGTCGAGGTCGGCTTCGGCAGGGGCGGCATAATATACAAGGAGACGATCAAAGCCACGGTCGAGGGCGTGGGACATTTTGAGCCGCTTCGCCACTACGCCGAGGTGCATCTGCTGCTCAAGCCTGCTCCGCGCGACAGCGGACTGCTGTTTAACACAAGCTGCCGCGAGGATTTGCTCGACAAAAACTGGCAGAGGCTTATCCTGACCCATCTCTACGAAAAAACTCATGTCGGAGTGCTCACGGGCTCTCCGATAACCGATATGGAGATCACCCTTGTGTCGGGACGTGCCCATCCCAAGCACACCGAGGGCGGCGATTTCCGCCAGGCGACCTACCGAGCCGTTCGCCAGGGGCTCAGAGAGGCTGAGTCCGTGCTGCTCGAGCCCGTCTATGAATTTACGCTCGAGGTGCCGCATGACTGCGTGGGCAGAGCGATGTCCGATATCCGACGCATGAGCGGATTTTTTGAGCCGCCCGAGGTGATCGGGGAGCATTCGGTGCTCAGCGGCACCGCTCCGGTAAGCACGATGCGCGATTATCCCGCCGAGGTGCTTCAGTATACAAAGGGGCGCGGACGGCTGAGCTGTACGCTGAAGGGCTACGAGACGTGCCACAACAGCGACGAGGTGATATCGTCGATCGGCTACGACCCCGACGCCGATACCGACAATCCCTGCGATTCGGTTTTCTGCTCACACGGGGCGGGTCACAATGTCCGCTGGGACGAGGTCAAGTCGCATATGCACCTCTCCGCTGCGCTGAACAGCCGCGCGCCGGCTCAGACCGCTCCGCGCGAGAGAATGAGGTCGAGCGCCGCTTCGCAGAAGGATTTTTTCGCCGCCGACAAGGAGCTGATGCGGATATTCGAGCAGACCTACGGTCCGGTTCGCCGCAAAAAAGCGGATACCGCCAAACGGCATTTCGAGGCTCCGGCTCCCAAATACAAGGGCAAGCCTACTCCGCAGTTTGACGGCGTCGAGTATGTGCTCGTCGACGGCTACAACGTGATATTCTCGTGGGACTTCCTGCGCGAGCTGTCACGGGACAACATCGGCGGCGCAAGAGAAGCGCTGGTCAATATCCTATGCAACTATCAGGGTTTTAGAAAATGCGAGCTCATCCTTGTATTTGACGCATACAAGGTCGAGGGCGCGAACCGCGAGGTCGAGACCGTCAACGGCATCAGCATAGTGTACACCAAGGAGGCTGAGACCGCCGATATGTACATCGAAAAAACCTCCCACAAGCTCGCCAAAAACCACCGCGTCCGCGTAGTCACCTCCGACGGAATGGAGCAGCTCATCATCCTCGGCAACGGCGCGCTGAGAGTGCCGTCAAGGTCTTTCCTCGACGAGGTGCGCGAGGCTGAGGAGGAGATAAGAACGCTTATCAAGGCTGAAAGCATTGATGATTAATTGAAAGTTGAAAATGGAAAATTGAAAATTTCGGTCGTGTAGATGAAATGCATCTTAATATTGCGTTCTCTGCCCGACCGTTTTTTAGTTGAAAGTTGAAAATGGATAATTGAAAATTTCGGTATCGACCGACCCGAAACCGACGAAGCTTGTACATCCGATTTTTCGGCAGCAAGCCAAAGGTTCGACGGCAGCAAAAGCCTCCTTTGTTAAAGGAGGTGGCGCGGCGCCCTGCGCCGTGACGGAGGATTTACACGGCAGAATGTAACCGAAAAACATAAACGTCTCCCGATAAAACCCGACGTTAATAAAGTAGGGGCGGACCCGCGTGTCCGCCCTTGATAGGATGCAGAGTTTTCCTATCGGAAATCGGTATGATAGGAAAGCTCGGCGCAGAGGTCATACTAATCCCTAATTAAAAGTAGACACAATCCATTTTCTGCAAGTAACGGATTTAGGCTCTGCTGAAAAAGCTCTCCGACAGAGAAAAACTACAATATATCAAATATCCTCTATCATTCCTCCACAAGATATGGTATAATATTCATATAGTG
>CACWKB010000065.1 GCA_902761375.1 uncultured Ruminococcus sp. | reverse complement strand
GTAATTCAGCCCGAGCGTGTCCATGAACTCGCTGATCAGCTTCAGAACTTCCGTCATTTCATCTCACCCAGCCTTTTTTCCGCCATGCGCTTTATAGGCTCCTTAAGCCGCTCGAACGCATTGAAGAACGCCCTGCTCGGCTTTTTGCCGCGCGTGAAATGTCCTTCGCCCTCGTCGTCGACATAGTACCAGCCGCCTTTCCTGCCGTCGCCTCCGAGAGCGTATTCGCCTGTGCCGAATTCCTCCCAGATCGCGTTTTCGAGCGGCGAGCCTACGTCGGCTCTGAGCTCCCGTTCATCGACGATATAGCGCCACGAGCGCTTTGTCTGACCTGTTTTCACCCTGCTGTTGCGCGCGGTTTGGCTGACCAGCTCGCCCGCCGCCTCATGCAGAAACGCGATCGCCGTCTCACGGATGGTATTTTTGACCTGTACGGAATAATCAAAGAATTGTACCGACATCATTGACCTCCCGCATATTTCAGATAAATTTCAAGCTGCCTGTGCAGTCCTACAGGATCGTCGATCAGCGTCACCTCATAGACCGTGCCGCCGATCAGCAGCCGCGCGTTTTCGCTCGTCAGCTCGCCGAGAGACTGCCAGTCGCAGAGGAAAACATGCGTCGACTCCTCGAGCTTGGCGCTGTATTCAGTATGCTTTGCGCTGCCGGTGAGCAGGTCGAGCCAGCCGGTGAGCGTCAGAGCGTCGCTCCAGGTGATCTCGCACTCGCCTATGGGATCGGCGCTCCCGACGGTTTTTTTCTGTAAGATCGCTGTGATATTGCCGCCGATCATGTCAAAACCTCGCCTTCTCGTAAGGTTTCAGGAATCCGAGCAGCGCCGCGGGGTAGCCGTTGAGCTGATCGGCGCCGTCGAGATTGAAATAGGTGACCGAGTGGCGCGATATCGTTTCGGACTGTATGCCGACCTTATCGCGGCCGGTGAGCTCCCACTGCAGCAAATTGAGCGCGCCTTCGACGACGTCGGGCGGATATTCGACCTTTGCGACGAGGTTCAGCTCCGCGTCATATACCGCCCTGTCGAGCGTGACGGTACCCGCCTCCTCGTCGGCGGCGGTCACGACATACAGCCCGCTGTTGACGCTGCCGGTGATCCTGACGGTATCGCCGACCGCGATATAGGGAGAAAAGCCGTGAAGTATCCCGCCCCAGGAGATCGCGTAAAACCGCGCGTAGGGGCTGCGGAAATCGTTGTTTGTATAAGCGCAGACCGCGTTCTCGATCGCGGCGAGCCGGCGCTGCAGCATTCCGCCGTCAACGCCCTGAAAGACGGGATATGAATTTAGGGTGATCGGATCCGCAATCATTCCAAACGCTCCTTTCAAAAGCAAAGACCCGCCGCTGTGAAGCGACAGGTCTTATGCGGATAATCACGCCGATACGCCGAACTTGGCGACAACGACCTTTGAGGCGTTGGTGAGCGCGACGCCGTAATACTTTGCGGCGGTCACGTCGTGGCGCTGCTTCTTCGGGAACCACTCGTGATCGACCTGGACGTCCTTCTTGAGGAAGATGGTGATCGCGGGCAGCTCGTCCTCGGTGTATTCGGTCTTGGGATCGTCGGGCTCGAGCTTGATGATCGGACACTTGTAGTATGCGACAGCGGCAGCTACGCCCGCGGTAGTGGTCGCGGGGGTGATGGTGCCGGCGGTAGAGGTGATGGAGGCGGCGGGTCTGCCGGAGCCCTCCTTGCCGCTCTTTTCGGTGACGGTCAGTACGCCCGAGGACTTCGAGGTGGTGTACTTCGCCGCGAACGCGGCGTTCCCGTCGACGGCGGTCTTGAGCGCGGTGACGGCTGCGGTCGGGCTTGCCGCCGAGGTAGCGTCGAGGGTGACCTCAACGCCGCCGAGGGTGATCTTGTCGCCGTTTGCGAGCGTGCCTGCGACGGTGAAGGTGTAAACACCCGTCACGGCGGTAACGGCGTCGACCTTAGCGACCTTCTTTGATTTCTTGACCCAGCAGCCCGCGATCTTGCCGATGGAACCGCGGACTGCAACACCCGCTTCAAACTTGTCAGCAGAAACGAAGTCAGAATCCTGAAGCAGTGTAGTTTCCTGGTCGGGATGGATGAACATCACCTTGTCGGTATCCTCCTCGTCGCCGAACTTGCCGACAGCGCGGACGATGGGCTTGTAGCCGATGGCCGCACCGCTTTCGTCCTGAACGTTCGCCGAGGTGTAGGCGGCGGCGAGGACGTCGTTGTCGACCTTGCCCACGATGGACTTGGCGAGCTGGGTCTCAGCCTGACCGATGGGGTTGCCGAGTCCGCTGTTGATAGCGGTCTGGAAAAGCGAAACCGACTTGGCGGCGCACTTGACGCCGAAGGTGGTCGAGGACGCGGTGAGCTTTGCGGTCTCGATCTCGTCGCCGTTCAGATTCTCGGGGTCAAAATCGACGGCGTCGCCGATGTAATTCCACGAGGGAACGGTCTTGGTGTCGCCGGGGACGCCCTGCAGCGAGGTGTCCACCTTTGCATAAGGGGTGATCTTGCAGAGTGCGGAGATCTTTGCCTCGATCATCGCGCCCATTACCTGGGGGTTGATGACGTCGGCGGTTTTTGTTACCTGATTTGACATAGTTTGTACTTCCTTTCGTTAAGAATTGATGATTTCATTGAACAGCTCGGGGTTCTCGTTGTAGAACTGCAGCCGCTCGCTGTAGGGCTTTGAAAGCAGCTCCTTTTTGGTCATGCCCTCGTGACCCTCGTCGCTGCCGGGCAGCTTCTTTTCGTCGACGCGCTTCTTGGCGTCGGCGGCGAAGTGCTGCGGATACTGAGTTTTCAGGGCGGCGATCTTGTCGTCGATGCCCTTGATCCTGCCGTTTTCGTCAAGCGTCAGCTCGCCCTTTTCGCGTACCTTAAAGGCGAGGTAATCGACGTCGGTCACCTTCGCCTCGAGCAGCGCGAGCTTCAGCGCGGATTCGAGCCTTTCCTTTGAGAGCTCCTGCTCCATTTCGCCGATCTTCTTCTCGTACTCGGCGATCTTTTGGCGCAGGTCCTCGCTGCCGGCGCTGTCCTTCTTGAGCTGCTCGATCAGGGCGGACGATTCGCCGTGCTGCTTTGTCAGGGCTTCAAAGTCGGTTTTCAGCTTGCCATAGCGGACGTCGAGGTTTTCCTCGCTCGAGGTGAAGATCTTGTTTTGCTTCATCTCGCCAATGACGGACTTGACAGCCTCGTCGGATAGTCCCTTTGCTCTCAGAATCTCGTGTAATGTCATTTGTGTGCCTTCCTTTCAAATACGATTTTTACAAGTTCCGTCTTGCTTTGAATTGCTCTCTTTTACATCTGACCTTTGAAGATGCAAGCGTGACGCTTGACCCGACTCCGCCTTTTGAACCGTTCCCATTTCGGAAAGCTCCATCAACGGCGGGTCTTGCGTCGGCTTTTGGATATAAAAAATGCGCTGTCCCGTACTTTTGATACGGAATAGCGCATGATTTATTGAATTTTAGCTATGAAAAAAGCACCCCTGCAGGTGCTTTGATCATAAACTGTTATTCTTCTAATAACTCGGGATGTTCTGCAATGTAATCTTTGATCAGTTTGATGTCTTTTTTTATCAATATCAGGTCTTCGGGTGTAAACAAGTCGTCATAATCACCTGACTCAAAATCCTGAATATCGATCAAAGTTCCTTGTGCCTGTGCAGGTTCGACGTCATTGTGTTCCATCATGAACAGCATACCCGCGATCATGGCTACAAACTTATCCATGCCGTTTTCGTCCATTAGACGATCTATGCCGTGATAATATTCCCCGTTAACGCTTTGGACAACCGTACACCCTGAAGATAAAAAACTATTAAACTGTTTTTTATAGTAGTTTATCAAAAAGTCATAATCACATTCCGGATAATCCTCAATTGGTTTTCTATTCAACTCATTTCACCTTCTTCCTGTGTTTCCATGTCTTTAATCCGTTTTCGCTTTTATTATAGCCTTTCTTTCCCGAGACAATATTTAC
>CACWKB010000064.1 GCA_902761375.1 uncultured Ruminococcus sp. | reverse complement strand
AGATGCTCGGTAGGAATGCAGCCGCCGGAGGGTCCGCCGGTCTGGGCAGCCTTAAACTTCTTGCCGTTGGGGATGCCGCCGCCGATCTCGAATACGATCTCGCGCAGGGTGGTGCCCATGGGGATCTCAACCAGTCCGGTGTGCTCGATCTTGCCGCCGAGGGCGAATACCTTGGTGCCCTTGCTCTTCTCAGTACCCATGGAGGCGAACCACTCGGGTCCCTTGAGGATGATCTGGGCGATGTTGGCGTAGGTCTCAACGTTGTTGAGGATGGTGGGCTTCTGATACAGACCCTTTACAGCCGGGAACGGAGGACGGGGTCTGGGCTCGCCTCTCTTGCCCTCGATGGAGGTCATCAGAGAGGTCTCCTCGCCGCATACGAACGCGCCCGCGCCGAGGCGGAGGTCGATGTCGAAGTCAAAGCCGGTGCCGAAGATGTCCTTGCCGAGCAGACCGTACTCGCGAGCCTGCTTGATGGCGATGCCGAGACGCTTAACGGCGATGGGGTATTCGGCACGGACGTAGATGTAGCCCTGGGAGGCGCCGATCGCGTAGCCCGCGATAGCCATTGCCTCAAGTACGGCGTGGGGGTCGCCCTCGAGAACGGAACGATCCATGAACGCGCCGGGGTCGCCCTCGTCGGCGTTGCAGCAGACGTACTTCTGATCCGCCTGATTAGCCGCGGCGAATTTCCACTTGAGACCTGTCGGGAAGCCCGCGCCGCCTCTGCCGCGCAGACCGGAGTCGAGGATGGTCTGGATGACCTGCTCGGGGGTCATCTCGGTGAGCACCTTGCCGAGAGCGGCATAGCCGTCCTGGGCGATGTAGTCGTCGATCTTTTCGGGGTCGATAACGCCGCAGTTGCGCAGCGCAACGCGCTTTTGCTTGGCGTAGAAAGCAGTCTTATTGAGGGACTTGATGGTGTCCTCCTCAACAGTCTCCTGATAGAGCAGACGGGTAACGATCCTGCCCTTTAAGAGGTGCTCCTCAACGATCTCGGGGATATCCTCGACCTTGACCATTGAATAGAAGCTGCCCTCGGGATATACTACCATGATGGGGCCGAGAGCGCACAGACCGAAGCAGCCGGTGACGATGACGTTGACCTCGTCCTGAAGTCCCTGTCTCTCGATCTCTTCCCTGAGCTTATTAACGATTGTCAGGCTGTTTGAGGAGGTACAACCGGTACCGCCGCAAACAAGTACATTAGAACGATACATATTTTCCTCCTTACTTAGTCATTGCGCCGATGGTGTACTCGGTCACCACGTTTCTGTTTACAAGATGATCGTTTACGATCTTGGGTACCATTTCGGGAGCCACCTTAACATAGGTGACCTTGTCCTGTCCGGGGATCTCGACCTCGACGACGGGCTCGAACTGGCAGATGCCGATGCAGCCGGTCTGGGTGACGGTGATGTCCTCGGAGAGTCCGCGCTTTGCGATCTCCTCGACAAAGGCGTTGAGAACAGGTCTGGCTCCTGCCGCGATTCCGCAGGTCGCCATGCCTACCAGCACTCTGGCGGCGTTGGGATTTTCCTTTCTTAATGTGACATTAGCTCTTGCGCGGTCTCTGATCGCCTGCAATTCAGCTAAAGATTTCATATTTTAAGCACCTCCGTATATAATTTGGGATTGTTCTTCTAAGTATTGGCGGATCCATTCCAGAACGTCGGGGGTATCGAGGCTGACGTCCCCGAGCACCTCCCGAAGCTCCCTCGTGTCGAGCCGGAGCTCGCCGAGGTCGGTGCGGTGGGTGAAAACAAGGTCGATGTCGGGATTGCAGCGGATAAATATCTCCACGGTGGAGTTGATGTCTCCGAGCGGGGTCATGTCCACATGGCTCTTGACGTAGCGCGCCGTCGTGGTCGTGCCCTCGCCTATCCTTGACCTGATGTCAAAGCTGCCTCCCGTCTGCTCGGCGCTGAGCTTGAACAGCGGAACGCCTAAGCCCACCTTGCGCGTGGTGCGCGTGGTAAAGAACGGATCGGTCACCTGTTGTACCTGTTCTTCGGTCATGCCGCAGCCGTTGTCCGAAATCGTGATGACCATGCTGTCGTCCCTGTCGCTCTCCTCAACCGAGATCTCGACAAGGCTCGCCTTTGCCCTCACGGAATTCTGAGCCACGTCCATGACGTTCAGGGATAGCTCACGCATCCTGCTTCTTGTACTTATTGATGATGTAAGGAACATCGTCGACCGTCAGTCTGCCGTAAACGTCGTCGTTGACGGTGATGACGGGAGCGAGACCGCAGGCGCCGATGCAGCGGCAAGCGGTGAGCGAGAACTCGCCGTCGGGGGTACATTCCTCGGCGTCGATGCCGAGCAGCTCGGAGAGCTTGTTGAGAATATCGCCCGAGCCCTTAACGTAGCAGGCGGTACCGAGGCATACCGAGATGTTGTACTTGCCCTTGGGTGACAGCGCGAACTGAGAGTAGAAGGTCGAAACGCCGTAGACCTCCTCCAGCGGCACGCCGAGACCCTCGGCTACCATTTTCTGGACCTCGATCGGCAGATAGCCGTAGATTCCCTGAGCCTCCTGAAGCACGGGCATAACGGCGCCCGGATCTTCCTTGTGGCGCGCGATAGCCTCCTTCAGCTTTTCTTCCTGCTCAGGTGTTCCCGAAAACGGAATTTTGCTGATTTTCTTCTGCATAATTTTTCCTCCCTGATTAAGAATTGTAAAGTATCAATAAATAATATCATTCCGTAGAAGAATATTTTATTTACCTCATAAAATTATAGCACAAAACGCGAGGAAAGTCTATAAAAGTTTTTTCCTCTTTTGCGCAAAAATACAACAAAACGGTCATTTTCGGCGTAAAAAATAGTTGATTTTTGTTGTAATATCGAAAATTGTCAAAATTTGTTCTAATATAACGAAAAATCGCGCGAAAAATGCGGATAAAAAGGGCGATTATGTCAAAATCCAAAAGGAATGATCTGCGCTGTCAGTTGACCGCGAGTCTTTCGATAACCGCTGCCGCGGTCGGCGCTTCAAGCTCGAGGGTGTTCTGCGCCTCGCGCATGTTTTCGAGATAGTGCGCGTCGGAGCTCGTGACGATATTCATCATGCGCAGTATCGGATGGAGCCTTTTGAGCTCCTCCTCGCGGCTGATGTCCCATATCTCGGCGGTCGCAAAGCCGCAGTAGGGGTCGATCTCGCCCAGCACCGACAGAATCGAGAGGCTGTCGCGGTCGATATGCGCAGGGTAGCTCACTCCGCCGAAGTCCCTGACCAAGCCGCTGACGTTCATAACGCCGATGTCGGTGGCGGGCAGCAGGAGGTGCTCTATCTCCCCTGTCTCCTCGTCGCGGTCGTTCATCATCACCTGTCTGCCGTAGATCTCGGGGCGGTTGCGTATCTTGATGCGGTGAGAATCCACATACTCATCCCAAGCCATCGCGCTCTCGAGCGTCGGAAAGAGGCAGACGACATGGATATCCTCGCTCGTCGTCAGCTCCATGCCCGGGATCACGACCACGCCGTTGCTCTCACCCGCGCGCATCGCCGCCTCACAGTTGCGGCAGGTGTTGTGGTCGGTCAGGGCTATGATATCGAGACCGAGCAGCGCCGCCATGTTGGTGATATTGTTAGGCGTCATGTCCATATCTCCGCAGGGCGAAAGGCAGGAGTGCAGGTGAAGGTCGTAGTAGTATTTCATGGCGTTACCAGAGCAGTCCGCTGATCTTGACAGCCACCTCGTAGCTGTTCTCGGGGGTCTGCAGAACAGTGACCTTATGCTGGAGTGCGCGCTGCTTTGCCGCCTCGTCAAGCGCGGCGTTCTCGACGAGAACTATGCAGCTCACGTCGGCAAGGGTAGCGACGGCTATCGAGTTGATATTGCCCATGACTGTCAGCCAGGCGGAGTCCTCGGGCGCTCTGCCCATTACCCAGCTCAGCAGATCACCGATGTAGCAGGTCTCGATGTCGCGCTCAAGATCGCCTGTGTCGGTAAGAATCTTCATATCCAGTTCTTTGACGAGCTCTTTTACGGTCATTTTTATTATCCCCCTTTGAACACAGCTCAGAGTTGAGAGTTGAATGGTTATTTTATAAGGAACT
>CACWKB010000063.1 GCA_902761375.1 uncultured Ruminococcus sp. | reverse complement strand
GGCTCCCACCGAGGCTACCGACAAGCTCTGGGGCAGACTTCAGGAGCTTCAGAAGGAGGAGCGTGCCAAGGGCGGCGTATTGGAGTGCGAAACCGAGATCGTTTCGTCGCTCACAGGCTACGGTCCGGGCTACATCGACGAGAGCATGAAGAACCTCGAAAAGGTTGTAGGCTTGCAGACCGACAAGCCTCTCAAGCGCGCGTTTATGCCCTACGGCGGCATCAAGATGGCTGTTCAGGCGGCTTCAACCTACGGCTACACCGTTAATCAGGACTTGGTAAAAATCTTTACCGACTATCATAAAACCCACAATCAGGCGGTTTTCGACGCCTACACCCCCGAGATGAAGCGCGCGCGTCACAGCCACGTCATCACCGGTCTGCCCGACACCTACGGCAGAGGACGCATCGTAGGCGACTACCGCAGAGTAGCGCTCTACGGACTCGATTACCTTATCTACACCAAGGAGAAGGACTTGTTCTACTGCGGCGGCAGAAACATGAGCGAGGAGCACGTTCGCCTCAGAGAAGAGATCGCCGAGCAGATTCGCGCGCTCAAGGGCATGAAGCAGATGGCTGAGATTTACGGCTACGATATTTCAGCGCCGGCTCAGAACGCGAGAGAAGCGGTTCAGTGGCTCTACTTCGGCTACCTCGCCGCGATAAAGACCCAGAACGGCGCCGCAATGAGCGTAGGCAGGATCTCGACCTTCCTCGACATCTACATTCAGCGCGACCTTGAGGAGGGCACCCTGACCGAGAAAGAGGCTCAGGAGCTTATCGACCACCTCGTGCTCAAGTTCCGCATGGTCAAGTTTGCCCGTATTCCGTCCTACAACGAGCTGTTCTCGGGCGACCCCGTATGGGTAACCCTCGAGATGGCAGGTATCGGCATGGACGGCAGACACATGGTAACGAAGAACGACTTCCGTTTTCTCCACACTCTCGAGAACATGGGACCCGCACCGGAGCCTAACCTCACTGTGCTCTGGTCGTCAAGACTTCCCGAGGCGTTCAAAAAGTACGCTGCGAAGATCTCGGTCAACACCTCTTCTATCCAGTACGAGAACGACTGCGTAATGCGTCCTGTCTGGGGCGACGACTACAGCATCTGCTGCTGCGTATCAGCCACCCAGACCGGCAAGGAGATCCAGTTCTTCGGCGCAAGAGCGAACCTCGCAAAGTGCCTTATCTACGCGCTCAACGGCGGCGTGGACGTAGCCACCGGCGAGCAGGTAGGTCCCGAAATCGCGCCTGTCACCTCCGAGTACCTCAACTACGACGAGGTCATGCACAAGTTCAACGCCATGATGAGCTGGCTTGTGGAGCTTTACGTCAACACCCTCAACCTCATTCACTATATGCACGACAAGTACTACTACGAGGCTGCCGAGATGGCGCTTATCGACACCTACACGCGCCGCACCTTCGCGACCGGTATCGCCGGCTTCTCGCACGTTGTCGATTCCCTCTGTGCTATCAAGTACGCCAAGGTAAAGCCCGTCCGCAACGAGGCCGGTCTGATCGTTGATTACGAGATCGAAGGCGACTTCCCGCGCTACGGCAACGACGACGAGCGCGCTGACTCCATCGCCATCTGGCTGCTCAAGGCGTTCATGAAGAAGGTGAGAGAGCACCACACCTACCGTCATTCCGAGCCTACCACCTCGATACTCACCATCACCTCGAACGTCGTTTACGGCAAGGCGACCGGCGCTACTCCCGACGGCAGAAAGGCTCACGCACCCTTTGCGCCCGGCGCGAATCCCTCCTACGGCGCAGAGAAAAACGGCTTGCTCGCGTCGCTCAATTCAGTCGCGAAGCTGCCCTATGAGTACGCTCTCGACGGTATCTCAAACACCCAGACCATCAGCCCCGACGCTCTCGGTCATTCGCTTGAGGAGAGAAAGGACAACCTCTGGCACATCCTCGACGGATACTTCGATCAGGGCGCTCACCATCTCAATGTCAACGTGTTCGGCGTTGAAAAGCTCAGGGACTGCATGGAGCATCCCGAAAAGCCCGAGTACGCGAACTTTACCATCCGCGTTTCAGGCTATGCGGTCAAGTTCATCGACCTCACCCGTGAGCAGCAGCTCGACGTTATCATGAGAACCGAACACAAAACCTTATAATAAAAAATGCGCGGCAGCGGGTGATTCGCTGCCGCGTAAATTTTTTTATCCGAACAAAATCCTCTCGGCGTTTTCGCTGAGAATTTTTTGTTTTTCGCCGTCGTCAAGCGGCGAGTTTTCAATGATTTTTCGGTACTCGCCCTGATGCTTCCACGGCGAGTCCGTCGCGAAAAGAATCCTGTCAGCGCCGTGCTTCCTGATGATCTCAAAGCACTTTTCGGGGTAGAGGTCGAGCACCGCAGCCGTGTCCATGTAAACGGGCTTGCCGCAGATTTTGTCCAGAACCTCGCCGGGCATTTCGTAGCTGCCCATGTGCGCGAGAATCAGCCTGTCGTCGATCAATCCGCCGAGCTGACCGAGAACATTGAGTATCATATCGGGAGTACAGTGCACGTGTTCGCGGAAGCTCACGTCGATCCCGGCGTGGGTAACGATGTACAGACCGCGCTTCGCAGCCTCGCGCATGATATTGACGTATCTCGGGTCGTCAAAGTGGACTCCCTGATAATCGGGGTGGAGCTTTATGCCGAAAAGACCGCTTTCTTTGATAAAATCGAGCGTGCCGCAGACGTCCGCGCAGTCGGGATGGATGCCGCCGGCGTAAAAAATTCCGTCCCTGCCGTTAAGCTCCGCCGAGAGAGAGTTGATCGAGCTCTCCTGCTTAGGACTAGTGGCAACGGGCAGAACAACGCTGCGGTCGATCCCGTTTTCTCTCATCGAGGCGAGAAGCGAGCTGCGCTTGCTGTCGTTCTGCGGAGTGATACCGCAGATTTTTGAGAGCTGCATTATGGTTTTCTCAGCCATTTTATCGGGAAAGGTGTGGGTGTGGAAATCTATAACCAAAAAAATACCTCCATTCATTCCAAAGCTAAGTATATCACCGTTTTACCGGCGTTGCAAGTCTTTACACGCGCAAAAAAATACGCTATAATACAATCGTGATAAAATATAAAGGAGGGTGCGCGTGAAGTTCAATCCAAACTGTAAAAAGCCGAACACCTGCGAGGAATGCACGGACAGATGTATAAAAAACATCGCTTTTCTCTACGGTCTGCCCGAGGAAAAGCAGATTGACATTCTGCGCCACTCAACCCATAAGACCCTGCGGCGCGGCGACTTCGTTTTTCACGAGGGCGACAGCGTGGAATCCATCGTGATTATTAAGCAGGGTCAGGTCAAACTCAGCACCTACGAGGCGGACGGCAGAGAGAACATCATCGGCATTTTCGCCGACAACGACACCATCTGGGAGGGAGTTTTCTCAGCGGCGAGCAGCTATCCGTATTCGGCTGTCTGCCTTACCAAGACATATTGCTGCTACATCCGCCGCGCCGACGTTGAGTCGGCCATCAGCGACCCGAAGGTCGCGCTCAAGGTCATCCATATGCTCAGCAACAAGCTCCACGACGCAAACGAGCGCAGCCGCATTCTCTCTATCAGCGAGCCTGTAAAGCGCGTGGCGGCGTTCCTTATTTACCGCGAAAAGCGCAGCAACGAGCCGTATTTTACCCTCCGTCTCGACGATATAGCCGGCAGCGTCGGTCTGCGTGCCGAAACGGTCAGCCGCAACGTGCGAAAGCTTGTGAGCGACGGACTGATTGAGAAGGTCGGCAGAAGCGGCTTCCGCATTCCTGACTTTGAGCGGCTCAACAGCTTTGTATCGGAGTGAAAAAATGAACCAATTTGAAAGAACTGAGCTGCTTTTGGGTACGGAAGCGCTCGAAAAGCTGAAAAACTCGCGCGTCGCGGTGTTCGGCGTCGGCGGCGTAGGCGGCTACACGGTAGAGGCTCTCGCCCGTTCGGGAGTTGGAAAGCTCGATCTGATAGACAACGACACTGTGAGCATTACTAATCTAAACCGACAGATCATTGCCCTGCACAGCACCCTGGGTCAGTACAAGGTAGACGTTGCGGCGGCTCGGGTGAAGGACATCAACCCCGACTGCGAGGTCAAAGCTCACCGCATGTTCTATCTGCCGGAGACCGCCGAGCAGTTTGACTTTACG
>CACWKB010000062.1 GCA_902761375.1 uncultured Ruminococcus sp. | reverse complement strand
GCTGCGACATCGCCTTTTTGGATATCCACATGCGCGGGATGAACGGCGTTGAGCTCGCCAAGGAGCTGAAGGCGGTCAACCCGAAGATGAACATTATTTTCGTCACGGGCTTTTCGGAGTACGCGGGCGAGGCCATGAAAATGCACGCGAGCGGCTACATCATGAAGCCGGTCACTAAGGAGAAGATAGAGCAGGAGCTTGCGGACCTGCGCTTCCCGATAGTGCCGAAAAGCAACGCTTTGCTGCGCGTGCAGTGCTTCGGAAACTTCGATGTGTTTTTGCCGAGCGGCGAGCACCTGCGCTTTGAGCGCAGCCGTTCAAAGGAGATATTCGCGTATTTGGTGCACCGTCAGGGCAGCTCGTGCAGCACGAGAGAGATAGCGGCGGCGCTGTTTGAGGACGAGCCCTACGATAAAAAGCAGCAGAACTATGTGCAGCAGCTTATCCATTCCATGATAAAGAGCCTTAAGGCGGCGGGGGTCGAGGAGGCTGTGGTGCGCAGCTACAACGCTTTGGCGGTCAACACCGCCGTGCTCGACTGCGACTACTACCGCTTTAAGGAGCTTGACGCGGGCGCGGTGAACGCCTACCAGAACGAATACATGAGCCAGTACTACTGGGCTGATTTTCTGTATGATGAGGATTTTTATTGATTGCCTTGTAATGCATGAAAGGGGATAGCGGTGGAAGATTTTTTAAAAACGGTTGAAGATGTAAACGATTATTTAAACAGTATAGTGTGGGGCTTGCCCGTCATAATACTGATACTGGGCACGGGTTTGCTGCTGACTATACGCACGCGGTTTTTGCAGGTGCGCAAGTTCGGCGATTCGCTCAATTCAACTATCGTGCCGGCTGTAAAAAGCATAGGCAAAAAGAGGCAGAAGGACGAAAGAGTAAAATCGGTGTCGCAGTTCGAGGCGTTTTCGACGGCTATCTCGGGCACGGTCGGCACGGGAAATATTATCGGCGTCGTGTCGGCTATCCTTACGGGCGGCCCCGGAGCGGTGTTCTGGATGTGGATATCGGCGTTCTTCGGCATGGTGACAAATTACTCCGAGAATGTGCTGGGTCTTTACTTCCGCAAAAAGGACAAGAAGGGCAACATCTCGGGCGGCTCGTTCTACTATATCGCTTACGGCTTAAAGTGGAAGTGGCTGGCGTATCTGGCGGCGATCTTCTGCCTGTTCGCGGCGATAGGAATGAGCGGCGTGCAGACAAATAAAATTTCCGTTACTATCAACGAGGCGCTCGCCCGCACGGGGATCACCGACGGCGACGGAGGCATAAGGCTTGTCATCGGTATCGTCGTGGCGATGGTCACGGCGGTGGTTATCATCGGCGGCATCCAGCGTATCGGCAAGGTCGCTTCGATGCTGGTGCCGTTCATGTCGCTGATTTTCATAGCGCTGTCTGTAACGGCTATCTGCGTGAACATCACGAACGTTCCCTCCACCTTCGCGCTGATATTTGAAAAGGCGTTCAACTTTAAGGCGGCGGGCGGCGGCATACTCGGCTTCACCTTTGCCGAGGTCATCAAGGTCGGCATGGCGCGCGGCGTTTTCTCAAACGAGGCGGGACTCGGCTCCTCGGTCATCGCTCACTCCGCTTCCGAAACGCGCGAGCCCGTAAAGCAGGGCCTTTGGGGCGTGTTCGAGGTGTTCTTCGACACCTTTGTGATCTGCACCCTGACCGCGCTTATGTTCCTCACATCCTTTGATCCCATGAAGCTCAACAGCGGAATGGACGACAGCATTATGTCTATGAGCATGTTCTCCGACAACTTCGGCGGCTTCGGTACGGCGGTGTTCGCGGTGATACTGCCGCTGTTCGCGTTCACGACCGTTATAGCGTGGTCGTACTACGGCGAAAAGGCGGCGGAGTTCTGCTTTGGCTGGATGAAGGAAGAAAAGCGCAAGTATGTAGTGTTGGGCTTTAAGGTACTGTACATACTTCTTATCGCGGTCTCTACGCTTATCCACAGCAAGCTGATCTGGGAGATCGACGACACCTTCAACGGACTTATGGCGATACCCAACCTGATATGCGTGGTCGCCCTGAGCGGTCTGGTAGCTAAGATAACCAAGAATTACTACGACAGGAAAAAGGGCAAAAAGGTAGAGCCGATGCTCTCGGCGTACCCCGACCTGAACGAGGAGTTCAAGCAGGATATCAAGAGCGGCGACGCTGAGATGCGCTGAGTTTGGCGTTATATCCGGCGTTCCGGTAACAAAATTAAATACGATCATACCGAAAAAATCCCCGCTGCGTTTGCAGCGGGGATAATTGTTTTTGGAGATCGCTTATTCAGCGGGTTCGAGCTCGGAGAGCTGCTTGAGGTGAGCGTACTTCTGCTCGGCGTTCTTTTCAGCCTTTGTGAAGAGCTTTTCTGCTCTTTCGGGGAAGGAACGGGTAAGAGCGTTGTAGCGGACCTCGCCCATGATGAAGTCACGGTAGGAAGCAGTGGGAGCCTTGCTGTCGAGCTGGAAGGGATTCTTGCCCTCGTCAGCCAGACGGGGATCGTAACGGAAGAGGTTCCAGTAGCCTGCGTCAACAGCCTTCTTTTCCTCGAGCTGAGCGATGCCCATGCCGCCCTTGATACCGTGGTTGATACAGGGAGCGTAGCAGATGATCAGCGAAGGACCGTTGTAGCTTTCAGCCTCTACCATAGCCTTGAGCACCTGGTTGTTGTCGGCGCCCATAGCTACCTGTGCGGTGTAAACGTAGCCGTAGCTCATTGCGATAGCGGCAAGGTCTTTTTTCTTTACAGACTTACCTGCGGCAGCGAACTGCGCAACGGAACCGATAGGCGAAGCCTTGGAAGCCTGTCCGCCGGTGTTGGAGTAAACCTCGGTGTCGAATACGAGGATGTTTACGTTCTCGCCGGAAGCGATAACGTGGTCGAGACCGCCGAAGCCGATATCATAAGCCCAGCCGTCGCCGCCGAAGATCCACATGGACTTCTTAGCGAGCTCGTCCTTGTCGACGAGGGTCTTCTTGGCAAGCTCGCCGACCTTAGCGTCGTCCTGAACCTTCTCGAGCTCTGCGATAAGAGCGTCGGTAGCAGCGCGGGAAGCGGTGGAATCGGTGATGGTGTCAAGATAGTTCTGGCATGCGGTCTTGAGAGCCTCGTCGTCGGTGGCGGCAGCGATATCGGTCACATAGCCAGCGAGTCTTGAGCGGATAGCGTTCTGACCCAGAGCCATGCCGAGACCGAACTCTGCGTTGTCCTCGAACAGTGAGTTCTGCCAAGCGGGACCGAAGCCCTTCTTGTTGGTGGTGTAAGGAGTGGCAGGTGCGGAAGCGCCCCAGATGGAGGAGCAGCCTGTAGCGTTGGCGATGAACATTCTGTCGCCGAAGAGCTGAGTAACGAGCTTAGCGTAAGGAGTCTCGCCGCAGCCTGCGCACGCGCCGGAGAATTCGAGCAGGGGCTGCTTGAACTGGCTGCCCTTGACGGTGGTGAACTTGAACTTGTCGGCAACCTCGGGCTTCTCGTCGATGGTAAGACCGTAATCGAACACAGCCTGAGTAGCTCTTTGAGAGTCGATGGGCTTCATAACGAGAGCCTTCTCGCCCTTCTTGCCCGGGCATACCTGAGCGCAAGCGCCGCAGCCGGTGCAGTCGAGGGTGGAAACGGTCATTGCGAACTGAAGTTCCTTAAGACCGATCATCGGGATGGTCTTGGTGCCTTCGGGAGCCGCAGCGGCTTCGTCGGCGGTAAGAGCGACGGGACGGATAACAGCGTGCGGACATACGATCGCGCAGCGGTTACACTGGATGCAGTTCTCGGACTGCCATTCGGGAACGTCTACGGCGATGCCGCGCTTCTCAAATGCTGAGGAGCCGTTGGGGCAGGTGCCGTCGATGTGATCGGAGAATGCGGATACGGGAAGCTTGTTGCCCTTGTAAGCGTTGACGGGCTTGAGGATGCCGTTTACGTACTCAACCAGAGCGCCCTGACCCTCTGCCTTTTCGCCGAGGACCTCGTCCTGAGCGTTGAGCCACTCAGCGGGGATCTCAACCTTCTTAACGTCTTCCATACCGCGGTCGATAGCGGCATAGTTCATGTCAACGATAGCCTGTCCCTTCTTCATGTAGGACTTCTTGGCTGCTTCCTTCATGTACTGCTTTGCTTCCTCGGCGGGAATGATGTCGGCGATCTTGAAGAACGCGGACTGCAGAACGGTGTTTACACGGCCGCCCAGACCGATCTCTTTACCGATCTTGATAGCGTCGATGGTGTAG
>CACWKB010000061.1 GCA_902761375.1 uncultured Ruminococcus sp. | reverse complement strand
GGGACCAGTGGTCGCCCTGTGGACGGCGGGATTCGCGGGATTGACGAACTGACCGGGGATAAAGCTGTTCTCGATTTCCTTTGAAAGCTCCTCAGCCTTGGCGATAGCGCCCTTCATGCCCTTGGTGCCGTCGGTGAGCACAAGCTCGGCGCCGTATGCCTTCATCAACTGGCGGCGCTCAACGCTCATCGTCTCGGGCATGGTGATGATCAGTCTGTAGCCCTTTGCCGCCGCGACGGAAGCGAGTCCGATGCCCGTGTTGCCCGAGGTCGGTTCGATCAGAACGCTGCCGGGCTTTAACAGTCCCTTGCTCTCGGCGTCCTCAATCATCGCCTTTGCAATCCTGTCCTTGACGCTGCCGGCGGGATTGAAGTATTCGAGCTTGGCGACAAGCTTTGCTTCAAGTCCGAGTTCCTTCTCGATGTGTGTCAACTCAAGCAAAGGGGTTTTGCCGATCAACTCAACTGCTGTCTGATAGATTTTACTCATAATGATTACCTCCTAAAATTATAACCCACAAAAGAAGTATGTTAGTGGAGTGACTATATGATACTCCTCTTTTTTGAATTTGTCAATAGAAAATTTAAAAAAAGTCTTGAAATCATATCAACATACTGATATACTGGGAAAAAAGAGGTGATAATGATGTTGATTTCAACAAAAGGACGTTATGCGCTTCGCGTCCTAATCGATATGGCGGAGCACAGCGGAAACGATTATATTAAATTGAAGGATATTGCCGAGCGGCAGGAGATTTCCGAAAAGTATTTGGAGAGCATCGTCAAGCAGCTTGTCTCGAATAAAATTTTAACCGGCTTGCGCGGCAAGGGCGGCGGCTACAAATTGGCAAAAACGCCAGACGAGATCGTTGTCGGCGATGTGTTGCGCTTGATGGAGGGCAGTCTTGCGCCGGTTGCCTGTTTGGAGGACAAGCCGTGTCCGCGTGTCGCCGAGTGCCGAACGCTTGAATTTTGGCGCGGTCTTGATGAAACGATCCGCCGTTACGCCGACAGCTTCACCGTTGCCGATCTGATGCGCACGGATAACGCGGGCTTTGATTATATTATATAGGATGATTTTAGATGACGATACAACAGCTTAGATATGTCATTGTGATCTGCGAGGAGGGCTCGCTCAACAAGGCGTCCGAGCAGCTATACATCGCGCAGCCGTCCTTGACAAGCGCCGTGCAGGAGCTTGAAAAGGAGCTCGGTATCACGATTTTTAACCGAGGCGGCAGGGGAGTGACGCCCACGAACGACGGTCTGGAGTTCATACGCTATGCGCGCGAGGTGCTTTCGCAGTATGACAATCTGCTTGAAAAATACGGCAAAAGCGGAAATCTGAAAAAGAAGTTCGGCATCTCGACTCAGCACTATTCCTTCGCGGTCAAAAGCTTTGTGGAGATGGTGAAGCACTTCGGCACGGACAAGTATGAATTTGCCATCCGTGAAACGCGTACCCGCGATGTGATCGACGACGTGGCTTCCGGCAAGAGCGAGATCGGTATATTGTATCTCAACGACTTCAACCGAAAACCGCTTGAAAAGCTGCTGAAATCAAACGGCTTGGTTTTCACGCCGCTGACGGAGTGCAATGCATATGTATACTTATGGAAGGGTCATCCGCTCGCGCAGAGGGACAGGATCCGCTATGAGGATTTGAAGGACTACCCCTGCCTTTCGTTTGAGCAGGGCGACAAGGGCTCTTTCTACTACGCCGAGGAGATACTGAGCACGAGCGAGTACCCCAAGACGATACGTGCGACCGATAGGGCGACCATGCTCAACCTGATGATCGGGCTGAACGGCTACACCCTCTGCTCGGGAGTTATCAGCGAGGAGCTCAACGGCTCGGATTATCTCGCCGTGCCGTTTGAAGCGGACGACGACACCGTCGGAAGCAACATGGTCATCGGCTACATCTCAAAGAAAAATCTGCTCCTTAGCCATATTGCCCAGCTTTATGTAAAGGAGCTCGACAATTACCTCAGGGTCTATAAGGAAATACATAGCTGAATATCCATGATTTGTGTGTTGAAAATGAATTTCCAAAGCGTTATGATAAATACAGCGTTAACGCCAAATACACTTTGGAGGTATTCATTATTGTAAATTCACGCGGAGATGTGAGAAGATAGAATTAATACCGGATTACAAAAACCGACGGCTGTCACAAGGATAGCCGTCAGTTTGTTTTATTATTCATCGTAATCAAGCCGGATATCCGTCTTGATTATATCACGGTGGCTGCAATCATTGAGCGCTTTTAGAAAATGAAGGTTTTTTCGTAAATCATGCAGGCTGCTTGCCCAACACCACATCATACTCCGCCAAATACATCTGCAAATGCGTCGCGTCGGAAATATCTATCTCTCCGTCGCCGTTGGTGTCCGCCAACGCGAGTGCCTGACCGGAAAGCGGTTCCAGCTCTGCGATATGGCGCTGGATTGCGGTCACGTCGCAGATGTCCACGATGCCGTCGAGATCCACGTCGCCGATCTCATAGCTTGTCAACGCGAAACGCATTTTATGTTCGGCGAGCTGTTCGGCGGAGGACGCTTTAACTATACCGTCGTCCTCAAGCAGCCAATCGGTATAGAGCTTGTCGAGATCGACAAGGTCCTCGCAGCCGTCCGCGACGATGAAGCTGAATGTGACAGGCTTGGTCACGGTGGCATGATCCTCGCCTGAGGGCATTATGTACAGCGTGAGCGTGGTCACGTACTTTCTGAGCGCATCGGAGATCGCTTCCGCGAATGAGGTATAGCGGTAGGTCACGCCGTTGTATACATACGAGGCTACCGCTCCGCTTTGGACGCCGAGCGTAAACTCGGAGTAGCCGTTCGGATTATCGAATGTCGCCGTGTAGCCGTCAGCGGCGTTTCCGCTGATGACCGCCGGGTATTCATAGGTCTTTCCGTTGTGCGTATGGTGGACATAGACGGTGCTTCGCGCGCCGCCTGCCGCCAGAGCCATCTCGGAGGGGACGCCTGCCGTCACCCTTGTAGCCGCTGTGACGGCAACAGCCTGCGTCTGCGAAAGCGGAACGCTGTTGTCGCTTGAGAGCTGTGCGCCCTCAGCCTCGGCGGTCGCTACGGTCTGCCTCATCGGGGTGATGTCGAGCGTCATGGTGAGGCTGTCGCCGCTCTGCTCATAGCCCTTGACCTCGACCTCTAAATAGGTCTTTTCGACAACTCTGATCTCGGCGTTACTGCCGTCGACTGTCTTGACAGAAATATTATCTCCGTCGCTTTCGACGACGATCATTCCTGCCTGAGCCAGAGCTTCGACCGCGGATGATTTTTCGCCGTCCGCAAGAGCTCTGCCGCCCTGTGCGCTCAGGTTCACGTTCACCGCCTCGGCAGCCGCTTTGAGCTTCAAAGCGGTGGCGTCGTCGACTGTAATACCGAGCAGAGCCTCGTTTTTGCCGAGCTCGGGGACTGCGTTTCCGCTCACGCTGTCAAGAGCGCTCGCCAATACCGCGTCGGCGATGAATACCGCGCTGACTGTTGTGTTTTCATCGGGCATTACAAAGGTATATTCCGTCTCGCCGTTCTCGTCGACGCTCACGGTAACGGGCGTCGCTGCGCCGTCAGCCGTATATGTGATCGCGCCGGGCTTATAGCCCTCGGCAGCGGCGGCGGTCACGGTCACGACGCGACCCTGTGCTGCCTCGGAGGCTGATACGGCGAGGCTTCCGTTTGCGATATCGCCGTCGACATTTACGCTGTGAAGCTCGCCGGTTATCGCTTCGACCGTGATATCCTGCGCCGGCATATCGAACACGAAGCTTCCGTCCTTGTCGGGCGCGATATCGACTGTCGTCGCGGGCTCACCGAAGCTGTAGCGGCAGCCCCTGACCGCCGCGGTGCCGTTTGCGGCGGCGCTGAGGGTGATCGGATCTCCGCAATGCGCCGTTTGGGGCAGGTCGGCGGCATAGGTCACGCCGTCGACGCCGGCATAGGTTATGCTGTATTCGTTTTGAGTGAAGGTCGCGCTTACGGTCACATCGCTCTCGGGCATCGTAAAGCTGCCGCCGTTCACTTCATAGGTCTTGTTGGTGGTCTCGTTGGTGAAGGTCAATCGGTCGAGCGTATAGCCGGGCTTGGGCGAGGCGGTTACGGAGACCTCGCTGCCGTCGGGAGCTTTTGCCTTGTTCACGGCAACGGTTCCGTTTTCGACCGTATCGACGTTGACGCTGTAGCCTTCGTTCGCCATTACAAGGACAGTGGCGTGGCACGACTCATAGTTTGCCGTCGCGGGCAGCTCGAAGGTCATTTTGGTGTAGCCCTCTCCGTTGCAGGCTACAGCGATCATCAGGACGTTTCCGGACTTATAGGATACGCCGTCTCCCTTTGCCGCGACAGCGGCGTTCTCGGTCGTTACGATCACGCTGTCGGGGTCTGCGGAATCGTCGTGATCCGAGTTCAGCCTGAGCGCTGCGGCTCTGTCGTTGCCGTAAAGCCTCAGCATGGGATTAACGGTGATCGTCCTCGCCGCTTTTGCGATGGTCAGCGCCGCTGTCTTGCGCCCGATGTACCTTGAAGCCTCGTAGATCGCGCGAACGGTATAAACGCCCGCGTCGGTCGGAGCCTTATCCAGCAGCTTAGCCGGGTCGACGTCGCTGCCCTCGTAGTATTCATAGGCGACCGAGGGAGAGGAGCCCTGATAAAGACTGCTTCCCTCAAAGCTGATGACCGCTTCGGGATGCTGCTCCTCGCCGTTATAGACTGCCTCGGTATCCTCGAGGGAGATCACCGAGGTAGCGTCTGACTTGGTTTTCCATATCGCGTAGAGCGTCATGTCCTCCTGATTGGCGGAGAAGTAGACGGATGAATTGTCATAGTAGGCCCTCGCGCCGTCGGGAGTGAGCGACCAATAATTGAATGCAAGGCGCTCCTGATGCACATACCAGCTGCCGCCGCTCATCCGGCTGACCTCGTGCTTCTGAGGTCCCATCGTGCCGGTCACGCCCTCGGCGTTCGCGTCGTATTTTATCACATAGTCCTTCAGCCACAGGGCGTACAGGTCGATATCGGTGCTCAGGTCGAA
>CACWKB010000060.1 GCA_902761375.1 uncultured Ruminococcus sp. | reverse complement strand
CGCTGATGCGGCTCGTCCACTCGCGCATCGCCTCGCTGACGGCGTCCTTGAGGGTCGCGGTGCCTGTGGTGACGGGTATCACCTCAGCGCCGAGCAGGCGCATCTTGTAGACGTTTAGCGCCTGACGCTTGGTGTCCTCCTCACCCATGAACACCACGCACTCCATTCCCATAAGCGCCGCCGCGGTGGCCGCAGCGACTCCGTGCTGACCCGCGCCTGTCTCGGCGATCAGCCTTGTCTTGCCCATCTTTTTGGCGAGCAGCGCCTGTCCGAGCACGTTGTTGATCTTGTGCGCGCCGGTGTGGTTGAGGTCCTCTCGCTTCAGGTATATCTTCGCGCCTCCGAGGTCGTTTGTCATCTTCTCCGCAAAGTACAGCCGAGACGGTCTGCCTGCGTATTCATTAAAGAGCTGCGTGAGCTCACGGTTGAACTCGGGGTCGTTTTTGTAGCGGTCGTAGGCTTCTTCGAGCTCGATGACCGCGTTCATCAGCGTTTCGGGGATGTATTGACCGCCGTGAACGCCGAATCTTCCCTTTGGATTTGTCATATTACCCTTCCTCTCTGACAGCGCCTGCAAACGCTGTCATTTTTTCTCTGTCCTTCACGCCGTCTGTCTCGATACCGGTGCTCACGTCTACCGCGTATGGTTTAAGGGCTTTTACGGCGTCGCCGACGTTATCGGGATTCAGTCCGCCTGCCAAGAAGTACGGGCGTTTTATAGCCTTGAGCAGGCTCCAGTCAAACGCCCTGCCCTCGCCCTTGCCGCCGTCGAGCAGAATGTAATCGGCGGTCGATTTTTCGGCGCGCTCGACATCCTCTTGGGAGCGGATAATGAATGCCTTGATGATCGGCTTATTGGTGATCTTGCGAACCTTCTCGATATACTCCTCATCCTCGGAGCCGTGGAGCTGAACCACATCGACGATGCCGAGGTTGAGCATCGACGCTACAAAATCGAGCTTGTCGTCTAAGAATACCCCGACCGCTTTGATCTCGGGATCGAGCTTGCTTTTCAGCTTGCTTGCCTCCAGCGCGGATACCCTGCGCTTGCTTATTTCGGCAAACACAAAGCCGATGTAATCGGGCTTGATCGCGTTTGCCGCCTGTATATCCTCCGTGCGTGATAAGCCGCACATTTTAATCTTCGTCATCTTGACCCTCTCAATTCTTTAAGTTTATCACACTTGTTCTCCGCTTTCATCAGCGTTTCTCCGACCAATACCGCATCTGCTCCGATCTCGCGCAGAGCCTGAACGTCGGCGGCTGATTTTACGCCGCTTTCGGACACGAACAGGATATCGCGCGGTATCAGCCTTCTGAGCCTGCGGCTGTTCTCGGTATCGACCGAAAAATCCTTTAGATTTCGGTTGTTGACCCCGATAAGCCTCGCGCCTGCGTTGATCGCCGTGAGCGCTTCCGCTTCGTCGTGAATCTCGACGAGAGCCGATAAACCGAGCTCATCGCAGATCTTGATATATTCGCGCAATTGCGTTTCGGAAAGGATAGACACGATCAGCAGCACAGCCGACGCGCCCAACACCTTTGCCTCGCAGATCATGTACTCGTCGACGGTAAAATCCTTGCGCAGACAGGGTATGCTCACGCTCGCCGCGATCTCCCTCAAATACTCGTTGCTGCCCAAGAACCACTTCGGTTCCGTCAGCACCGAAATGCAGTCGGCGCCTGCCGCCTCATAGTCCTTGGCGATTTCGAGATAAGGAAAATCCCCGGCGATCAAGCCCTTTGACGGGGAGGCTTTTTTGCACTCGCAGATAAACGAAATGTCCTCCGACCTCAGCGCGTTTTCAAACTCAAAGCCGCCCTTCGGCATACTCATAGCCAAACGGTATATTTCCGAAAAAGAAATATTGTTTTTCGCCTCCGCGACGCGCTCTTTGGCGTGTTCCGCAAGCTTGTCAAGTATCGTCATGCTTCCACCTCGGGACGGTTGCTCGCTTCGATCAGCCTTTCGAGGGTCTGTAACGCCTTGCCCGAATCTATCAGCTCGGCGGCGAGAGCAATTCCGCTTTGTATGCTGTCCGCCTTTCCGCCGATATACAGCGCCGCGCCCGCGTTGAGGAGGACGGCGTTGCGCTGATGACCCTTTTTGCCGCCGAGGATATCGCGCGTGATTCGGGCGTTGTCGCCGGGAGCGCCGCCCTTCAGGTCGTCCTTTGCGCAGCGCTCAAAGCCGAAGTCCTCGGGCTTTATGAAATAGGATTTGAACCAGCCGTCCTTGATCTCGCAGACCTTTGTCGGCGAGCTGAGCGATATCTCGTCGAGCTTGTCCATGCCGTAAACGACCATACCGCGCTTTACGCCGAGGTTGATCAATACCTGCGCCAGCGGCTCGACCAGATACGCGTCATAAACGCCGAGGAGCTGCATTTTGGGAGAAGCAGGGTTGGTGAGCGGTCCGAGGATATTGAACACCGTGCGGAAGCCCAGTTCGCGGCGGATAGCGCCGACGTACTTCATCGAGGAGTGATACTGCTGGGCGAAGAAAAAGCACATTCCGACCTCATTGAGAAGCTCGACGCATTTTTTCGGGCTTTGGTTGATATTGACGCCGAGAGCCTCGAGGCAGTCCGCCGTGCCGCTGTTTGATGAAGCCGCGCGGTTGCCGTGCTTTGCGACCTTCATGCCGCCCGACGCGGCGATGATTGCGGCTGTGGTCGAGATATTGAAGCTCTGCGCGTTGTCGCCGCCGGTCCCGACGATCTCAAACACGTCCATACCGGTCTCTACCTTAGTGGCGTGGTCGCGCATCGCCGCCGCGCAGCCCGCGATCTCGTCGGTGGTCTCAGCCTTGGCGCTCTTTGTTGAGAGCGAGGCGAGGAACGCGGCGTTCTGAGTGGGAGAAGTCTCGCCGTTCATGATCTCATTCATCACCGCATAGGCTTCCCGATAGGTCAAGTCCTCTTTGTTTACTATTTTTACGATTGCTTCCTTGATCATTTTGATTTTCCTTTCCGTAAGCTGATTTTATCCTTTTATGAAATTTCTCAGAATCGTTTTTCCGTCGGGAGTCATGATCGACTCGGGATGGAACTGCAAGCCGAATATCGGGTATTCTTTATGCCGAACCGCCATTATCTCGCCGTCGTCGGTCCTTGCCGTGACCGCAAGGCAATCCGGAACGGTCGCTTCATCCGCCGCCAGCGAGTGGTATCTCGCAACAAGAGCGGTATCGGGACAACCCCTGAATATCGGACAGCTTTTATCGAAGCTGACCTCGCTTTGCTTGCCGTGCATAAGCTCCTTGGCATAGGTGATCTTCGCTCCGAACGCCGCGCAGATCGCCTGATGACCGAGGCAAACGCCGAGTATCGGGATATCCGCTCCGAGTTCTTTGACGACTTCGATGATGATTCCGGCGTTCTCGGGTCTGCCGGGACCCGGCGAGAGGATTATCCGGTCGGGCTTCAGCGTCCTTATCTCCTCAGTCGTGAGCTCGTCGTTGCGGATGACCTTTATGTCCGGCTCGATCTCTCCCACATACTGGTATAGGTTGTAGGAAAAGCTGTCGTAGTTGTCGATAAGTAAAATCATAACTCTTCCTCCTGCGCTAACTCCAACGCTCTCAGCGAGGCTCTCGCCTTGTTCAGGCACTCCTCGAATTCCTTTTCGGGGTCGGAATCTGCAACGATTCCCGCTCCGCTCCTGACAAACACCTTATCGTTCTTCTTATACGCTATGCGGATCGCGATGCAGGTGTCCATATTGCCCGTAAAATCTATATATCCGATAGCGCCGCCGTAAATGCCGCGCTTGTTGTTTTCGAGCTCCCCGATAAGCTGACACGCCCTGATCTTCGGCGCTCCCGAAAGGGTGCCTGCGGGCAGCACGGCTTCTATCGCGTCGAGCGCGTCCTTGTCGTCGCGGATCTCTCCGCGGACGGTCGAGCCGATGTGCATCACGTGGGAGAAACGCTCTATGGAACGTAGCTTTTCCACCTCGACCGTGCCGAACTTGCTGATTTTTCCGAGGTCGTTGCGCCCGAGGTCGACCAGCATATTGTGCTCGGCGAGCTCCTTTTCATCGGCGAGCAGCTCCTGCTCGAGCGCTTTATCCTCGGCTTCTGTTTTACCCCTCGGTCTTGTGCCGGCTAAGGGGAAGGTGTGCAGGACGCCGTTTTCGAGCTTGACCAGCGTTTCGGGCGAAGCTCCCGCGACCTCTACGTCCGTGCCGGAGAAGTAGAACATATACGGCGACGGGTTTATCGTCCTGAGCACGCGGTAGGTGTTGAGCAGGCTCCCCTCGAACGGCGCGCTCAGGCGGTTCGACAGCACGATCTGGAAGATGTCGCCCTCATAAATGTGGCGTTTGGCGCTTTCGACCATCTCGCAGTAACGCTCTCTGCTGAACAGCGGAGTTACCTCTCCCAACAGCTTTCCGCCCGGTTCCTCGCGCTTGCTGCCGTTTTTCAGCAGCTCCTTCATCTGCCTGAGCTCCGATACCGCGTTGTTGTAGCCGACCTCGATATCGTCAAGCCTCATATTGGCTATCAGTATGATCTTCTGCTTTACGTTGTCAAAGGCTATGACTCTGTCGAACAGCATTAGGTCAACGTCCTTGAACGCCTCGCTGTCCTCGACCTTGCATTTTACGCTCGGCTCGCGGTAGCCGAGATAATCGTAGGAAAAATATCCGACCAAGCCTCCCGTGAACGACGGAAGATTTGACAGCCTCGGGCTTTTGTACTGAGAAAGTATCTGACGGAGATATGCCGACGGGTCGTCGGTATCAACTGTGAGCTCTCCGAGCTTCATTTTGCCGTCAACGCAGGTTATGCTCAGCTTTGGATTATAGCCGAGGAAGGTGTATCTTCCCCAGCGGTCGTTTGCCTGCGCCGACTCGAGCATATAGCAGTGAGTGGATATATTTTTCAGAATTTTCATCGTTTCTATCGGCGTGGTAAAATCCGACAATATCTCGCAGCTCAGCGGAACTACATCGTAAAGCTTTTTTGACGCTATCCTCTTGACTTCTTCCAATGAAGGTGAAACTTTCATTTTAATATATCCTCCTAAAAACAAAAGTCCTCAACAGAGAAAACGATCTCTGTTAAGGACGAATAATTACAATTATCCGCGGTGCCACCTTAATCTCACGGCATGACCCGTGCTCTCAGCGGGATACCAACATATCCCCGGCAAATAACTAAGGAGAAGTTCTCCGTTTGACTGCGCCCTCAGCGGTCCATTTGACAACTTGTTTCTCACCTGACTCTCAGCACCACAGGCTCTCTGTAGAGGCATCATTGCCGTTATCTCCGCTTCAACGGTTTAGCTTGTTAAATTATATGCATTATATCACGCCGTATCGGTTTTGTCAATATTTTTTTCTGTATTGATTTATTCTGAATAAAACACGGCAGAAGAAGAACGAACAGCCTCGTTTTTATTCTGCCGTTTGTTTTGGAATGCTTTGCCGTGTTCTGACTTATGAGACTGATTCACCGATCCGCCCTCATAGGGATCGGGGTTCGGGTTATCGTTGTCTCCGCGTCATAATTGTCCGCGTCCGCATTCACCGAGGCGGTTTTGGTCTCATTTTCGCCGAGGGGCATCGACATATCGACGACCGCGCCCTTTGCGACCTGCTTGGGTGTCAGTCTGATAAAGAAATTGAGGGCTATATCGCCGTTGAGCGATATGCTGTGACCGACGGTGTGGCTTCCGTCACCTACACGGCGACCTATACCGAAACGCTCCGCAGCTGCACCGTGCGCTTTGTCGACTGCGACGGCATTGTGAATATCTGCGACGCGACCCGTTTGCAGATGTATTTGGCAGGGTATGAGGTGTGAATGCCTGCCGCAGCTTTTTCTTCACAGATCATTTTTCAAATAACGCTGAACAAGCGACAGCTTAACAGCCATCGCTTGTCATTTCTCTTATTCTGTTCGGTTTACCCCAACTATTGACAGAGAGCCAAGAAAAACAGCACAAACAAAAAGGCATCCCCGCAAAAAGAATGCGGCGATGCCTTAGTCATATTAAAAATGCGTGTTATTCCTCGTTGGTTTCAACTTTCTTGATGGCGTCGCTGACGTCCTTTGAAAGCTCCATGCCTTGGAAGGTATCGGTATCGGACAGCGTCATATCAAATTCGGGAGTTTTGTCGAGCTGTGCTTGTGCGCTCTTGAAGCTCAGGTCAAGGATATGACCGCCCTTTGTCCTGTCGTCCGAGATAAAGTGGAAGTGCCAGCCGGGAGTGTTGAGTCCGCCCATATAATCAGGGCAGTACAAGCCGACGACGGTTCCCTTGGCGTTATCGTAATTGAACTCCCTTTGATCGGTGGCGAGCGCCTTGTCGAGCGATTTGTACGGCTTTTCCTGCTTTAGCTCGCTGCGAACGTTCATCCTTTCAAAGTCGCCGCTTATCTTTACAAAGTAAAACATATTCCTGCCGTTTTGATCGACGATCTTGTCAAGCGCGGCTTTG
This sequence comes from uncultured Ruminococcus sp., assembly GCA_902761375.1. Classification (GTDB taxonomy): domain Bacteria; phylum Bacillota; class Clostridia; order Oscillospirales; family Acutalibacteraceae; genus Ruminococcoides. Next base: position 159 of record CACWKB010000060.1, on the reverse strand, counting down.
AGCGCGTCCACATTCCCGATATCCGACAGCGTTTCCGTGATATCCGAGTCGAAGAAGGTCACATTGGAAAACGGAACGGTCTCGTTTTCATCGGCTTCCTTTACGCTGCCGTCGCCGAGCGCCTGATACACCTTGCCGTCGAGCACGATCATCTCTCCG
>CACWKB010000059.1 GCA_902761375.1 uncultured Ruminococcus sp. | reverse complement strand
ATATTCTAACAAATTTTCACTCGCTATGATATAGAACAAAGACAGTTTCATGTTTTTTTGTGCCTTGGAGCGTAGCGGAAAGGAATGGTCATAATAATGAAGGAACTGACAATTGAAGCCGCGGTCGAGAGCATAGAGATAGTGACCGATTTCGTACTCGGCGAGCTTGAGAGGCTCGGCTGTCCGATGAAGGCTCAGACCCAGATAGCGGTAGCTATCGACGAGCTTTTCGGCAATATCGCAAAATACGCCTATTCGCCCGATGTGGGCAAGGCTACCGTGCGCTTTGAGGTCGAGAACGAGCCGCTTTCGGTCGTAATCACCTTTATCGACAACGGAAAGCCGTTTAATCCGCTCGAGCAGGCGGAGCCCGACGTTCATGCCGCCGCGTCCGAAAGGGTTGCGGGCGGTCTCGGCATCTTCCTCGTCAAAAAGACGATGGATATGGTCGAGTACAACTTTGAGGAAGGCAAAAACATCCTGAAAATAAAGAAAAAAATTTCAAAATAAAAAGGAGATCATAGCTATGAACATCAAGAAGAAAAAAGACGCCGATAAGCTGACCGTCACCGTTTCCGGACGTATCGACACCGCCACCTCGCCCGAGGTCGAGCAGTTCATAAGCCGGAGCCTCGACGGCATCAACGCACTCACGATCGATTTCAAGGACGTAAACTACGTTTCCTCGGCAGGTCTGCGCGTGCTGCTCTCGCTGCACAAGAAAATGATCGCCAAGGACGGCATGAAGCTCATCAACGTAAACGAAGCCGTGAACGACGTTTTCGAGGTTACGGGCTTTGACGAGATACTTGATTATGAAAAGGGTGAATGATCGTGAACATCCTTGATTTGCTTGAAGGCTACACGCGCGAGAATCCAAACGCCGCTATCCTCTTTGACGATGCTCATTCCAAGGGCTTGACCTACGCCCAGCTCGACGACCTCAGCGGCAGGGTGTATTCATACCTCAGTGATAACGGAGTCGGAAAAGAGGACTTCGTGCTGATCAATCTTCCGCGCGGAATAATGCCGATCATCGCGATGATCGGAGTCTGGAAGACGGGCGCAGCATGGGCGCTCGTGGAGGATACCTACGCCCCCGAACGCATTGAGTATATCCGAAAGGACTGCGGCTGCAAGACCGAGCTCTCCGCCGTAAACTGGGAGGAGATCATGGCTGCTCCGTCAAAGAGCGGCTATGTCCGTGCGGACGACCACGACGCGGCTTACGCCATCTACACCTCCGGCACCACCGGAAACCCCAAGGGAGTGCTCCACGAGTACGGCAATCTCTCGAGGGCGATTGAATCCGTCCGCATCAACGGAGAGAACCCCTTCAAAGGCAAGGACAGGCTCGCTCTGCTTGCCCCGATGAACTTTGTCGCCTCGGTCATCGTCATCCTCGAGGCTCTGAGCATCTGCGGCGGCAAGATCTTTGTCGTCAGCTACGCGACCATCAAGAACCCGATGGCGCTGAAAATGTTCTTTGTAGAAAAGCGCATAACGATCACCTTCCTCACGCCGTCCTACGTGCGTATGCTCGGAAACCAGACGGGACCTTTCCTCAGAATGCTCTTTGTCGGCAGTGAGCCCGCTAATAACGTATACAACAAAAACCTCGACCTCATCAATATCTACGCCGCCTCCGAGAGCGGCTTTGCGGTCGGCGTTTTCAAGATCGACAAATCCTACGAGACCTGTCCGATCGGTAAGCCCGAGATCGACTGCAAGATCACCCTGCTGACCGAGGATGGGGAAGAGGCTCCCGAAGGAGAGATCGGCGAGCTGTGCTTTGAGAACCCCTATGTGCGCGGCTATATGAACCTTCCCGAGGAGACCGCCAAGGCGTTTTGCGACGGCGTTTACCACACCGGCGACCTTGCGCGCAGGGATGAAAACGGCAACTACGTTCTGCTCGGACGCTCGGGCGACATGATAAAGATCAACGGCAACCGCATCGAGCCCGCCGAGATCGAAGCCTCGGTCAAGCAGGTGCTCGGCATCGAATGGGCGGCGGCGCGTGGCTTTGAGGAAAACGGCAAGAGCTACCTGTGCGCCTACTACACCGCTGACGTCGAGGTTGACCCCGACAAAATGCGCGAGGAGCTTAGCAAGCGTCTGCCTTACTACATGATACCCGCCTACTACATCAAGATCGACAAGGTGCCCTTGAAGCCCAACGGCAAGATGGACAGAAAGGCTCTGCCTCAGCCCGACGCCTCGGACTTCAAGACCGACTACGCCGCGCCTGAGAACGAGACCCAGGAGAAGCTCTGCAACGCCATGGCAAAGGTGCTCAAGCTCGAGCAATTCGGAATCAACGACGACTTCTACGAGTTAGGCGGAGATTCCCTCGGCTCGATCAAGGTCATCACCGAGAGCGAGCTGCCCGGACTCAACGCGAGCGAGATATTCCGCGGCAGGACTCCCAAGAAGATCGCCGCGCTCTATGAGCAGAACCACAGCAACGACGACGGCGAGGATCCGGTTGTCAAGAACGCCCGCGCGATGAAATCCGATCATTCGCTGACCGTCGAGCAGCTCTATATGGTCGATTATCAGCTCTACACGCCGAAATCCACGATGTATAACCTGTTCACCATGATGAAGGTGGACAAGGATATGTTCGATATGCAGAAGATGGCGGACGCCATGCACACCGCTATCCGCAACCATTCCGCTCTGCTCACCACCTTCCGCTTCAACGACGACGGCGAGATCGTCCAGCGCTATACCCCCGAGGTGCTTCAGGATATCCACGTCGAAAAGCTCAGCGAGTTTGAGTTCAACAACCTCAAGGATACGCTTGTGCAGCCCTTCAAGATCATCGGAGGCTGCCTGCACCGCTGTCGTGTATTCGAGACCGAGAAGTCGGGCTATATCTTCTTCGACGTCCACCACACGCTGTTTGACGGCACCTCGCTGAAGGTGTTCATGCAGAACGTGGGCAAGGCGTACATGGGAATGCAGCCCGATCCCGACCTCTATTATCTCATCCTGCAAAACCGCGAGGACGAGGCAAAGACCGACTTCTATGAGGAGAGCAGAAAGTACTTTGAGGAGCGCTTCGAGGGCGTCAAGTGGTCGTGCTATCCCAAGACCGACCATGATTCCCGCGAGAACGACATGGGCGAGCTGTTCGCGCCGATCGGCATCGAGCAGCCTCAGATGAAGGCGATGGAGCGACATTACCGCATCAGCCGCAACGAGTTCTTCATCGCGGTCGCCGCGCTGTCGATCTCGATTTACAACAAAGAAAACGATATCAAGCTTTCGTGGATCTACAACGGCCGCGAGGATATGCTCGCCATGAATTCTGTTGGTCTGCTGTTCCGCGACCTGCCGGTCGGAGTACGGCTCAACGACGAGCTTACCCTGCGCGAGCTGTTCGCGGACGTTCACGATCAGGTCCAGAAGGGCATCGAGCACTGCTGTTATCCCTATGTCGACGTTCACAATCAGGCGGGCGGCAGCGAGGCGGCTTATCTGCTCTATCAGCAGGATATCCGCGACATGGGCGGCTTTGAGGGCATGGACGTCGAGACCATCGACATCCGCCAGAATCAGGCGGCTTCCCAGACCATCCTCGATATGGAGATTCTCGACGGCTCCGACGGTCTTATCCTGATGATCGACTATACCGCCAGTCTCTATAAGGATCAGAGCATGGACAGCTTCAAGGATATCTTTGTCAGGGTCGCTCAGGGCTTGGTCACTCATAATTCGCAGACCGACGTTACGGTCGGCGAGCTCCGCAAAAAATACAGCAACAAGAAAAACTTCTTTGAGACGATCAAGGGTGTTTTCGGGAGAAAGAAATGACAGACGAAGCTATCCACAGAATAAGAGAGAGATACGGTGAGAATCAACCGATATCCGGGGAATATGACGAGGAGCTTTCCGCGCGGTGCTCAAACGGCGTGTTTGTCGGCGCAAGGGTCGGCAGCGTCTGCGCCTTTCGCGGAATACCCTTCGCAAAGCCTCCCGTCGGCGAGCTGAGGTGGAGGGCTCCGGCTCCCGCAGAGGACGGCGACGGCGTGTATGAGGCTTACTATAACGCCAAATCGCCGATACAGACCGAGTGGCAGACCGAGCAGGCGTCGTTTTATCCGCAGGGCGAGGACTGTCTGTACCTGAACCTCTGGAAAAACCTCTCCGATGAAACGGACAAAAGACCCGTAATGGTCTTTTTCCACGGCGGCTCCTACGGCTGGGGCGGCACCGCCGATCCGCTCTATGAGGGCGAGTCGTTCGTGTCCAAGCAGCCCGACATAATCCTCATTACCGTCGGCTACCGCGTCGGTCTGATGGGCTTTGTCGACCTGTCCTATTTTGAGGGCGGAGAGGATTACCCCGACGCTCCCAACCTCGGCATCCTCGATCAGATCGAGGCGCTGCGCTGGATACGCAGGAACATCTCCGCGTTCGGCGGCGACCCCGACAACGTCACCGTTTTCGGAGAATCCGCGGGCGGCGGAAGCGTATCGCTCCTGCCCGTGATACCTGCCGCAAAGGGGCTGTTCAGGCGCGTCATCGCCGAGAGCGGCTCGGTCGCGCTGACCTTCTCCAAGGAGGAGTGTCACGAATTTTCGCGCCGTCTTATGCGCGAGAGCAAGGCAAAATCCGTCGCCGAGCTTACGGCTCTCAGCGAGGAGGAGCTTCAAAAGCTAAATGAAAAGCTGAATCAGTACAACAACTTCCCTCAGCGCGACGGCAGGCTGATACCGCTCAATCCCTATCTGCCGTATAAAACGGGTCAGACCACTGACGTAGACCTGCTGATAGGCACCAACTCCGAGGAGATGAACTACTGGATCGGCGAGATCGGCGGAGTCGTGCCCTTCCGTTTCAGCATACCCGTCAAGTTCGAGAACGACATGAAAACCCTTCCGGAATCCGACAGGGAGCGCGTAAAGTCGTTCATGAACGGCATGAGGGGTCACAGTATGTGGAAGATGGCGCGGTTCTATGACGAGATGATGTTCCGTCTGCCCGCCGTCGAGCAGGCTCAGTCGCATTCCGACAACGGCGGCAGGACCTATATGTACTACTGGACGGTACCCTCGACCCTTCCTCTCAGAAAGGCTTGTCACGCGGTCGAGCTGTCCTATGTTTTCGGCAATCTTCAGGAGACGATCTACACCGGCGAGGTCGCGGACGAAACGCTGTCCGATACCGTCATTCAGCTCTGGTCGAGCTTTGCGAGGACGGGAGTTCCGGAGGCTGACGGGCTGAGCTGGGAGCAATACGACTCCGAAAACCGCGCCACAATGGTGATCTCGCGCGAGCCGCATATAGAATACGACGTGCTCAGCGACCGCCGAAGGCTGCTCATGCCTTTGCTCAGCCACATGATAAATCCGTCCTACGCCACGCTTGACTACAACGTCCCATTCGTCAGAAAGACTGTCGCGGGCGCGATCGCGCTTGCGCTCGGTGCGGCGGGCTTGACGCTTTTGGCGATATACGCTTACAAAAAGAGCAAGAAAAAGTAACAAATCATAATGCATAACAAAAACCGGCTCCGTGCGCTGACGCATGAAGCCGGTTTTTCCATAAAGGTCACCTCTAAAAATATCTCCCCAAAAGCAAAGAAATATGGTATAATAGAACCAACAAATAAGGTTGGTGATTTGGATGCAGTTGAATCTATT
>CACWKB010000058.1 GCA_902761375.1 uncultured Ruminococcus sp. | reverse complement strand
ACAATCCGACGTTGCTCGGTAAAACAAACTCATATTTCATCGCAAAAGGGTATCGCAGAAAGATAAAGCTCGTTCCCGTTTCCCCACCCCTCAGTCGCGCTTGGTCGCGCGACAGCTCCCTTCAAGTGGAGCCCATTTTTATCTCCGAACACACAGCATTACAAATCGGGTGCGGGTGCCCCGCCCTTCTTTCTTCACTCTTCATTCTTCATTTAAAAAATCCAATCAGAAATTCTCTACCCCTTCACCATCGCCGCCATCAAATACCCGAACGCCTTGCCGAACGAGGTTTTTTCCACTGTCTCTGCAGATACGATGTCGTAGCTGCGCTCGGTCTCCCCTATTTTGCAGACGACCTCGCCGAGCCTTTCGTGCTCCTCAACGGGCGCGTCCATGCTCTCAGGCAGGTTTATCGTGAACTCCGGCTCGTCGGCGCTCGCCTTCTCGACCACGACGGAGTCGTCGATCTCACAGCTCAGGGCTACGCTGTCCGCCATGCCGCCCTTTACCTCGAGGCTTTTCGGAAGCTCGGCGGGCGTTTTTATTTCTTCTACGGAATAATTGGCAAAGCCGTAGTCGAGCAGCGCGGCTCCGTCGGCGAACCTCTGCTTACCGTTGTCACAGCCGAGCACCACGGCGATTAGGCTCATACCGTCGCGCTCTGCCGTCGCCGACATACAGCAGCCCGCGTCATCAGTCGTACCGGTTTTCAGACCTGTAATGCCGTTATAGGTCTTTAGCAGCTTGTTCGTATTGACGATCTGAGTCTCGCCGCCGCGCAGATAATCGAGCCAGATCGAGGTATAGTCGAATATCTTCTTGTGCTTGATGAGCTCACGCGACATTATCGCTACGTCAGCCGCCGATGTCAGGTGTCCCTCCTCGTCGAGACCGTTGCAGTTTTTAAAAGTCGTGTCGTTCATCCCGAGCTCCTTGGCTCTGGCGTTCATTCGATCCACAAAGGCGTCCTCGCTGCCGCTTATGTGCTCAGCAAGCGCGACCGCCGCGTCGTTTGCCGAGGCGACGACAGTAGCCTTTATCATGTCGTCGGCGGTCATAGTCTCGCCCTCCTCGAGCCAGATATCGCTGCCGCCCATCGAAGCCGCGTGAGCCGAGGTCGTGATGATATCGTCGAGGCTGAGCTTGCCCCCGTCGATCGCCTCGAATACGAGCAGCAGGGTCATTACCTTTGTGATCGAAGCGCAGGGGCGTTTTTCGTGCGCGTTTTTCTCATTAAGAATTTTACCCGTTGAAGCCTCCATCAAAACCGCCGCCGGAGCAGTCACAAGAGCATCGTCAACCGCAAACGCAGGCACAGTTGACAACACCGTCATGCAAACGGCAAGGAATACCGCCGCAAATCCCTTCTTAATCAAATAAATCACCTCGCCCATTTTTATGAACGAAGTGATTATTATATGTCATATTTAGAAGCGAGAAGTGAGAAGCAAGGGGTTAGGGATTAGGTGTTAGGAGCTATTGATCAGAATCGGGTTTTATCGAGAAACGTTTTCACTTATCGGTTAATCACTGCCATATAAATCCTCTGTCACGGCGCAGATCGCCGCGCCATCTCCTTTAACAAAGGAGGCTTTTTTGCTGTAACCGAACGTTAGTTTAACCGCACACAACATTATAACTCCGGAGCGAAGCGACCCTTAACTGTTAATTGTTAATTGTTAATCGTTAATTGTTAATTAATACTTAAAACTCTGTCGGGCAGAGAACGCAAAACACTAATGCATTCTATCTGCCCGACCGAAATTTTCAACTTTCCATTTTCAACTTTCAATTGTTTTAAGCTTTTTCTATGAGGCAAACCGCGTGGGCTGAAATGCCCTCGAGCCTGCCTGTGAAGCCGAGGCGTTCCTCTGTCGTCGCCTTTACGCTGATCTGCGAGGCGTCAACGCCGCAGGCTGCGGCGAGGTTTTCGCGCATCGCGTCGATATACGGGCGCAGCTTGGGAGCCTGAGCTATCACTGTGGAGTCGACGTTGACGATCCTCCAGCCGTTCGCCTTGAGCACAAGGCAGACCTCGCGCATGAGCATTAGGCTGTCGGCGCCCTTGAAGCGGTCGTCGGTATCGGGAAAGAGCTTGCCGATATCGCCCAAAGCAGCCGCTCCGAGCAGCGCGTCCATTATTGCGTGAGCCAGCACGTCCGCGTCGGAATGACCGAGCAGACCCTTTTCATACGGGACGTCTACGCCGCCGAGGATCAGCCTTCTGCCCTCGGCGAATTTATGTACGTCATAGCCGTGACCGATACGCATCGCCGATCAAGCCTCTTTTCTCACAAACAGGATGCCGAGCGTGAAAGGTCCGCAATGGCTGGTGATGGTGCAGCCGGCGGTGGTTTCCAAAATCTCCTCAAAGCCCGGATAAAGCTCGTTGATCTTGTCGCGCACCTGATCGACTACCTCGTCGGTGCAGCGCGTATGAGTGATGAAGATGCGGTGCTTGTCGATATCCGTCCTGCCGCTGAGGCGGTCGGTCACATAGTTGATGATGACCTTCTCGATATTGCCGCGGTACTTCTTGGCGGACTTCATCTTGCCGTCCGTGACCTCGATGCAGGGCTTGAGCTTGAGCAGATTCGCGCCTAACGCCGCGACCGACGAGCATCTTCCTCCCTTGTGCAGATAGTCGATGCTGTCGACGACAAAGCTCGCCTCGACGCGCGCGGTGAGCCTGCGGCACTCTTCGGCGATCTCGGCGGCGCTCTTGCCTGCCTGAGCCATCTCGGCGGCATGGATCACCACAAGACCCGAGCCGGTCGAGAGGTTTCTCGTATCCACTACCTCTACCCCGCCGAGCTCCTTTGCGGCAAGGCAGGCGGTGGCGTAGGCGCTGGAAAAATCGGAGCTGATATTGAAATGCACCACCTCGTCGCCCTTTTCGCGCCACGGCTTGAAGCACTCAATATAATCGCTCAGATTCGGCGCGGCAGTCTTGGGCAGCGCACCGGTCTTGTCGACATAAGCGTAGATATCCTCGGGGGTTGCCTCTAAGCCATCCTTCAGGGTCTTGTCGCCCATGACTACATACAGAGGCATAATTCCGATGTCATACTTTTGCAGCAGCTCAGGCGAAAAATCGCAGGTGCTGTCGGAAATGATTTTGACCATAACCAATTCAACTCCATTATTATATTATTTTCTGCTTAAAATGCTTTCCGCAATTATTATATCGAGGGGCGTGGTGAGCTTGATGTTGCTTTTCTCGCCGCGCACGACCGTCACCTCGCCGCCCATGCTCTCGATCAGGGCGCAGTCGTCGGTGAACTCGGAGAGCTTATCCTCGGCGTTTTCCATCGCAAAGGTATAAAGCTCCCTGTCAAACACCTGAGGGGTCTGGACGGCTCTGAGCCTTGAACGCTGCGGAGTGCTCACGATCAGGTCGCTGTCATCGACAAGCTTGATCGTATCGGTGACCTCGGTGCCGAGCGCGGCGGCTCCTGTCTCGAACGCGGTCTCGATCACGCGCTCTATCTCGCCGACGGTTATCAGCGGACGCGCTCCGTCGTGGATCGCCAGCAGCTTTGCCTCGGGGCTTGCCGCCGAAACTCCGTTGCGCACGCTCTCGGCGCGGCTGTCGCCGCCCGTAACCGCGGCGGCAAGCTTTGAGATACCGCAGTCTGCGGCGAGCGCCTTTATCCGCTCAACGTCCTGTTCGCGGCAGACGACGATTATTTCATTCACGAGACCGCAGCCCTCGAACGCGGTCAGCGTATACTGTATCGCGGGCTTTCCGAGCAGAGGCAAGAACTGCTTGCTGTCCTCTGTGCCCATCCTTACCGAACCGCCTGCGGCGACGATTATAGCGGAAACGAACTGTGACATAAGCTCCTCCTGTAATATTCTCAACTGATTTTCAAATCGGGTATAACTGCCGCTGCTCAGATCTTCTCCAATGCCTGCTTCAGATCGGCGATGAGGTCGTCCTTGTTCTCGAGGCCGACGGACAGACGGATGAGATCGGGAGCGATGCCCGCCTCGGCAAGCTGCTGATCGCTGAGCTGGCGGTGGGTATGGCTTGCGGGATGGAGCAGGCAGGTCCTCGCGTCGGCAACATGGGTAGCGATCGTCGCAAGTCTGAGGCTGTCCATAAAGGCAATAGCCTTGTCTCTGCCGCCCTTGACGGCAAAGGCGATAACGCCGCAGGAGCCGTTGGGCAGATATTTCTTGGCGAGCTCGTTGTACTCGTCGCCCTCGAGGTCGGGATAGTGGATCCACGCGACCTTGTCCTGCGATTTCAGGAACTGAGCTACCGCAAGGCCGTTCTCGCAGTGGCGCTGCATCCTGACGTGCAGCGACTCGAGGCCGTTATTCAGATAAAAAGCGTTCTGAGGAGACTGGATCGCGCCGAAATCGCGCATGAGCTGGCTGGTCGCCTTGGTGATATAGCCGAGCTTTCCGAACTTCTCGGCATAGATCAAGCCGTGATAGCTCTCGTCGGGAGTGGTCATGCCGGGGAACTTGTCCGCGTGAGCCATCCAGTCAAAATTGCCGCTGTCGACGATAGCGCCGCCAACGCTGACCGCGTGGCCGTCCATATACTTTGTCGTAGAGTGGGTGACGATATCAGCGCCCCACTCGATCGGGCGGCAGTTGATCGGGGTGGCGAAGGTGTTGTCCACGATGAGCGGAACGCCGTGGGAATGAGCCAAACGCGCAAACTTCTCGATATCGAGCACGCTGACGGTGGGATTGGTGATGGTCTCGCCGAACACCGCCCTTGTGTTCTCGCGGAACTCCTTTGCGAGCTCCTCCTCCGGAAGATCCTGATCGACGAAAGTTACGTCGATGCCCATCTTCTTCATCGTAACGCCGAGCAGGTTATATGTACCGCCGTAGATCGCGGACGAGGCGATGATATGGCTGCCGGTCTCGCAGATATTGAACAGAGCGAAGAAGTTAGCCGCCTGACCGCTGGAGGTCAGCATTCCGGCGATTCCGCCCTCGAGAGCGGCGATCTTAGCCGCGGTCATATCGTTTGTGGGATTCTGCAGACGGGTATAAAAATAGCCGCTCGCCTCAAGGTCAAAGAGCTTGCCCATGTCGTCGCTCGAGGCGTACTTCCATGTGGTGCTCTGGTAGATGGGAAGCTGGCGCGCTTCGCCGTTTCCGGGCTCATAGCCCGCATGCAGACATTTGGTTTCGTTGTTCATGTATGATTACTCCTTTTTTATAATTAACATTTATGAATAAACAATATTACAAATCGGGTGCGGGTGTCCCGCCCGAAATTTTCAACTTTCAATTCTCAATTCTCAATTATATAAAACTTCTCGCTTCTATTTTTCATTCTACCATAAAACGGCGACGGTATCAATACCGCCGCCGCAAATTTTTATCAAAATCTCATCTGTCATCATTTTTGCTGTCGAAATATCGGCTGGAGCTGTTTGCGCTCCAGCGCAGACTCGGCACAGTCGGGGATCAGCGAAAAATCCGCTACCAGCGAATTCGGCTTTTTCTCGGGGTCGTCCTGAGACAGCGGAACAAAGAAAACATTCTTTGTGTTCAACAGTCTGCCAATATTCTGCGCGGACGCTCCGAGGGCGTCGTTCGTCGCGGCGCAGAGCAGCACGGGCTTTTTGACCCTCAGGTGCGACTTTGCCGCCATCGTTACCGAGGTATCCGTTATTCCGAGCGCCAGCTTTGCGAGCGTATTGCCCGTACACGGCGCGATCACAAGCAGGTCGCACATATCCTTAGGACCGATCGGCTCCGCGTCCGCAATCGTTTTTATCACGGGTTTTCCCGATATCTCCTCGGCTTTCCTGACCATATCCTTCGCCGCGCCGAAGCGCGTATCCATGCCGCTCGCGTGCTCCGACATTATCGGCAGCACCTCATATCCCTTATCCCTGAGCAGCTTCATTTGCTCAAATGCCTTTGTAAAGGTGCAAAAGGAACCGCACATCGCAAATCCAATGGTTACCTTCCTCACCGTCCTCCTCCTTTTTTAAAGAATCTCTTATTAGATGTTATTGTGTTTGGATAACTTCATCAACTCCGATAGTCTCCATCTGACTCTGACGTACTTCAATTTATAGATGTTTGTGTGTTAGGGTAACGTCATCAACTCCGATAGTCTCCATCAGACACAGACGTACTTCAATTTATAGATGTTTGT
>CACWKB010000057.1 GCA_902761375.1 uncultured Ruminococcus sp. | reverse complement strand
GGCATTAAACCCACGGTCAGGGTACGGCTGTGCCCAGACCCCCTCAGTCCCCCTATTAGGGGGCAGAAACAAGACCTGACCCTACAGTACAATACAATTGCAATAAAAGGGCTGACTCTTACTCATAACAATGAGTTTTGAGCCAGCCCCTTGGTACTTACAGCGACGCTTGATTCACTGCCGCAGGGGATTCCTCCACGCGCTCCGCTTGGTCGGAATGACAGCGAGAGGAAACGCCTTTTCCCAAGCACGCAGCAATACAACTCGGAGCGAAGCGACCCGACAACTGACTACTAATAACTAAACATCGCGCCCCGCGGGTCAATCCTGCGGGGCGCTGCGTTTGAAATTATGTGTTCCGGTTATTACCAGCGTTGATTGAGCTGGGCTTTGGTTGAAGTTTTGGACTTCTTGGGGCTGCGCTTTTTGCCGTGCATCAGCATGATGAACGCGACCACGCCGAGTGTGGCGGCTGCCAGAACCAGCCAGAGCCAGATGTTGGCGGTTCTGCCGGTGTCAGCTTTGTTGGCGGTGGGGGTGATGTCGGCGGATTTCTCCATAGCCTTCTCGGTCACGGCGTTTGCCTTTGCGACCGACTTTGAAGCCGTTGCCGCGTACTGCTTGCCGGGAGTGCCGATCGAAGCGGTCACGGGGCTGTCGGGTGTGATGAACTGAGCGGGAGCGGCGGGCGCTTCCTCATATGTATCCTCGGCTTCTGCCTCGGCTGCCGCATAGGCTTCCGCAGCGTCGGCTTCGTAGGTTTCGGTGTTCTCTGCGTCCTCTGCGTCCTCGGCGTACTCTGCATAGGCTTCGTCAGCGTCCTCGGCGGTTTCCTCAGCCGCTGCGGGAAGCTCGCTCGCGACTGCGTCGTCGCTGAACAGCGCTTCGTATGTGACAGAGTCAACGTCTCCGGTCATCTCCAAGCCGTTCGCAAGCTGGAAGTTGCCGACCGCCTCGGTGGTGTAGTCGCCGTAAAGACCGGTGGCTTCGATTCCCAGATAGCCGAGCTCAAGGAGCTTCGACTGAACGGTGGCGACGTTATCGCTGAAATCGCCGTTCTTCATCATCACAAAGCCGCTGACTATGTCCTCTTCTTCGATCTCCTCGGCAGCTTCATCCTCGGCTGCGGGCTGAGTTTCCTCGACCTCCTCGACCTCCTCGGTGGGGGCGGGAGCTTCGGTCGGAGCCTCGGTGGGTTCTTCAACGGTCTCCTTCACGGTCTCGACCTTTTTGGCGGGAGCGTTGTCGGAATAGAGAACCTCTCTGTCGGAGCCGGCGATGCCGTCAACGGTCAGTCCTGCCGCCTTCTGGAAGGCTCTGAACGCCGCGTCGGTCATGTCGCCGAAGTCGCCGTCGATCTCGCCGTCATAATAGCCGAGCTCGGCAAGACGGGTCTGGATCTTCACGACCTCGTCATCGCAGGAGCCCTTTTGCCATACGGTGGGCTTGACGACGGTTGATTTGCTACCGGAGCTGCTCTTGCTGTTTCCGGAGGACGAGCTTCCGGAGGTCGACGACGGGGCGGTGCTTGAATGACCCTTTGAGTCAAAGTAATAGGTGGTGCCGTCGATGGTTCTCGTGGTGTCGACGATGTATTCGCCGTCCTCGTAATAGTAGCAGTTGCCGTTGAAGGTCTCCCATCCGTTTTCGGGATAGTCGACCGCTGTCAGCTTGAACCAGCAATCCCAGTTGTTATAGCCGTTTTCGCCGATCTGCTGATAGCATACGCCGTAGGCGCTGCCTCTGGCGTCGACCTCCATGCCGTCCTCGATATAGACGCCGACATGGTTCGGGCGCGAAAGACCCAAGCCGTGAACACGCGGGATGCCGTCGCTGACATAGCCCCAGTCTCTGCCGTTTGCCTGCGCGTCGGAAAGCATGCTGAGACGGTTTCCGCCGCAATAAGACCAAATCAGACCCGAGCAGTCAACCGCGCCGGGCTCGGTGCCGCCCCAAACGTAACTCCAGCCTTCATAATACGCGTTGAGCGCGTATTCCGCAAGACCTGCGCCGGTGCCGGATGCCGCGACATTGGTCGTGGTGCTTGCTACTGCCATGGTCGACGCTGTTGCGGTGCAAAGTCCCACGGCTGCCAGTTTCTTTAACCTGTGCATTTCTTTTACCTCCAATTTCGAATTTTGTTATCTATTTTGTAACCGAATCATTACAGGAACAATGTCACTTGTTTACAAAACTGTAACAATTATATCATCCTTCTCCCAAAAAATCAACCCCCTAAAGGGTTATTTTTTACTGAGTCTGGATTTTCGGTCATTTTGTTCAACTATAAATTCCCGTTCGGAATTATTTTGACGCAATTGATTACAATTCCGTAAATTTTTGGGCCTGCTGCAGGGGCGATAAAAACGAATATACAAAAATTTTGAAAATCCTGCAAAAAAGAATTGCAAGACGCGGGGTTTTATAGTATAATAAATACGATTAGGGTTTGATTTCCGCACAGCGCCGTTCGGCGCGGCTGTCAGGACTTTCCGTATACTATATTATATAAAACCGACAGCGCGGCAACGCTTCAAGACTCACCGACAGAAGCGGAAAGCATATCCCTCAATGGTTGAGCGCGCTGTCAAAGTGAAAGGAAATATGAAATGAACATTAAAAAGATTGTGACCTCTATCCTCGCCTGTGTCGTATGCGCGGGTATTGCCGTTGCCTCCGCGGGCTGCGGCTGTCAGAAGAGCAAGAGCACCAGCGGCTCCGGCAATAACGGTGACGCCCAGACCTCGGGAAGCATTTATCGCAATTATCCCACCGACCCCGACCTCACCCAGGGCGATTTCGGCTACTATTTCCTCAACGACAAGGAATATAAGGTGACGGTTTACAACGGCAACTCCAAGAACATCACCATTCCCTCCACCGTTGACGGCGCAAGGATCAAGGTAATCGACACAAGCCTTTTCAGAAACTCCGATATCGAGTCGGTCACCATTCCCGACTCCATCAATGAGATACGCGACTACGCCTTTGCCGGCTGCCATGAGCTCAAGGAGGTCGTTATCCCCGAGGGCGTTACCGTTATCGGTCAGAACGCGTTCTGGGACTGCCCCAAGCTTGAAAAGATCACGCTGCCCTCTTCGCTCAAGAAGGTCGGCGAATACGCCTTCTCGCACACCGGCATCACCTCGATCACCATTCCCGAGAGCGAGACCTTTGTCAAGCTGAACCGCTATGTGTTCTATCAGAATGAGAATCTCAAGGAAGTCGTGCTGCCGCTGTCGATGACCACCATCGCCGACGACACCTTTGCCGAGTGCTCGTCCGACCTCACCATCACGGCGTACACGGGCTCCTTCGGCGCTTCCTATGCAAAAACCCACCGCATAGCTCTCAACGAGCTCCCGCGCTGACCGTCAGATTTTTCAGATTTCGCCGCATTTGTTTCACATCCGTGAATCGCAATAAAAAATAAGAGGTAGATTATATGAGTAACAAAGAGTATCCTATCGTGGACAGCGTGGATAGCTTTGAAGCCGCGCTTGACCGCGTAAGAGCCGCGCAAAGAGAATTTGCGACATTCACACAGGAGCAGGTCGACAGGATCTTCCTTGCCGCCGCCACCGCCGCCAACCGCGCGCGCCTGACGCTCGCCAAAATGGCGGTCGGGGAAACGGGCATGGGCGTTGTTGAGGACAAGGTCATCAAAAACCACGTTGCGTCCGAATACATCTATAACGCGTACAAGGATGTGAAAACCTGCGGCGTGGTGGAGGAAAACAAGGTTTTCGGCACTCAGCGCATTGCCGAGCCCATCGGCGTTATCGCCGCGGTCATCCCGACGACCAACCCCACATCAACCGCGATATTCAAATCGCTGATTTGCCTTAAGACCCGCAACGGCATCATCATCAGCCCTCATCCCCGCGCGAAAAAGAGCACCATCGAGGCGGCAAAGATCGTTCTCGAGGCTGCGGTAGAGGCGGGCGCTCCCGAGGGAATCATAAGCTGGATCGACGTTCCCTCGCTTGAGCTTACCAATATGCTCATGCAGGAATCCGACTGCATCCTTGCCACCGGCGGCCCCGGAATGGTGAAGGCGGCTTATTCAAGCGGCAAGCCCGCTCTGGGCGTCGGCGCCGGCAACACGCCCGCAATCATCGAGGAGAGCGCCGATATCCTGCTTGCGGTCAACTCGATCATACACTCCAAGACCTTTGACAACGGCATGATCTGCGCCTCCGAGCAGAGCGTCATCGTCAACAAGAAGATCTATGACGCGGTAAAGGCGGAGTTCCTTGCCCGCGGCTGCTACTTCCTCAAGGACGACGAGATCGACAAGGTCCGCAAGACCATCATCATCAACGGCTCGCTCAACGCGAGGATCGTAGGTCAGAAGCCGGTTACCATCGCCGCGCTCGCGGGCGTAGCTATCCCCGAGAGCACAAAGGTGCTGATCGGCGAGGTCGAGAGCGTAGACATCAGCGAGGAATTCGCGCATGAAAAGCTCAGCCCCGTGCTGGCGATGTATAAGGCGGAGGATTTTGACGACGCCATCGCCAAGGCAGAGCAGCTTATCGCCGACGGCGGCTACGGACACACCTCGTCCGTCTTCCTCGACGCCGTCAACGAAAGAGAAAAGATCGACAAGTTCGCGGCGCACATGAAGACCTGCCGTATCCTCGTCAACACCCCGTCCTCTCAGGGCGGCATCGGCGACATCTACAACTTCAACCTCACTCCCTCGCTGACCCTCGGCTGCGGCTCATGGGGCGGCAACTCGGTGAGTGAAAACGTGGGCGTCAAGCACCTTTTGAACATCAAGACCGTTGCCGAGAGGAGAGAGAATATGCTTTGGTTCCGCGCACCCGAGAAGGTTTATATCAAGAAGGGCTGCATGCCGATCGCGCTTCAGGAGCTTAAGGACGTAATGGGCAAAAAGCGCGCCTTCCTTGTCACCGACTCCTTCCTGTATAAAAACGGCTACACCAAGCCGATCACCGATAAGCTCGACCAAATGGGCATCACCTACACGGTGTTCTCGGACGTCGAGCCCGACCCGTCGCTGATCTCCGCGCAAAACGGCGCTGAGGCTATGCGCAAATTCGAGCCGGACGTAATAATCGCGCTCGGCGGCGGCTCCGCAATGGACGCCGGAAAGATCATGTGGGTGCTTTATGAGCATCCCGACGTAGATTTCCAGGATATGGCTATGCGCTTCTGCGACATCCGCAAGCGCGTATATTCCTTCCCGAAGATGGGCGAAAAGGCGTATTTCATCGCGATCCCGACCTCATCCGGCACAGGCTCCGAGGTGACGCCCTTCGCGGTCATCACCGATCAGGAAACGGGCATCAAATACCCGCTTGCCGACTATGAGCTGATGCCGAACATGGCTGTCGTTGACGCGGACTTTATGATGAGCGGACCCAAGGGTCTGACAGCAGCCTCGGGCATTGACGCGGTATCGCACGCGCTTGAGGCGTACGCATCCGTAATGGCGACCGATTTCACCGACGGCTTGGCACTCAAGGCGCTCAAGGTCATCTTTGAGTATCTGCCTGCCTGCTATGACAACGGCATGAACGAGCCTGTCGCCCGCGAAAAGGTAGCCCACGCCGCAACAATGGCGGGCATGGCGTTCGCAAACGCCTTCCTCGGAGTATGTCACTCGATGGCGCACAAGCTCGGCGCGTTCCACCACATCGCGCACGGCGTCGCCAACGCCCTCATGCTGGAGCAGGTCATCCGCTTCAACAGCTCCGAGGTGCCAACCAAGATGGGAACCTTCCCGCAGTACGATCACCCGAAGACTCTGGCGCGCTACGCTGAGGTAGCGCAGTTCCTCGGCTTCGGCGGCAAGGACGACTCCGAGAGCGTCGAGAACCTGATCGACGGCATCAACGAGCTTAAGGCGAGGATCGGCATCAAGGAGAAGATCGCCGACTACGGCGTCAGCGAGGAGGACTTCCTTTCTACCCTCGACGAAATGACCGAGCAGGCGTTCGACGACCAGTGCACCGGCGCCAACCCGCGCTATCCGCTTATGAGCGAGATCAGGCAGATGTACCTCAACGCCTACTACGGCAACAACAAAAACGCCGTTTGATGCGTAATTAGCAATGCGCAATGCGTAATTGAATAAAAATCACGCCCCATGCTTTTCGGCACGGGGCGTTTTTGGTTTAGTTATTAGTAGTCAGTT
>CACWKB010000056.1 GCA_902761375.1 uncultured Ruminococcus sp. | reverse complement strand
GGAAATGTCGCGCAGCGGCAAAAGGGTTGCCGTCCGGCTACGGATACCGCCCTAAATTATCCCCTAACCCCTAACCACTAACCCCTAACCACTAATCCCTAATCCCTAATCCCTAATCCCTAATCCCTAATCCTTCTCACTGACATCCCCGAATAGTAACAATATACAAAATTTATTTTTAAATCCTTGCAATCAGCCTATTGGAATATCCGCAAAGATGTAGTATAATAAATGTGTATGCGTAATTTGATAGAACTGGAGGAGGATTATGAAAATACATGGCATAAAGGTGGCGCACCTCAAGCACACAGCCGACTGCGCCCCCGTCAGAATGGCTCCGCCGCCGACCGTGACGATCCCGATGGCGATGCATATCGGCAAGATGTCAAAGATCTGCGTCAAGCGCGGCGACGAAGTAAAGGTCGGTCAGCTCATCGGCGAAGCCGACGGCTTTGTTTCATCGCCGATCCACTCGAGCGTTTCGGGCAAGGTACTAAAGCTCGACGAGGTCATCGCGCCCTACGGGATGCACGTCCCGACGGTCGTCATCGAAAGCGACGGCGCCCGGACTCCCGCGGAGGATATCGTGCCGCCCGAGGTCAGCGACTTCGACAGCTTCATCGCGGCTATCCGCAAAAGCGGCGCGGTAGGCTTGGGCGGTGCGGGCTTTCCCACCTTCGTAAAGCTCGGCGTCAAGGATCTTTCAAAGGTCGAGGCGGTCATAATCAACGCCGCCGAATGCGAGCCCTATATCACCTCGGACACGCGCACCATGCTCGACAAGGGCGAATATGTTTTCAAGGGCATTGAGGCTCTTAAAAAATACCTCGGGGTAAAGCGGATTATTATCGGCATAGAGAGCAACAAAAAGCAGGCTATTGTGAAGATGCGCGCCCTCGCCGCCGAGACCGACGGGGTCGAGGTAAAGGTGCTGCCCTCGGTTTATCCTCAGGGCGGCGAAAAGGTGCTGATCTATAACTGCGTCAAACGCATCGTGCCGCGCGGCGGGCTGCCGCTCGACGTCGGCGTGATCGTGCTCAACGTCACCACCCTCGCCTTCATCGCGGAGTACCTTGAAACCGGTATGCCGCTGGTCGAAAAGGTCGTGACGGTTGACGGCAGCGCGGTCAGAGAGCCCAAGAACATGATCGTGCCAATCGGCACCTCTATCGGCGACCTGATAGAAGCGGCGGGCGGACTGAAGAGCGAGCCGGCAAAGGTGCTCTACGGCGGTCCCATGATGGGGATCGCGGTCCCGTCGCTTGACGATCCCATACTCAAAAACACCAACGCCGTTGTGGTGATGGATGAACGCGAGGCGACCCTGAAAAAGACGACGCCCTGCATAGGCTGCGGCGAATGCATAAACCACTGTCCGCTCAGGCTTGAGCCGCGCGAGATAGCGCGAGCCTACGCGCTCGGCGACGACGAGGCGCTCGATAAGCTCTGCGTCGACCTGTGCATGGAATGCGGCTGCTGCTCGTTCATCTGCCCTGCGAACAGACCGCTGGTACAGACCAACAAGCTCGCAAAGGGCAGGCTCAGGGAATACAAGGCGGCGCAAAAGGCGCTCGCCGAAAAGGAGGGCAAGGGATGAACAAGCTGATCTCGGCGGTGTCTCCGCATTTCAGCGGAAGCCGCACCACTCAGAAAATAATGCTCGACGTGGTGATCGCGCTCATGCCTGCGGCGATAGCGTCGGTAGTGATCTTCGGATGGCGCTCGGCGCTCGTCATCGGCGTATGCGTGGCGACCTGCGTGCTGTCGGAGTTCCTCTTTGAAAAGCTCTGCAAGCGCGAGAACACGATAACCGATCTCTCGGCGGTGGTCACGGGAATGCTGCTCGCGTTCAATCTGCCCGTGTCGATACCGATCTGGCAGGCGATGCTCGGCAGCGTTATAGCCATCATAGTTGTAAAGCAGCTCTTCGGCGGCATAGGACAGAACTTCGCTAATCCCGCGATCACGGCTCGAATCATAATGATGACCGCCTTCTCGGGCGCGATGACCTCGTGGGTGTTCCCCGACGCGGTATCGACGGCAACGCCCCTCGCGGCTATGGCTAAGGGCGACATCGCCTCGGTACCCTCTTATCTCAACCTGTTTTTGGGATATCACGGCGGCTGCCTCGGCGAGACCTGCGCGCTGGCTCTGCTGCTCGGCGGCGCTTATCTGCTGATAAGGCGCGTCATAAGCTGGCATACCCCGGTAGCCTTCATCGGCACCGTGGCGATAATGTCGCTGATCTGCGGCAAGGACGTCCTCGCCCAGCTCCTCAGCGGCGGTCTGCTCCTCGGCGCGTTCTTCATGGCGACCGACTACGCGACCACGCCG
This sequence comes from uncultured Ruminococcus sp., assembly GCA_902761375.1. Lineage (GTDB taxonomy): Bacteria > Bacillota > Clostridia > Oscillospirales > Acutalibacteraceae > Ruminococcoides. Next base: position 3,890 of record CACWKB010000056.1, on the reverse strand, counting down.
TCCTCGAAATGGGGCAAGATCATCTTCGGCGTCGGCTGCGGACTTATCACGGTACTTATCCGATTCTGGGGCAACTTCCCCGAGGGCGTTTCGTTCTCGATTTTGCTGATGAACATCCTCACGCCCTATATCTCAAAGCTCACTCGCTCAAAGCCTCTAAAAGGGGGTGAGGCGAAGTGAAGGACATAGTAAAGCCCATCGCGGTGCTCGCCTCGATCTGCCTTGCAGTTACCGCGCTGCTGGCGTTTGTAAACAGCGTCACCTCGCCGATCATCCAAAAGGCGGCTGAGGAAAAGGCTGCCGCCGCGCGCAACGAGGTGCTGGGCGAGGCTAACGGCGAGTTCGACACCCTGTCCGACGAGGACATGGAAAAGCTCGGGCTGCCCGCCGAGATCACCGAGGTCTCAAAGGCGAAGAACGGCTCGGGCATGGTGATCTCCGTCACCGTCAAGGGCTACGGCGGCGACATCAAGCTGATGCTCGGCATCAAGTCCGACGGCTCGATCGAGAAAATATACACCCTCGAGCACAGCGAGACCAGCGGAATCGGCTCGCGCGTGGTCGACAACAAGAGCGGCTATTCCGACAAATACATCGGAAAAACCGAGGACAGCTACAGCGAGGTCGACGCGATCTCGGGCGCGACCATATCCTCAAAGGCGTACAAGAAGGCGATCTCGATAGCCTATGAGGGATTTGATATTGTAAAGGAGGCGGCGTGATGAATACCCTGCAAAACTTCTCAAAGGGTCTGATCAAAGAGAACCCGGTGCTGGTTCTCGTGCTCGGCACCTGTCCGACGCTCGCCACCTCGACAAGCGTTTCGGGGGCGCTGGGAATGGGCGCCGCGGCGACGGTAGTCCTGCTCTGCTCCAACATCGTGATCTCCGCGCTGAGAAAGGTCATTCCCGACAAGGTGCGCATCCCCTGCTACATCGTGCTTATCGCGGGCTTCGTCACAATGGTTCAGATGCTCGTAAAGGCGTTCGCGCCGGCTCTGGACGAAACGCTCGGAATATATCTGCCTCTGATCGTGGTGAACTGCATCATCCTCGGCAGAGCCGAGATGTTCGCCAATAAGAACAAGGTCTTTGATTCCGCGGTCGACGCGCTCGGCATGGGCGCGGGCTTCACGCTCGCTTTGACGCTGATGGCGACCATCCGCGAGGTGTTCGGCAACGGCACCTTCTTCGGGATATCCATCCCCATCCTTTCCGACAACCATATCTCTATCCTCACAATGGCTCCCGGCGGCTTTTTTGTGTTCGGTCTGCTGATCGCGGCAGTCAACAAGTGGGGCAAGCACAAGCCCAAGAAGAAGGACTTCGGCTGCGAGGGCTGTCCAAACGCCGATTCCTGCTCTCAAAAGAGCTGTGAAGCCGTTAATCAGGAGGTGACCGCGTAATGGATATCAAGGGTCTGCTTATAATTCTGCTTTCCGCCGCGTTCATCAACAACTACGTGCTGTCGCGGTTTTTGGGAATCTGCCCGTTTTTGGGCGTATCAAAAAAGCTCGACTCCGCAACCGGAATGAGCCTCGCGGTCATCTTCGTAATGCTCATCGCCACGGCGGTCACATGGCCTATCCAGATGTATCTTCTGGTACCTAATCATCTGGAATACCTGCAAACCATCGTGTTCATCCTCGTGATCGCGGCGCTGGTCCAGCTTGTCGAGATCGTTCTCAAGCGCTATATCCCGGCGCTGCACAAGTCGCTGGGCGTATACCTTCCGCTCATCACCACCAACTGCGCCGTGCTCGGCGTCACCATACTCAACATCGACTCCGGCTATGATTTCCTGCAGTCGATGGTCAACTCGCTCGGCAGCGGACTCGGCTTCTTCCTCGCCATGGTAATGTTCTCGGGAGTGCGCTCCACGCTCGAGGGCAGCGATATCCCCAAGAGCTTCAAGGGTCTGCCCATCACCCTGATCGCCGCGGCGATCACCTCGCTCTCCTTCCTCGGCTTCGGCGGAGTGATCGAGAACCTGTTCGCGTAAGGAGGGGATGTAATGCCTGATGTATTAGTACCTATCCTTACGGCGGTCATCCCCGTGGTGATCATCGGAATAATCTGCGCCGGCGTGCTGGTCGTCGCCTCAAAGCTGATGGCTGTCAAGGAGGACGAGCGGTTTCCCGCCGTGCGCGAGTGTCTGCCGGGCGCTAACTGCGGAGCCTGCGGCTTTGCGGGCTGCGACGGCTACGCCAAGGCGCTCTGCGACGATCCCGAGACCCCGACCAATCTGTGCATCCCCGGCGCGGACGGCGTTTCGCGTCAGCTCAGCGAGGTGCTCGGCGTGGAGTTCGCCGACGTTATCGAGACCGTGGCGGTGGTTCACTGCTCGGGCGACTGCGAGCACACTCGGGACAAGGTGCGCTACAGCGGTATCGAAAGCTGCGCCGCCGCAAATATCATGTTCGGCGGCAAGGGAAGCTGCACATACGGCTGTCTCGGCTACGGCGACTGCACCGCCGCCTGTCCTCAGGAGGCTATCCGCATAGTCAACGGAGTGGCGAGGGTCAATCCCTCGGACTGCGTGGGCTGCGGCGTCTGCACCAAGACCTGTCCCAACAAGCTGATCTCGCTGATACCGGACACCAAAAGGGTCGTCGTCACCTGCTCAAACAGGGACAAGGGCGCGCTGACGCGCAAGGTCTGCTCCAACGGCTGCATAGGCTGCCGCAAATGCGAGAAGGTCTGTCCTCTCGGAGCGATCAAGGTCACGAATAATGTGGCTGTCATAGATTATGATAAATGTACGGAATGTCCCGACCTCGGCGTGTGCGCGAGAAGCTGCACAACGGGCTGCATCAGGGTGGCAAACCTCAAGAGCGGCTCGCTGCCGAGTCAGCGGTGATAAAAATAACCGAAAAAAGAAAGAGGTATTTTAAATGGGTTGTAATCACGACTGTTCCTCGTGCAGCAGCGCCTGCGGTGAGGAGAAGGATCTTCACGAAAAGCTCAACGAATTCAGCAGCGTCGGCAAGGTGATCGCCGTTGTTTCGGGCAAGGGCGGCGTAGGCAAGAGCATGGTCACGTCGATGCTCGCAGTCACCCTCAGACGGATGGGCAAAAAGGTCGCCATCCTCGACGCCGACATCACCGGACCCTCGATCCCCAAGGCGTTCGGCATCAGCAAAAAATGCGTCGGCAACGAGCTGGGCATCCTGCCCGCTATCACCGAGACCGGCATCGAGATGATCTCGATCAACCTTCTGCTCAAAAACGAGACCGACCCGGTCGTATGGCGCGCGCCGATGATCTCGGGCACCGTCAAGCAGTTCTGGTCTGACGTGCTGTGGAACGACGTGGACTATATGCTGGTCGATATGCCTCCCGGAACGGGCGACGTTCCGCTCACGGTATTCCAGAGCATACCCGTCGACGGCATCATCGTGGTCGCCTCTCCTCAGGAGCTGGTCGGCATGATCGTCGAAAAGGCGGTCAAGATGGCTCGGATGATGGATATCCCGATCCTCGGTCTGGTCGAGAACATGAGCTATTTCTGCTGCACCGAGTGCGGCAAGCGTCACGCCGTTTTCGGCGACAGCCATATCGAGGATATCGCGGAGCGCTATGATACCAAGGTGCTCGCAAAGCTCCCCATCGACCCCGAGCTCGCCGAAAAGATCGACAGCGGCAGAGCCGAGGCGTTCGACGGCGGCTACCTCGACGAGGCGGCTGCTGAGCTCGACGAAATGCTGAACAATTGATCGGTTTACCGAATAAAGCGCAGGGCTTTAGGCTGATTCCGAAAAGGATGTTTTCAGTTTAAGGCGGTGCCCTATACGCAGGCGGACAGTTTAGGCTGTCCGCCTTTCGTCTTGTTTGGTTTCTTCTGCTGCGTCGGTTGTGTTCGGCAGAGCGAATGTTCCGATGTAGCGGAAG
>CACWKB010000055.1 GCA_902761375.1 uncultured Ruminococcus sp. | reverse complement strand
AAGTCATGGCGGCCATCAAGACCGATGTGGCAAACTATGATGTGTTGCGTGAGGAAAAAGTTGGTGCGACGATTGGCGGCGAGCTGATTACCAATGCGGTGATGGCCCTCGTGGTTTCCTGGGCACTCATCATTGCCTATGTTGCTTATCGCTTTGAATGGCGCTTCGGTGTAGCGGCCGTGCTCGCACTCGTGCATGATATCCTCATCGTGCTGGCGGTGTTCTCCTTTACGGGCCGTCAGATTGATTCTTCCTTTATTGCGGCGCTCTTAACCATCGTTGGTTACTCCATCAACGATACCATCGTTATCTTCGACCGCATCCGCGAGAATCTGAAACTGCACTTCCGCCGCGGCGGCGATGTGGTTCAGTTGGTCAACACCTCGGTGTTCCAGACCCTGACCCGTTCCCTGTACACGGTGTTTACGGTCATGTTTACGACCTTTGCCCTGTACTTCTTCGGCGGCGAAACCACCAAGGACTTCGCCTTTGCGCTGCTGGTGGAGTGCAACGGCGATCTTGAGCGCCTGCCAGGGCTTGAACTGATAGTTGATGAGCTTGCCCGCCGCAAGGACAGCCTCGTGGATGCCCTCGGTGCCTGCCGCTGCGAGGCTGATGTTGCCGCCGTTGATCACTCCGCTGAGCTCCTTGAGGACGCTCTCGGCGCCGTGGAGCAGGCTGCGGATGTTCTCGGGCAGGGTCTCGTAATTGTCCTCAAGGCGCGCCTTGAGCTGCATGGTGACAAAGGAGTTGTCGATACCCTCGAGGTCGCTCTCGACCGCGCTAAGCCCGTCGCGGAGCGCGAGCTGCGCGGCGCTGCGGCAGTCGGAGGCGAGGACGTTAGCCTCCTCCATCTTTGCCGCGAGCTGAGACTCGATCGTCTCGGTATCGGATTTATCGGTGACGCAGGAGGCGGCGTCTATGCCGACCTCGCGGATGCGGTTAGAGGCGTTGAGAAAGATGCTGAGAAGCTCGGCTTTGAGCCTCGAGCGCGAATCGGTCAGGGTCTGACGGCGGCGCATAAAGTTGTCCTCGAGGGCGTTGATGTCCTCGTTGCCGGATCTGTCGTCGAGCAGGGCGAGCGCCTGATTGATCTTGTCCTCGATGACATAGAGGTCGGTCGTCAGCCTTGCAGACAGGCTCTTCTCGCTGACGAAATCGTTCAGGGCGTTTACGAGGTCGTCGTAGCCGCTGCGCTCGATCAGCCTTTTTGCCCTCTCGGGCGAGGTCTCGAGCTTTTGGACGCCGTCGAGGTAGGACTTGGCGTCGAGGAAGCAGAGATGGAGCTGCTCGGGCTTGTAGGGCGCGATCACCTTGGCTATGTCGCCGCGGATGGCGTCCTGCTGTGCCTTTGTGTTGCCGAGCGCGGTCATCTGCATCTTGTTGACGACGAGCATCATCTCGCCCGCCTTGTCGCGGTCGATGGCGAGAGTGCGGAAGTGGTCGGCGATATTCGCGTCGAACATCTGGCTGGTGACAACGAAAACAAGGATGTCGGCGGCGGCGATTGCGCGGTAGGAGATCTCGTCGTGATCGGGGCGCTGCTCGGTGTGGATGCCGGGCGTGTCGATGACGCAGATGCCATTCCAGTCATATTCGCCTGTGTTCTCGGTGGTTATTCCGGCGCCGACGGCGATATCGTCGCGCCCGGTGAGCATGGAGATTATGGTGGACTTGCCGGCGCTGTACTGACCGACAAAGACGAGGCTCACGGGCTTTTCGGCATTTTCTGAAGGGTCGTATTCAAAGCCCGTGCCGCTGAGAGCCTCGGCTGCGCGGCGTTTGAGCTCTTGGATCCTTTTGGAGTATTCGGCTATTTTTATCATATGTAATACCTCACTTTGTGACGATGATCCCGCAGAGCTGAGAAGCGAGGCGGGCGCGGTTTATGAGCGCGGGGTCGGCATCGGAACCTATCCTCGCCTGAGTTATCCTGTCGTCTGTGAAGGATACGGGAGCGTCGATTATCACGCGCGCAAGCTCCTCGGGCGACAGATCGTTCGGCGCGACACGCACTTTCTCGTTGAGCAGAGCGGCGAGCGACGATATAATGCTATCGGGTATGTCGAAGCCCGGTTCGGTCAGGATGAAGCATTCGCTGCCTATCACCCGTCCGACCTCGGCAATGCGCAGCGCGAGCGACGGCTCTCCGAGGCTTTGGAGCGCCTCGCGGACGACTCTGAGATTGAGCGTCCTTGAACTGCGGTTGAGCTGCCAAGCCAGTGAGCGATGTACGGCGGTCAGCCTCTCGAGCCTGCCGCAGAGCTCCTCGAGCTCACGCGCGGGCTCGGCTACGGTTTTGAGCAGCTTTTTGAGCTGAGCTTCCATGCCGCGCTGAAGGCTGTCGCAGCGCAGGTTGATGTCGCGGCGGAGCTGATCCTCAAGATCGTTCTTGGCGTTGAGGTGCAATGTCTCAACGGTGGGTATCCACTTGTCGCCGATGAATTTTACCGCAGCCACGCCCAGCGAGGCGATCAGGAACGCCGGAGCGAGCGGAGCCACGAACAGGGCGGCTATGGCGAGACCGCCTCCGATCAGGGTAGCCGACCAATCGAAGATGCGGCGGATGTTGAGTATGCGCTTAGATTTGAGCGTCATCTCGGATGTGAATTCGAGCGTGAATTTGAGCTCTTTGCCGGTCGCTTCGGTGAGCTGACGCGCGCCCTCGCGTGCCTCTGCGTCGAGCTCCGAGAGCACAGCCTTTGCCGCCGCCTCGGTACCCAGAGACTTCACGAATTTTTTCCATTCGGCGTCCGCCTTGTCGTCGCCGATATGCTCCGCCGCAAAGTCGCTCGCCTCGGTGTAGAGGCTGCTCTTGGTCTCGTTTACAAAGGTAGAAACGCGGTCGTAGCAGTTCTTCTCAAACCGCATAAGCCACGTGGAGTATTCCTTTCGGCGGTCTGCGATCACGGCGGTCTGCGCGGCGTTGAGCACACTGCGGTTGAGCAGGAGCTCGACCGCCTCGTTGGTAGGTCTCAGCACAGAATCAAGGAAGGTCTTGGCGCGGAAGAACGGACCGCGCGCGCTGACGAGGTCGGCAATGCAGTCGGTGAGGCTGTCGATCCGGCTCGCGCGGCGAAGGAGCCGCCTGCGGCTGTATTCACCGGACTGCTGAGAGAGGAACGCCGCTCTGAGGTGGGTGAAAACAAAGGGTATGTCCTCCCAGCACTGCCCTGCCATCTCGCCGTATTTGAGGAACTGAGCGCGGATGGCGCCGAGACGGTCGGGGTCGAACGCCTCGTCGATGTCCTCGGCGATGAAGTCAGCGTCGTCGGCTTCGTCGACGCAGACCTTGACGTTCATCACACAGACCACCGGCTTTCCGAGCTCGAGCACCGAGCGGAAGCACTCCGCCTCCTGGGACTGGACGCCGTCGTCGGTCATCAGAAACAGGATGAGATCGGCGGTCTTTGCCGCCTCAAAGGCCTTGTCCTCGTCCTTTTGACCGTCGAACGCGCCGATTCCGGGCACATCGGTGATCGAAAGCCCGTTCCATTCGTAGGAGCGGACGTCGCGCGTGGTGCGCTGAGAGCCGTTGCCGATGGACTTGCCGCTGCCGTGGGTAAGCACCTCCATGAGCGTAGACTTGCCCGCCATCGTCCTGCCGAACAGGGCGACCGAAAAGACCGACAGACGGCTGCGCAGTGTCTTTAGGTCATTTTTTGTACGGTCGGAGACCTTTTCGAGCGCGGCGGATAGCTCGGCGCTTTGCTCGCGGAACTGCTTGTTGAGCCCGCCGAGGCTGACCGCCGAGGAATCGAACTGCTTCGAGGTGCTCTCGGTCTCAGCCTGAGCCTCATAGAGCACGCGGGAAACCGTTTCAAGCTGAGCTGAGGACAGCTCGTAGCCCTTGGCGGCGGCTGTTCGGCAGCGCGAAAGCGGCTCTTTGAGGTTATAGTCAATATTCTTTTGCAGCATTTTTTCTTTCATTCCCTTCATCGGGATATATACAGTATTATATTAACACATTATCGCGCAGACTGCAACAATCTGATGATGATTTTCGGAATATCGGCGGCTAATCCGTCAAGACTATTTTGGAAGGAGTGAGGACGTTGACGGAAATTCAGGCTATCGGCGCAAGGGACTTCGCCATAGAAAAACGGATAAACCTTATTTTGTGCGCCGCGATCTTTGTTTTGGGCATCAGCTCGTACATCACGGCGGTCGTCACGGACGCAAAGGGCGATTTTCTGTCGCTGTTCAGGTTCATGACGATCAACGGCACGCTGCTCAGCACCGGCACGGCGCTGTGCGCTTTCTGCATCAATCTGCTCGAGCTCAAACTCGGCGCGGAGCTGTACTCGCGCTTCTTTTACCTGCTGAGGCTGTCCTCGGCGGTCACTGAATGCGTAATCGCGCTGGTAATAGCGATGACGCTGCTGCCGTTCGTCCCGGACGACCCAGAGCTGCTAAAATACGATTCGTTCTGTATGCACGTGATCATCCCTCCGCTCACGGTCGCCTCGTTCGTGATCAACGACCTCGCTCCGTCTCCGCTAAGGCGAAGAGAGAGATTCAGCGGCGCGGCGCCGGTCACGATCTACGCCTCGGTGATGATACCGCTGATCCTGATCGGGGCTATCCCGAAAAAGCGTATCCCCTATTCCTTCATGCGGTTCGACGATCACCCGCTGTGGTACAGCCTGCTGTTCGCCATGACGCTGCTCGCGCTGACCTATGTGCTGACAACGGCGTTCTCGGCTTGGAACAGAGGCTTCAGAAGGAGACGGCTCCGCGGCTCTGCGGTGAAGCGCGGAGAGGATAAATACAGCGGATGAAGTTCTCCGATAATCCCATCATCTATCAGAGATTCCTAAAAAAAGATTCGGAAGCAACACGCCTCCGAATCTTTTTTAATTGCCGAAATGCATGAAATTGATAAGAAATACCCAGCTCAGACCGTAGTAGGTTACTACGGCGACAAGGTCGTTTATGGTGGTGATCAGGGGTCCCGAGGCTACCGCCGGGTCTACCTTGATCTTCTTGAAGAACATCGGTATCAGCGTGCCGACCGCGCTTGAGATCGCCATAGCAAGTATCAGTGCGACGCCGATACAGCCCGAGACGGCAAAGGAGAACATTAAGTCCTTGTGCTTGAACAGCATGATATACAAGCCGACGAAGATGATCGAGATCACGCCGAGCAAAAGTCCGTTGAAGAAACCGACCCTCGTTTCCTTTCCGACGAGCATCAGCTTTTGCCTCGCGCTGAGGTTCTCGTCCATCAGCACGCGGATCGTGACCGCCAGCGACTGGGTTCCGACGTTACCGGACATATCGAGTATAAGCGACTGGAACGCCATTATCATTGTGAGCGAGGCTACCACCTGCTCAAAAACGCCCACTACGCTCGAAACCAGTATGCCCAGCCCGAGCAGCGCGAGCAGCCACGGCAGACGCTTCTTCATGCTCCGTATCAGCGGCTCCTTGAGATCCTCCTCGGCGATAAGACCGGCGAGCTTTGCGTAATCGTCGCCCATCTCGTCGTCGACGACCTCGATCAGGCTCTGGGAGGTGATGACTCCCAAAAAGCGGTTGCGGTTGTCGAGGACGGGGATCGACGCCTCGGAGTATTCCTTCAGGCGCTCGATACAGTCGTCGATGGTCTCGTGCGCGTAAACATAGGGGAACGAGGTGGCTATCAGCTCCTCGAGCGGACGGTCGGCGCGCGCGGTGATAAGATCCTTGAGATCGATCGCGCCGTAGAACTCGTCGCTCTCATCAACGGCGAAAAGCGTCGTGATATTATCGTTTTCCTCAGCCTGCCTGACAAGCTCGGACATAGCCTGCTTGACGGTGAGATTCTCGCGGATTACTATGCAGTTGGTGGTCATCCTGCTGCCGATCTCGTCCTCGTCAAAGGAGGCGATGAGCTTGATGTCGCGGCGCACGTCGGGATCGACCGCCTCGATGATGAGCGCCCTCTTCCCCTTTTCGATCTCATGCAGGATCGCCGCGGCGGAGTCGGTCTCGAGCTCGCTGACGACGTCGGCTGCCTTTTTGAGATCCATCTCGTTAAGGTACTCGCCCGCAACGTCCTCGTCAAGGTGCTCGAACGCCTCGGCGAGCATTTCGGCGTTGCAGATGCGGTACAGCTTCTTGCGCTCGCCGACGTTCAGATTCTCGATCACGGCGGCGACGTCGCTTCCGTGATAATCATCGAGCTGCTTCTGTGCGGCTCTGGGTGAGGTGTTGCTGCGGATGATGCGGATTATCTCGCTTTCATAATCCGGGAGCACGGCAGCGTCGACCTCTTTTTTGATTTCATTTGCCATTGGTTAACCCTCCGTTTCGTTATTCTGAGTAATAGAAACGGACAAGCAGACGCAAAAAGCCCCTGTCGAACCGGGTCGGACAGGGGCGCAGTAACGCTCGGAGATCAAAGCAGGAGAATATAATAAAGTGAAGCCCGCTTTAGATTGACCCCGAGGATGCTACTGTCGCCTCCGTTTGACCCATAACTATCGCCGTTTGTCAACCTGCTCACCTCACTTTTTGCTTGGATTTGTGTATATTTTATCACAAAAGTGGAAGAAAGTCAAACAGAATCGGATAATTTGTTGACAATCATGACCGATTTGTGTATAATTAGAAAAGTGATATATGATAGAAATCATATTTTCATTTTTAACCTTCAATTCATATAAGCGCCTGTGGTGGAATTGGCAGACACGCCAGATTTAGGTAACGTCACCTCGGTGTAACAATTAAATAACAGATAAATATCGGGTTTTGCGACCTGATTTTATAGATTTGCGGGTATGGCGGAACTGGCAGACGCACAAGATTTAGGTGACGATACCTCTGTGTAACAATTGAATACTTTGATTTTCACAGCAAATAAGCTGTTGAAAAATATATGTGCGCCCGTGGCGGAATAGGCAGA
>CACWKB010000054.1 GCA_902761375.1 uncultured Ruminococcus sp. | reverse complement strand
AATTATCCATTAATGAATCCTCAACTCTTACCATATAAAGGAGAGAAATATCATGAATTATTATTCCGGCCGTCCCGAGGACTGCGAACGCCGTTTGCCGCGCGAGGTCAGGGTCTATGACCTGCTCGACTCGCTGGGCATCGAGTACGGGCGCGTCGATCATTCGCCTGCAGAGAATATGGAGGACTGCGTCGCTATCGACGAGGCGCTGGGCGCGGTGATGTGCAAGAACCTGTTTTTGTGCAACCGCCGGCAGACCGCGTTCTATCTGCTGCTCATGCCTGCGGACAAGCCCTTCAAGACCAAGGACATCTCCGCTCAGATCCGGTCCGCGCGGCTGTCGTTCGGCTCCGCCGAAAAGCTCGGCGAATACCTCGACATCATGCCCGGCGCGGTCAGCGTTATGGGGCTGATGAACGACGGCGAAAACCGCGTGAGGCTGCTGGTCGACAGCGACCTGCTCGGCGACGAATACCTCGGGGTACACCCCTGCGTCAACACCTCGAGCCTGAAGCTGAGGACTGAGGACGTTTTCGTCAGGTTCCTCGACGCGGTACACCATGAAAAAACCGTTGTAAAGCTGTGAAATGCAGTTTTTTTGAACATTTTAACGAAAATTATTGAAGTCCGCGTTGTTTTATGGTATTATATTAAGGAAAGGCGCGCGCCGAAAATAGTGTTTTGCGCCGCCTGAAAATCGAATGATAGATAGCTTTTATGTTTAGGGAGAGAGAGTTATGGGCGTAAAAGAGATAATCGGACTGCTCAGCGGCGTTGCGCTGTTCCTGTTCGGTATGTCTGTCATGGGCGACGGACTGAAAAAGGCATCCGGCAACAAGCTCGAGCCGATCCTGTTCCGCCTCACCAATACCATGCCGAAGGCGGTCATCCTCGGCGCTGCGGTCACGGCTGTGATCCAGTCGTCCTGCGCGACCGCGGTAATGGTCGTCGGCTTTGTAAACTCGGGCATGATGAAGGTGCGCCAGGGCATCTACGTCACCTTGGGCGCGATCCTCGGCACCAGCATAACGGGCTGGATCATCTGCCTGAGCTACATCGAAGGTGCGGCGGGCATCGCGCAGTTCCTTTCGACCGCGACGCTGACCGGCGTTGTGGCGCTGACGGGCATTATAATGAAAATGTTCGCCAAGAAGCAGGGAATAAAGAACATCGGCGATATCCTGCTCGGCTTTGCCGTGCTGATGTTCGGCATGAGCGCGATGAGCGGCTCGGTCGGCGGTCTGCGCGAGGAGGCGTGGTTCACCTCGGCTTTGACCTCGATGTCCAATCCGTTCCTCGGTATCTTAGTCGGAACCGCGTTCACCGCGCTGCTGCAGTCGGCTTCAGCCGCCGTCGGTATCGTTCAGGCGCTGTCCACTACGGGCGCGATGACCTTTGATTCCGCGCTGCCGCTCTTGATGGGCATCAGCTTCGGCGCGTCCTTCCCGGTGATCCTGTCGGCTGTCGGCGCGAACGCCGGCGGCAGAAGGACAGCGCTGGTATATCCCGTATCCACGGGAATAGGAGTCATCCTCACCTCCGCTCTGTTCTATATCGTCAACGCGATCTTCCACTTCGGCTTCACAAAGGATATCATGAACCCGTTCTCGCTGGCGTTTATAAATACGGTCATGAGGCTTTTGATGCTGATTATCCTGCTGCCGCTTTCGGGCTTGATCGAAAAGCTCGTCACAAAGCTGATCAAGGAGAAGGAGCCGACAAAGAAGGAGAAGACCGTCGCCGTCAGAAGGCTTGAAGAGAGATTCATCAGTCACCCGGCGCTGGCTATCGAGCAGAGCCGCATGACTGTCAACGAGATGGCGGATATCTCTCAGGAGGCGATCATGCTCTCCTTTGAGCTGCTCGAAAAGTTCGACGCCGCCAAGCTCGACAAGATCAAAAAGCTCGAGAGCACCTCGGACGAGCTCGAGGACGTGCTGGGCTCGTATCTGGTCAAGCTCACAAGGCAGGAGATGACCAAGAAGCAGAACGAGGACGTCTCGCTTATTCTGCACACCCTGCCCGATTTCGAGAGCATCTCCGACCTTGCGGTCAGCATAGGACTGAGGGCGAAGATTCTCAAAGACAACGGCTACACCTTCTCAAAGAATGCCTCGCACGAGATCAATGTAATGTGCGCCGCGGTCGCCGAGGTCGTCAGCCTCACCAAGCAGGCTTTCGTCGAGAACAGCATTTCGATGGCGATCAAGGTCGAGCCGCTTGAGGAATATATCGACCACCTGCGCGACGTGATCAAGTCAAATTACGTTGCGAGACTCAAAAACGAGGAATGCACGCTGAACCAGGGCATCGTTTTCAGCGATATCATCACCAACCTCGAGCGCGTCTCCGACCAGTGCTCAAAGATCGCCGTTGCGATGATCGAGCTCGGCGCGGATTCCTACGACACCCACGAATACCTCAACACCGTCCGCAAAAAGCAGGGCAAGCTCTTCCAGTCGAGGTACGACGAGTACGAGAAGCGCTTTGCGCTCTGAGTTAACGAGAGATGAAGAGAAGAAAAAAGCTGCGCTTGCTCGCTAAGGCGTTCAAAAGCGCGGGCGCGGATAAGATACTCAGCGGATATTTGGCGTTCTTCTTTGCGGCGGCGATACCGATCTGGCTGATCGAGCCCTCGGTCAAGACCTACGGCGACAGCCTTTGGTTCTGCTTCGCCGCGGCAACGACGACGGGCTTCGGCGATTTCACTGCCGTCACGGTCGTGGGAAGGATAATAACGGTCGTGCTGTCAATCTATTCCATCGGCGCGGTAGCGATCTTCACCGCCGTGATCACGGGCTTCTTCATGGATCTTGCCAAGCTGAAAAAAAACGAGAGCGTCCGCGCCTTCATGGATGATTTAGAGCACCTTCCCGAGCTTTCGCGCGAGGAGCTCCAAGCAATCTCCGACCGCGTCAGGGAATTTGATAAAAACAACGGGAAACCTAACAAATAAAAATACAGCGGACTGCCTTCGGGGAACGATCGGGCAGTCCGCTGTTTTATGCAAATTTGATATCAGTCAAGCTCGAGGCGCATATAGATCAGCTCCTGCCAGCCTGTGAAGCGCGACCTGAACGCGCGCGGGTTTCGTCCGTATTCGACGAAGCCGACGCTCTTGTACAGCGAGAGGGCGGCGGTGTTGTCCGAGACGACCTCGAGCTCGAACTGGGAGTATCCGGCTTTTCGGGCGCACTCAATGCAAGCCTCGGTCAGCGCTCTGCCGATCCCGAGACCCCAGTAAGCCTTGTCGACGCTCACGCCGAATTCGGCGCGGTGACGTGTCTTTTCGCGCTTGTGGATCGCCTCGACCCCGGCGGTGCCGGCCACCCTTCCGTCGACGAGGGCGAGTATCTCGATCTCGTCGGCGCTTTCGGTTTTTTCTTTGAGGAAGCGCCCCTGCTCCTCGGCGGTCATGCTGATCTCGTCGGGATAGGTGAGCAGGAAATCGGTCTGCTCGTGGGTGAGGATAAAGCTGTCGAGCGAAGCCTGACCGTCTGCCTCGGTCCCGTTTCTGAGGACGCATTGCCTGCCGTCCTTTAGGGTGATCGTTTTGAGGTATTCCATATTTATAAAACTCCTTGCTGTTTATTCCGCGTCTGGCTCGCTGCCTTTTTCGGGGTTGACGTGTACCATGCAGTGCTTCACATTCGGGAAGCCAGACTCTATCGCGGCGTGAACCGCCTCGGCGATGTCGTGAGCCTCGACGATCGTCTTGTCCGAGCGCACGCGGATCTCGACCTCAACGTAGATCTTCGAGCCGAAAAGCCGGGTCTTCAGCTCGTCGATGCCGAGCACGCCCTCGGTTTGGGTGATAACCTCCGTCATCCTTTCAACGGTCTCGTTCGGGCAGGCCTTGTCGACCATCTTGTCGATGGCGTCGCGGAAGATATCCACCGCCGCTTTTTCGATGAAAACGCAGATGACGACGCTTGCGATGGGGTCGAGGATGGGCAGACCGAGCCTTGCGCCGACGACGCCGATCAGCGAGCCGACCGAGGAGAGCGCGTCAGAGCGGTGATGCCATGCGTCTGCCATCAGCGCGCCTGAGTTGATCTTTTTCGCCGCGCGCTTGGTGTACTGGAACATGAACTCCTTGACGACGATCGAGACCGCCGCCGCGACTATCGCGAGCACGCCGGGGATCTCGAGCTCAGTGCTGCCGGCGGAGATGATCTTTTGGATGCCGCTGACCCCGATGCCGACTCCGGTCGCGCCCAGCACGACCGCCAGCACGACCGCCGCGACGCATTCCATGCGCTCGTGACCGTAGGGATGCTCGCTGTCGGGCTTTTTCTTGGCGAGCTGGACGCCCGCGATCACCACAAAGGTGCTCAGCACGTCCGAGGCGGAATGCACCGCGTCCGAGATCATCGCGCCCGACCGCGCGAGGATACCTGCGGCAAGCTTCAAAAGCGAAAGCGCGAGGTTGATGATAATGCTGGAGACCGAGACCTTCATTGCGACGGCGGTCTCCGGGTTTTCGCTGTCCTTGCCTTTTGTTTCAAATTTCATAGCTGTCACCTAAAAAAATACACCTGTGGGATGATGCTTACGTCCCACAGATGAATCTGCTGCCTTTCGGCCCGACCGCGCGGCAAAGTCAGCCGCCGTCTGTTCTGTTATGATATGCTGTAAACCTTTGATTTTCGGTTTCTGATAAAGCTTATTCCGGCGCATTCGGATTTATTACATTTTTGCGCCGGGGCTTGGGGTGATTTTGAATACTTCTGTTTACATTATAGCATAATTTTCGCGCTATTCAAGTGCTTTTTCATTATTAGCTCAGTTCTCGGGTGTCATTTTCTCGGGCAGCCCCGGGGGGCATTTTGCCGATACTTGACAATATCGGGCGGCTGTGATAGAATAGGCACAGTCAGGCAAAGGCGTTTTCCGAGCTTAGGAAAGCCTTTGTTTTTTTAGGAGAATCGCGTATGAAAAGCATAAAGAACAAAATGTATTCGGCATTCACCAGCAATAATCAGATCTCGCCCGCGTATTTCGACAAGTACAGCGTCAAGCGCGGACTGCGCAATCCCGACGGCACGGGCGTTATGGCGGGCGTTACGAATATCTGCAACGTCCACGGCTATGTTGTGGACGACGGCGAGAAGCAGCCTGCCGAGGGCAAGCTCATCTTCAGAGGCTACAACATCAGAGACCTGATCGAAAACGCCGTCAGCGAGGATCGCTTCGGATACGAGGAGATCGCCTATCTGCTGCTGACGGGCAAGCTGCCCGATCAGGACGAGCTCAGGGAGTTTACGCTCCTGCTGTCCGACAACAGGGCGCTGCCTCAGTA
Source organism: uncultured Ruminococcus sp. (assembly GCA_902761375.1). Lineage (GTDB taxonomy): Bacteria > Bacillota > Clostridia > Oscillospirales > Acutalibacteraceae > Ruminococcoides. The sequence continues at coordinate 2,015 of CACWKB010000054.1, read as the reverse complement.
CTTTTTTGAGGATATGATCCTCAAAGCGCCCTCAGCCAACATCATGAACAAGATGGCGAGGTCTGTGCTCGCGCTCTATTCCTACGACTCCGACCCCGAGGCAGGAACTCCGCAGCACGAGATCGACACGGCTATCTCGCTGATCGCCAAGATGCCGGTCATCATGATCTGCGCCTATGAGACCAAGCTGCGCTACTACAACGGCGAGAGCATGATAATGCATCCGCTCATCAGCGGCCAGTCGACCGCCGAAAATATCCTCTCGACGCTGCGCCCCGACAGGCAGTTCAGCCACGAGGAGGCAAAGCTGCTCGACCTGATGCTGATGCTCCACGCCGAGCACGGCGGCGGCAACAACTCGACCTTTAGCTGCAGGGTGCTGACCTCAGCCGGGACCGACCCCTATTCGACCTACTCGGCGGCTATCGGCTCGCTGAAGGGCTCGCGTCACGGCGGCGCAAACCACAAGGTCACCGAAATGCACCGCTATATCAAGGAGAACGTCTCCGACTGGGAGAACGACGGCGAGATCGCCGATTACCTGCGCAAGATACTTAGGAAAGAGGCTGGCGACGGCAGCGGCCTGATCTACGGTATGGGTCACGCGGTCTATACGCTTTCCGATCCGCGCGCCGTTATCCTCAAAAAATACGCCGGAGCTATGGCGGCAGGCACGGAGTTCGAGAGGGAGTTCCGTCTGCTCGAGGCGATCGAGCGCCTTACGCCCGAGATTTTCAGCGAGGAGAAGAAGTCGGACAAGGTCATGTGCGCCAACATAGATATGTACAGCGGCTTTGTCTATAATATGCTCGGCATCCCCAAGGATCTCTATACGCCCCTGTTCGCCGTCTCGAGGATGGCGGGCTGGTGCGCTCACAGGTTCGAGGAGCTCAACAGCGGCAAGAGGATCATCCGTCCCGCATACAAGTCGATCTCGCGCGAGAAGAAATACGTCGCTCTCGACAAGAGATGATCATGGACAGTCGGATGGAAAACACGGAACTCACGGTCAGACGCGCGACCGAAAACGATATCCCGAGGCTGCTCGAGCTGCTTGTGCAGGTCGATATGGTGCATCACCTCGGCAGACCCGATATATTCAGGGGACCCGCGACAAAATACACCGCGGCTCAGCTCACGGGGATAGTCCGCGACGAGAAAACGCCGGTGTTCGTCTGCGAGGCTCAAAGCGGCGAGGTCTTGGGACACGCCTTCTGCATACACAGGCAGGTCGTCGGCGATCCGGTGCTGACAGAGATCAGAACGCTGTATATCGACGATATCTGCGTCGACGCCGAGGCGAGGGGCAGACACGTCGGCAGGACCCTCTACGATCACGTGATCGGCTACGCGAGGGAAAACGGTTTTTACAACGTCACGCTGAACGTCTGGAGCTGCAACGAGCCCGCGCTGAGATTTTACGAGGCGATGGGGCTCGAGCCGCAGAGGATCTGCATGGAAAAAATACTGTGAATGATCGCGGAAACGTAAAAAAGAGGCTTGGCTCTTACTCATGAATTGAGTTTGAGCCAAGCCCCCTTTTTGCTTATATGTTTTGTATGCCGTTAATCCTCTATCGGTTTTCCGATGGGGTAGGGGATCTCGATGCCCGCGGCGAATTTCTGGATCTGGGTGGCGTCGTCTACGAGCACCTGACCGTCGCCGTTGGTATCGGCGGCTCTGAGGGCGTCGCCGGTGAGGGTGATGAGCCCTGCGACGTGCTTCTGAACAAGTGTCGCGTCGTCGACCATTACCTTGCCGTCGAGGTTGACGTCGCCGAGCAGCACGGGCTTTTCGGTCACAACGAACGAAGCCCAAGCCTCGCCTGAGAGCGCGCCGTTGCTTGTGGACGCGGCGACTACGTTATAGCTTCCGACCTCCTTGATGTCTTCGGGCGCGATCTCGACCTCGACCGGCTCGCCGTTTTCATCTTCGACCACCTGATAGTAGGTCAGGGTGTAGTCCTCGCCCTCGGTGTACTCAACGCCCGTTTCGCTCTTGAGGGTAACTGCGGA
>CACWKB010000053.1 GCA_902761375.1 uncultured Ruminococcus sp. | reverse complement strand
GTTTTTGTTCCGCTGTTATCTGATACTTCATTTTTATCACCAGTTTTATTATATCAGATAATTCTATTCTTGTCTATTTCTTATTTGAGATTAGTATCAGACACATGGGTCTGACCTGCGAAGAACATAAATCATAAGCACACAGCATTACAAATCGGCTACGGAGCCCGCCCAAAATTTTCAACTTTCCACTTTCAACTTTCAACTAAAAAATTCGGTCGGGCAGAGAACGCAATCTAAAGAAGCATTCCATCTACACGACCGAAATTGTTAATTATAAATTATAAATTATTAATTGTTAATTTTTACATCTCCGTGATGTCGTCCTCGGTAAGAGTGGGGACGCCGTTGGATTTTAAAACCTCCTCGGCGTGCTCGACGTCGTCGACGCGCAGCACCACGTATGCTCCGAACACCTTCGAGGCGGTGAAGGCGTACATATACTCGAGGTTGATGTCCGCCTTTGCGAGAATGTCGATCACCCTGTAGAGTGAGCCGACCCTGTCCTGAAGCTTGGCGGCGATGACCTCGGTGGTGTTGACTACCGACTCCTCGCTGAGAACGCGCAGCGACTTCTCGTTGTCGGAGGTGATCAGGCGGAGAATGCCGAAGTCCTTGGTGTCTGCGATGCTCATCGCGCGGATGTTGATCTCGTTGTCCGCGAGCACCCTTACGGTGTCAACGAGCTTGCCCTTTTGATTTTCCACAAAAACGGAAATCTGCTTTATTGCCATACGGAATCACTCCTTTATTGGTTTAGGCTGCGCTCAGTCGTGCAGCTTTCTCTTGTCTATCACTCTGACCGCCTTGCCCTCGCTGCGTGCGATGGACTTGGGAGCCACAAGGTGGATGGCGGGTCCTATGCCGAGCATGGTGCGCATCGCGCCCGCAAGCTTCTTCTCGCGCGCCTGGTTCACGGAAACGATATCCGAGAACTGCGACGCCTCGAGCTCGACGTAGATGTCGAGGGTATCGCTGTTGTTAACGCGGTCTACTACGATCTGGTAGTTGGGCGTATAGCCCTCGTTGAGCAGCACGGTCTCGATCTGGCTGGGGAATACGTTGACGCCGCGGATGATCAGCATGTCGTCGCTTCTGCCCATCGGCTTGCACATCTTGACAAAGGTTCTGCCGCAGGAGCATTTCTCGCGGGTCAGCACGCAGATATCGCGTGTGCGGTAGCGAAGCAGAGGGAACGCCTCCTTGTCGAGAGCGGTGAATACCAGCTCACCCTTGCTACCCTCGGGAAGCACCTCGCCGGTATCGGGGTCGATGATCTCGGCGTAGAAGTGATCCTCGTTGATGTGCATTCCTTTCTGCTCGCAGCACTCGAACGCCACGCCGGGGCCGCTGGTCTCGGTCAGACCGTAGATGTCGTATGCCTTGATGCCGAGGCTCTGCTCGATGCTGCGGCGCATTTCCTCAGTCCAGGGCTCTGCGCCGAAGATGCCCGCCTTGAGCTTGTTGTCCTCGGGCTTGTAGCCTCTCTCGGCGAGGCTCTCGCCGAGGTATGCGGCATATGAGGGAGTCGCGCAGAGGATGGTAGCGTTGAGATCCATCATAAACTGAATCTGCCTGTCGGTGTTGCCCGACGACATCGGCAGGGTCAGACAGCCGACCTTGTGCGAGCCGCCGTGAAGTCCTGCGCCGCCCGTGAACAGACCGTAGCCGTAGCTGACCTGAACGACGTCGCCCTTGTCGCCGCCCGCCGCGACGATAGCTCTCGCGCAGCAGTCCTCCCAGAGATCGACGTCAGCCTGTGTGTAAAACGCGACTACGCGCTTGCCCGTGGTGCCGGAGGTGGAATGGATGCGCACGCAGTTTTTGAGATCGGTCGCGAGCAGCCCGTAGGGATAAGCCTCGCGCAGATCGGACTTTGAGAGGAAGGGGAGCTTTTTGATATCGTCAACAGACTTGACATCCTCGGGCTTTACTCCCTTTTTGTCCATGAGGTCGCGGTAGTAGGGCACGTTCTCGTAAACGTGCTTTACCTGCTTGACTATTTTTTCATTTTGGATCGCCAAAATCTCCTCGCGCGAGGCGGTTTCGATTTCGGGTTGATAATAGTGATGCATGGGGATCACTCCTTGTTTATTTTATTGGTCGATAAACGGTGTTCAGCCGTATTACATCGACCCGCGGGGTTACAGATTATATCCGAGCTCAAAGGCTTTGAGGTTGACCTCGACGAACTGGGGCTTAACGCTCTCTTTGATCGCCGCGACCCACTTGTCGTAGGCGATGTCGAAGTACTTTGCGACTCTTGCCATGAGGACGATGTTTACGCTCTTTGCGTTGCCGGCTTGCGTAGCTACCGAGAGCGCGTCGAGCTCGTCGATGAACACACCCTTTGCGCGCAGCTCGTCAAGCACGCCCTCGGGATATTCAGCCGCGCCGGTGATCACGGGCATGGGGTCGATCTGCTGGGAATTGACAATGATCTTGCCGCCCTTTTTGAGGCTCGAGGCATAGCGCGCAGCCTCGATCTTCTCGAACGATACTATAAGATCGGCCTCGCCCTCGGCGATGATGGGGGAGTAGACCCTGTCGCCGAAGCGTACATAGGTGACTACCGAGCCGCCGCGCTGACTCATTCCGTGAACCTCGCTGACCTTTACGTCATAGCCCTCGTTGACGAGGAGCTTGCCGAGCAGCTTGCTGGCGAGCAGGCTTCCCTGGCCGCCTACGCCTACGATCATTACATTTTTGGTTTCCATGTTATCTGCCCTCCTTTTCGATGGCTCCGAGCCTGCAAAGCTGGGTGCAGACGTCGCAGCCTACGCACTGGGTGAAGTCGATATGAGCCTTTTTGCCCTTCATGCTGATCGCGGGGCAGCCGAGCTTCATGCACTGGCGGCAGCCCACGCACTTGTCCTCGTTCACCTTGACGGGGGACTGGGGCTTGACGTATTTGAGCAGCATACAGGGTCTGCGTGAGATGATAACGCTCGGGGCGTCTGTCTCGAGCTCCTCGAGGATAGCCTCCTCGCACTCCTTGAGGTTATAGGGATCGACCACGCGCACTCGCTCGATTCCCACGGCGCGGCACAGCGCCTCGAGGTCTACCGCAAGGGCAGGCTCGCCTTTGATGTTGTAGCCGGTGGTGGGGTTCTGCTGATGACCCGTCATGCCGGTGATGGAGTTGTCGAGGATGATGACGGTGGAATTCGAGCCGTTATAGGCGATGTTGACCAGTCCGGTCATGCCCGAATGCATGAAGGTGGAGTCGCCGATAACGCAGACGGTCTTGCTCTCGCTGTCTCTGCCGCCGGCCTTGTTGAAGCCGTGCAGACCCGAGACGGAGGCGCCCATGCAGAGGGTGGAATCCAGGGCGTTGAGCGGAGCCGCGGAGCCGAGTGTGTAGCAGCCGATGTCGCCGAGGCAGGTTATCTTGTGTTTTGAGAGGGTGTAGAACAGACCGCGGTGAGGACAGCCGGCGCACATCACGGGAGGACGCACGGGAACGGGCGTGTCGGTGCTCACGCTTTCGGGCTGCGGGAGCCCAAAGGCGGCGCGGATGGTGGTCTGGCTGTATTCGCCGAGGGGAGAGAACATCTCCTTGCCGACGCAGTCTACGCCGATGTTTTTGAGGTGGCTCTCGATTATTCCGTCGAGCTCCTCGATGACATAGAGCTTGTCGACCGAGGCGGCGAAGTCCTTTATTGACTGAACGGGCAGGGGATTGACGATACCGAGCTTCATAACCGAAACGCTGTCGCCGAATACCTCCTTGACGTACTGATAGCAGGTGCCGGAGCAGATGATGCCGGTCTCCGTGCCGCCGAGCTCAACGCGGTTGAGCGGCGAGGTCTCGGCAAGCTCTCTGAGCTTTTGGGTGCGCTCCTCGACGAAGGGATGGCGGCGGATGGCGTTTGCCGGAGCCATGATGTATTTCTGAGGATTCTTTTCATACGCGGGCAGCTCTCGCTCCTCGCGGTCACAGAGCTCCACAGCGCTTTGGGAGTGAGCGATTCGGGTACACATCCTGACGATAACGGGAGTGTCGAACTTCTCCGAGAGCTCAAACGCCGCTTTTACGAATTCCTTGGTCTCGGCAGCGTCTGAGGGCTCGAGCATCGGCACCTTGGCTGCGATAGCGTAGTGGCGCGAATCCTGCTCGTTCTGAGAAGAGTGCATGGCGGGGTCGTCCGCGACAAAGATAACCATGCCGCCGTTAACGCCCGTGTAGGACAGGGTGAACAGGGGATCGGCAGCGACGTTGAGTCCGACGTGCTTCATAGCGCAGGCGCTGCGCACGCCTCTCAGCGAAGCGCCGAAGGCTACCTCGGTTGCAACCTTCTCGTTGGGAGCCCACTCGCAGTAGATCTCGTCGTATTTTGCGGCGTTCTCGGTGATCTCGGTCGAGGGTGTGCCGGGATAGCTCGACACGACCTTGACTCCTGCCTCATAAAGGCCGCGAGCCGCCGCCTCGTTTCCTAACAATAGCTTTTTCAATTCCTTTGCCTCCATTTTGTTTCATAATGTGCCTGTAATATGTATTGTTATTTTTAATATGTAGCCTAATTCAATGTATCAGCTCCGAGGGTCAAAGCTTATTCCGAGTATCCTTTCCGCGTTTTTGTGAAGGATCATTTCCTCCTCCTCGCGCCCAAGCCCGAAGCTCTTGACGATCCGGACGTATTCGCCCTGATCCGCCCACGGAGAATCGGTCGCGAAGAGTATCCTGTCAGCGCCGTGAGCCCTGATGATATCAAGGCATTTGTCGGGATAAAGCTCCAGCACCGCGGCGGTGTCCATGTATACGGGCAATCCGCAGAGCCGTTGAAGAACCTCGTCGGGAGCCTCATAGCCGCCCAAATGGGCGAGGATGAGCCTATCCTCAGCCTTGCCGCCGAGCTTTTCCAGCACGTTCAGTATCATGTCGGTCGTGCAGTGGACATGATCGCGGAAGCCTACGTCAACTCCGGCGTGGGTGACGACGTAAAGCCCCCTGTCAAACGCCGCCTCAAGTATCCTCAGATAACGCTCATCGTCAAAGTGAACGCCCTGATAATCGGGGTGCAGCTTGATGCCGAACAGTCCGCTCTTCTTTATAAAGTCGAGGGTGCCGCCGACGTCCGCGCAGTCGGGGTGGATGCCTCCGGCGTAGTACAGACCGCCGCGTCCGTTTTCGGCGGCGGACAGCGCGTTAATCGAGCGCTCCTGCTTGGGAAGCGTCGCCACCGGAAGCACGACGCTGACGTCGATCCCGCCCGCCTTCATCGAGCGGCGAAGCTCTTCGGCGGTGCCGCCCCTGTGAGGCGGAAGTCCGCCCTTTTGGGCGAGGTAGGCGACTGTCCTTTCGGAGATAGCGTCGGGAAAGGTGTGCGTGTGAAAATCTATTATCATCGTGCCGCCTCCCTTAAAAACCGATCGCTGAGCTGTTAAAAGTCAAAAACTAATTTATTATAACAAATTTCAAGGGCAAAATCAAGTTTATATGCAACCGATTTGATTCAAATAACGGTGTTTTTCCGTAATTTGAATAAAAACAGCGCAAAAGGTTCATCCCAATAGCGGAAGGATTGTTATAAACTGTTGCACACGCAACAGCATTTAGACCGAATAACAGATAAAATAAATAAGATACAGAATTATTTGGCAAAAGGGGGAGCCTTATGCTCGAATTAAGGAATATAACGTTCAATGTTGACGACGGCGGTCAGGACAAGGAGATCATCCGCGACGTCAGCCTCACCATACCCGACGGCAGGCTTGTGGTGGTCACGGGACCCAACGGCGGCGGAAAGTCCACGCTCGCCCGTATTATCGCGGGAATCGAGAAGCCCACCTCGGGACAGATCCTCATGGACGGCGAGGACATCACCGAAAAAACCATTACCGAGCGCGCGAGGATGGGCATCGGCTTCGCCTTTCAGCAGCCCGTGCGCTTCAAGGGCATCCGTGTGCTCGACCTCATCCGCCTCGCAGCCGGCAAGGAGCTTTCGGTGCTCGACGCTTGCAAATACCTCAGCGCGGTAGGTCTGTGCGCGCGCGATTACATCGACCGCGAGATCAACAATTCGCTCTCCGGCGGCGAGCTCAAGCGCATCGAGATCGCCTCCGTGCTCGCCCGCGACGCCAAGATATCGGTATTTGACGAGCCCGAGGCGGGAATAGACCTCTGGAGCTTCCAGAATCTGATAGACGTATTCAAAAAGCAGCACGCAAAGATCAAGGACAGCTCTATCCTGATCATTTCGCACCAGGAGCGCATACTCAGCATCGCCGACGAGATAGTTGTCATTTCGAGCGGCGCGGTTGACCGCAGAGGAAGCCGCGATGAGATACTGCCCTCGCTGATCGGTACCGTGTCTGCGGTCAAGAGCTGCACGCGCGCAGTCTGAGCAAAAGGGGGAAGAGCAAATGAATTTAGATGAGATCAGCAAGGCGCTGCTTGAGGAGATAGCCGACATAACCGATACTCCCTCGGGCGCGTACAATATCCGCTCGAACAGTCAGTCGATCGGCAGACAGTCCACCGAGAATATCGAGATAGTGTCCAAGCAGGGCGTGAGCGGACTTGATATCTTCATAAAGCCCGGAACCAAGGGCGAGAGCGTCCACATCCCCGTGGTGATGACGGAGAGCGGACTCAAAGAGCTTGTATACAACGACTTTTTTATCGGCGACGGCGCGGACGTCGAGATCGTCGCAGGCTGCGGCATCGACAACTGCGGCTCGCATGACTCCGAGCACGACGGCATCCACCGCTTCTACGTCGGCAAAAACGCCCACATCCGCTATGTCGAGAAGCACTACGGCTCCGGCTCCGGCAGCGGCAAGCGCATCCTAAACCCCGGTACCGAGGTCTATATGGAGGAGAACAGTTCCTGCGAGATGGAGATGGTGCAGATCAAGGGCGTCGACGACACAGAGCGCGTCACGACCGCCGAGCTGAAGGCGGGCGCGAGGCTCGTTGTCCGCGAGAGGCTGATGACCCACGGCGCTCAGCGCGCGATAAGCAAGTACGATATAGCGTTGAACGGCGAGGACGCCTCGGCTGACGTTGTTTCGCGCTCCGTCGCGCGCGACGACAGCTACCAGAAGTTCGACGCGAAGATCATCGGAAACGCCGCCTGCAAGGGTCACACCGAATGCGACTCGATCATCATGGACAACGGCAGGATATTGGCTGTTCCCGGTCTCGAGGCGAACGACGTTGACGCCGCGCTCGTTCACGAGGCGGCAATTGGCAAGATCGCAGGCGACCAGCTCATCAAGCTCATGACCCTCGGACTCACCGAGCAGGAGGCGGAGGAGCAGATCATCAACGGCTTCCTCAGGTGACCTAAGCCTGAACGCGACAAAGACAGTCGGGAAAATCAATTGTAAAAAACCGCTCAAATCAGGGCGGTTTTTCTTTAAATGCAATTCCGCTTCTTTTTATCAAAAAAGACTGGTATTTCATAAAACCTCCGGGTCAGTGTCTGGTATATTTTCTCAGGAAGGGGATGATCTCGTGCAGGGCTTCCGAAGCCTGAAGGATATCCTCCTCCGTTGTCATCTCGGAAAGACTGATACGGATCGTGTTGTCCAGGTAGGCCCTGGGAAGCCCGATCGCCTCCAGCGTCGCCGATGTGTG
>CACWKB010000052.1 GCA_902761375.1 uncultured Ruminococcus sp. | reverse complement strand
CGCAGGGACGTTCAAAAGCTGATAAGGCAGGGCGCGGTCACCCTCAACGGCGAGGTGTGCAGGCTGCCGGAAACCAAGGCGGATCCGAAGTCGGACCGCTTTGAGGTGCGCGGACAGGCAGTCGGCGCGGATGAATATATATACATAATGATGAATAAGCCTGCGGGCGTGGTGTCGGCTACGGAGGACAAAAGGGACAGGACCGTCCTCGACCTCCTGCCGCCTGAGCTTCGCCGCCCGGGGCTTTTTCCGGCAGGCAGACTCGACAAGGACACCGAGGGGCTCTTGATCATCACCAACGACGGCGAGCTCGCCCACCGTATGCTCTCGCCGAAAAAGCATGTCGAAAAGCGGTACCTTGCGACCCTCGACAAGCCCGTGACCCCTGAGATGATCGATGCGTTCGGCAGGGGCATAGTATTTGCCGACGGCACAAAATGTATGCCCGCAAGGCTCAAAGCCGCCGAAAACGCACAGGATAATGTGGCCGAGGTGTCGATTTTCGAGGGAAAATTTCATCAGGTCAAAAAAATGTTCTCCGTATGCGGATGTAAAGTTGTGCATCTTCAACGAATATCGGTCGGAAGTTTGTATTTGTATGGCAATTTGCCCATAGGAAGCTGTAAATTATTGACGAAATTAGATATTGATGCCGTTTTTATCGGCAATATACACTAAAATAGATGGGCGTTTTTTACCATGTAATAATTTTATATAAATTCTCTAATGAAAATTTAGTCAAAATCGGTATAGTAAAAATTTGCCCGAAGTGGTATATTATTAAATGTAATTAAGTTTACAAATTAATGGAGGTATTTATTTATGGCAAGTCTATCATTAAGACACATTTACAAGATTTACGACGGCGGCGTAACCGCGGTTAAAGATTTTAACCTCGAGATCGATGATAAGGAATTCATCATCTTCGTAGGTCCTTCCGGCTGCGGTAAGTCAACTACCCTGAGAATGATCGCAGGTCTCGAGGATATTTCCAAGGGCGAGCTCTACATCGGCGACAAGCTCATGAACGACGTTTCCCCGAAGAACAGAGATATCGCGATGGTTTTCCAGAACTACGCTCTCTATCCTCATATGTCCGTATATGACAACATGGCGTTCGCCCTCAAGCTCAGAAAGACTCCCAAGGCGGAGATCAAGAGAAGAGTAGAAGAGGCTGCAAGGATCCTCGGCATCGAGCAGTTCCTCGAGAGAAAGCCGAAGGCTCTGTCCGGCGGTCAGAGACAGCGTGTCGCCATGGGTCGTGCTATCGTCCGTGATCCCCGCGTATTCCTCCTCGACGAGCCGCTCTCCAACCTGGACGCCAAGCTCCGCGCCCAGATGCGTACCGAGATCTCCAAGCTCCATCAGAGACTCGGCACAACCTTCATCTACGTAACCCACGATCAGACCGAGGCTATGACGCTCGGTACCAGGATCGTTGTTATGAAGGACGGCGTTATCCAGCAGGTTGATACTCCTCAGCACCTCTATGATATGCCCGGCAACATCTTCGTAGCTGGCTTCATCGGATCACCCCAGATGAACTTCATCGACGCTACCATCGGCAAGAAGGGCAACGACTACACCCTTAACTTCGACAAGTACGCTGTTCCGATCCCCGCCGATAAGTGCAAGGACGGCAAGCTCGACGCTTATGTAGGCAAGGAAGTCGTATTCGGCATCCGTCCCGAGCACGTTCACGACGAGGCGGAGGAGATCGAGAAGGCTCAGATCCTCTTCGACGCCAACGTTGACGTAACCGAGCTCATGGGCGCAGAGATCTACCTCTATGTCACGATCGCCGGTCAGTCCGTTACCGCCCGTGTTGTTCCTGCCTCCACCGCGAAGGTCGGCGATAACAGCAAGATATGCTTCAACCTCGACAAGCTCCACATCTTTGACAAGGACACCGAGCAGACCATCACCAACTGATAATACACTTCGATTATCGGCGGCAGGACGAAAGTCCTGCCGCTTTTTCATGTCCAAAAAAAGTTATTATTCTTTATCGAATTTGTACAAATGTTATGGTGCCAAATTGTACGTTTTTAACTGTTAAACATTTTGTTGGCATAATCGCTAAAAACTTTTAGTTTTCTTGTGCATATAGCAAATTGAAAAGGATGTGAATTTTTGCTATCATAATTATATAAGCGGGCTCCAAAAACCACATTGCTTTTTTATTTAGGAGTGAGAAATTTGAACAAGAAAATCATCAGTATCGTACTTGCAGTTTGCATGATGCTTTCCTGTCTCGCCGTAGGCACCTTCTCGGTCAGCGCCGTTGAGGTTCCCGAGACTGCCGAGGTCGGCGGCGGCAGCCAGGACGCACAGTCAACGATCCAGGGCAGCGCTATCCTGCACTGCTTTGACTGGTCCTACAACAGCATCAAAAGCAACATGAAGGCGATCGCAGACGCAGGCTACACCGCAGTACAGACCTCGCCCGTTCAGCCCTCCAAGGACTATAGCTCGAGCTGGATGGATCAGCAGGGTCAGTGGTGGAAGCTCTATCAGCCCATCGGCGTTTATATCGCCGACGGTCAAAACTCTTGGCTCGGTACCAAAAACGAACTCAAGGCCATGTGCGCCGAGGCGGACAAGTACGGCATCAAGGTCGTGGTCGATATCGTAGCCAACCACCTCGCAGACAACGGTCTCAAGAGAAACGGCTTCGACAACGTTTCAAGCCAGGTAGAGAGCTCGATGCGCAAATCCGAGTATTGGCGCAGCGAGGATATCCACGCCGACGACGATAACAACCGTTATCATGTCACCCACGGCGCGATCGATCTGCCCGACCTCAACACCGGCCACAGCTATGTTCAGAACCGCTACAAGCAGCTCCTTCAGGACTGCGTGAGCTGCGGCGTCGACGGCTTCCGTTTTGACGCTGCCAAGCACATTGAGCTTCCCGGCGAGAACGGTGGCTCCAACTTCTGGCCCACCGTGCTTGCAGGCGCTCCCAATGCCTTCGTATACGGCGAGATCCTCAACTACGCTGGCACAGACATCAACAACTACACACAGTACATGGCGATCACGGACAACTACTCGGGCGACCGCGCTCTTGTAGCTGCCAAAAACGGCGACGCTCAGGGCCTTGCCAACAGCAATTACGCCAAGGGCGCTTCCGCGGACAAGTCCGTAATCTGGTGCGAATCCCACGATACCTACATGGGCGGCTCCGGCTCCGCAGGTCTCGGAAATACCAAGGGTGTTTCCGATGACAAGATTATCAAGTGCTGGGCTATCGTAGGCTCGCGCGCCAACTCAACCGCTCTGTTCTTTGCCCGTCCCGCTGCCAACATGGGCGCGGCGAGCACCAATACCACCTATAAGTCCAAGGCGGTAGCAGAGGTCAACAAGTTCAAGAACTACTTCGACGGCGAGACCGAGTACCTCTCCTCCGAGAGCGGCTGCGCATATAACGAGCGCGGCACCAAGGGCGTAGTTATCTCCAAGCTCAGCGGCGGCGGACAGGTAAGCCTGACCGCTCACAAGATGGCAGCAGGCACCTACAAGGATCAGGTTTCTGGCGGCACCTTCACCGTTTCGGGCGGCAAGATCAGCGGTAACGTCGACTCCTCCGGCGTAGCTGTCGTATACAACGCGGCGCCCGCAGGCCCCAGCGCTTCCGTATCTCCCGCAGGCGGCTCCTTCAAGACCGACACCCTCACCATCACCCTTAACTACAACAACGCTACAAGCGGTCAGTACTCCATCGACGGCGGCGCTTATCAGAGCTACACCAACGGCAAGACCGTCACCATCGGCAGCGGCAAGCCCGTGGACACCGTGATCACCGTTAAGGTAAAGGCTTCCGACGGCTCTACCACCTCTCAGGAGCAGACCTACACCTTCACCAAGGAAGACCCCAACAAGGCTCAGTATGTCTATTTTGACAACAGCTCCTACAACTGGTCAAGCGTTAATGCTTACATTTACATTGACGAGAACACCAAAATGGCGGCATGGCCCGGAACCCAGATGCAGCGCGACAGCTCCACCGGCTACTATGCGCTTGAGGTACCCGATGAGTTTGCTCAGGGTCTGGTGATCTTCACCGAGAGCGAGACCGCGACCGAGCACCGCTATCCCGCCGACATGGACCCCGGTCTCCCGCTCGAGGGCAAGACCAAGCTCTTCAAGGCAGGCAACCAGCTTGTTGATTATTCGGGCGGCAGCTCCAATCCTACTCAGCCCACCAATCCCACCTTTCCCGAGGGCAACGTGCTCATCGGCGACGCTAACCAGGACGGCACTATCACCATCACCGACGCGACCGAGATCCAGAAGCACTGCGCCGATATGGTCAAGCTGACCGGAGACGCTCTCACCGCTGCGGACTGCGACGGCAACGGCGTTGTAGATATCACCGACGTTACCCGCGTTCAGAGCTATCTTGTCCGTCTTACCGGACAGAGCGGCAAGGTCGGACAGTACACCGGCGGCGGCACGGTCGTATATCCCACAGACCCCGTATATCCCACCGATCCGGTAAATCCCACCGATCCCATTGAAGAAGGCAACTATGTCTACTATCAGGATACCAACGGCTGGGGCAACGCTACCGCTTACTTCTGGAACCAGGGCGGCGAGATGGAGTGGCCCGGAACCAAAATGCAGAGCGTCGGCAACGGCACCTATCGCATCGAGATTCCCAACGGAATGACTCACGTAATCTTCAGCAACAACGGTCAGGGTCAGACCGGCGACCTCGATATTCCCGGTCCCAACATGATCTATGACAACGGCAACTGGAGCTCATACAGCGGCTGATTGACAAGTCAAGAGTAGAATCATTCAGGGGGCTGTCCTTACGGACGGCTCCCTTTTTTCGCTGCCGAATCCGTTCGCCGCACTGAAATTGTTACATTTCTGTCACATTTTTGTCACATTGGCGTGCTATAATAACAAACAGTAAAAGGGGCGGCTGAGAAAATCTGATTTTTTCAGGCGGGATGCAGGTTTTTGAGGTATCATACTATCGTTGATCGGAGCGGTGAAATCGTTTGATAAGACAAAAAATCTGCGTTTTCCCCAAAAATAATCTAAAAACTTTGTTAGAAAAGCTTGATTTTTTCTTCGATTTTGTGTAATATGTATATGAGGGCTTTGTAACTTTCGCAATTGAAGTATCAAAATTGCAAAATTTAGAAGAAAAAAGAGGTTAACAGCTATGTCAAACAGATTATTTCAGGGTATTGTGCATCAGATGAAGGATGCCATCGACAGAACCATCGGCGTCATTGACGAAACAAGCGTTGTAATAGCCTGCTCCGAGCTCGGAAAAATCGGCGAGGTCAACGAGAGCATCAACTCTGAGACTCTCAGCTCGACGGCTCCCTTTGTGATCAACGGCTATACCTACAAGTCCTTCGGCAACACAGCCAAATACGACTATGCCGTATTTGTTCAGGGCACTGACGAGTATGCCCAGAAATACGCGCAGCTCCTCAGCGTTTCGTTTGCCAGCATCAAGCAGTACTACGACGAGAAGTACGACCGCTCCAATTTCATCAAGAACGTGATCCTCGACAATATTCTTCCCGGCGATATTTATCTCAAGGCGAAGGAGCTCCACTTCAACAGCGAGGTCTCGCGCGTCTGCCTGCTGATCAAGATCACGACCAAGACCGACGTTTCCGCCTACGATATCGTCCAGAATCTGTTCCCCGACAAGAGCAAGGACTTTGTCATCAACATCAACGAGGAGGAGATCGCTCTCGTCAAGGAGGTCAAGCCCGACACCGAGAGCCGCGACCTCGAGAAGCTCGCAAGCTCCATTTCCGATACCCTCTCCAGCGAGTTCTACACCCACTGCGTAGTCGGCATCGGCACCACCGTGACCGGCATCAAGGATCTCGCTCGTTCCTTCAAGGAGGCTCAGTCCGCCCTTGAGGTCGCCAAGGTATTCGATACCGAGCGCACGATCGTAAGCTATGACAACCTCGGCATCGCCCGCCTGATCTATCAGCTCCCGACCACCCTGTGCAAGATGTTCCTCAAGGAGGTATTCAAGCGCGGTTCCATCGAGAGCCTCGACCAGGAGACGCTCTTTACCATCCAGCGCTTCTTCGAGAACAACCTCAACGTTTCCGAGACCTCGAGAAAGCTTTTCGTACACCGCAATACGCTGGTTTACCGTCTTGAGAAGATCAAGAAGCTCACAGGTCTCGACCTGCGCGAGTTTGAGGACGCCATCGTGTTCAAGGTAGCTCTGATGGTCAAGAAATATCTCAACGCGAGCCCCACAAAGTATTGATCTCAAGCTGATGATCTGTCCTGAGCGCAGCTTTTCTGCGCTCAGGGCGTTGGCTTGTTCGACTTGAGGCTCACGTAAGCCCTGATGCAATTGCATTCCCGACGCCCCTTGCGGCGCATTGAACACCCTTGCATCAACGCTTACCAATATCAATATAAGGTGATTACTATCCATGATTGATTTTCAAAATGTTTCAAAAACCTATCCCAACGGCACCCACGCCCTTCACGACGTGTCCCTGCACATCGACAGGGGAGAGTTTGTGTTCATCGTCGGTGCCTCAGGTGCGGGAAAAAGTACCTTTTTGAAGCTCATAATGCGCGAAGAAACGCCCACCTCGGGCGAGATCATGATCAACGGTCAGAAGCTCTCGAAGCTCAAACGCCGCGACGTACCGTATCTGCGCCGTCACATGGGCATCGTATTCCAGGACTTCCGGCTGATCGAGAAGATGACAGTATTTGACAACGTCGCTTTTGCGATGCGCGCGGTAGGCGAGAGCTCCGCGGTCATCAAGAAGCGCGTTCCCTATGTCCTCGGGCTCGTGGGCTTGAAGGACAAGCTCAAAAACAAGCCCTCGGAGCTTTCGGGCGGCGAGCAGCAGCGCGTCAGTCTCGCCCGGGCGCTTGTCAACAACCCCGAGATCATCGTAGCCGACGAGCCGACCGGCAACGTCGACCCCGAGCTCTCCCACGAGATTATCGAGCTGCTCAGCGAGATAAACTCGATGGGAACCACCGTTCTTGTCGTCACCCATGAGCACGAGCTGGTGCGTGAGTTCAACCAGCGCGTCGTCTCGATCGACAAGGGCAGGATCGTCGGCGACACCAAGGAAGGCTATGTGACGGACGATCTGCTCGGCGAGAACTTCGGCGCCGAGCCGTATGATTACGACGACGAGGAGGTAGTTCCGATCTCTGCCGCGCCCGCGCAGGATCAGGAGCAGCCCGAAGCTCAGTCCTCAAATCAGCCCGCGGAGGATATCGAGATCGTACCCGACCCCGCTCCCGAGCCGGAGGAGGCTTCGGACGAAGAGGAGGGCTTCACCGATATCTCGCAGCTCGTGAACCTCAGCGAGGCTTACGCGGACGAGCCGCCCCGCTATCCCGACAACGTCGAGATAGTACCGGAAGATTAACGGGAGTTCACGGCTTGCCGACTTGCGCGGCATAAGCCGGTGTGACCCGGAACCTGAAAGGAAAATGATATGAAAGGCTTTGGCTATCTTGTAAAAGAGGGCTTCAAAAATGTCTGGAGCAACCGCATCATGAGCCTCGCCTCGATCGGCGTGCTCATAAGTTGTCTGGTGCTTACAGGCGCGGCGGCGCTGTTTTCGCTGAATGTCTCCAAAATGGTAGACGAGGTAGGCGAGAGCAACGAGACCACCGTTTATATCAAGCTCGGCTACACCCAGCTTGAAGCGATCTATACAGGAAAAGAAATCGAAAAAATCGACAACGTCGCCTCGCTCACCTTTGTGTCCGAGGAGCAGGCGTTGGAGCAGTACCGCAAGACGCTCGGCGACGAGCTTTTCGCCAAGATCGGCGACCGCCAGAACGTTTTGCCCCATTCGTTCATAGTTGTGATGCACGACCTCTCAAAATACGAGGAGAGATCGTCAACCGAAAGGATTTCGCGGACAAGCTCACGCGGATCAGCCATCTGGTCAACATAATCTCGATTCTGGTGGTATCCGCCCTCATCATTATCTCGTTGTTTATCATCGCCAACACCATCCGCGCGACGATGTACTCGCGCCGCTTTGAGATAAGCATCATGAAGTCGGTCGGAGCGACTAACGCCTTTGTGCGGCTGCCGTTCCTTGTCGAGGGTATGGTCATCGGCGTCATCTCCGCGATAATCGCGACAGGCGCCCTCGCGCTGGTATATCAGCTCGTCGGCATGGTCGTCGAAAGCGCCCAGTCGATGTTCGACTTTATCCCCATCATCGACGTGCTGCCCTATGTCGGCGCCGCGTTCACCTTTGTGGGACTGTTCGTCGGCTTCTGCGGCGGCTTCATTTCGATCCGCAAGTATCTCAAGATGGAAGGCAACGAAATTCTCGGCTGGTAAGCCGGAAAGGAGTTTGAAGGATATATGAATAAGCTTAAAAGGATTCTTTGCGCGCTTCTGTGCGCTATGCTGATCTCAGCGCCTGTCCTCTCGTCCGTCGTTACGGCGGGAGCCGAGAGCGTTGAATCGCTGCAGGCTCAGCTCGACGAGCTTGAACGCAAGAACGCGGAATATCAGGCAACGCTCGACAAGACCGAGTCCGATATCGCGTCCAAGGAGGGGAGGAGTACAGTCAGGCGCTGGTCAACAAGATCACCACTCTCAACGAGAAGATCAACGTGACCCGCAAGACGATGACAGAGCTGACCCAGCGCATTTCCGAGAACCAGAAGCTCATCGACCGGAGCAACGAGGAGATCGAGGATCAGGTCGACGCGCTCTGCGACCGTCTGCGCGTGATCTACATGGCGGGCAGCGCCAGCGACCTCGAGATCGTGCTCGGAGCAAAGGATTTCTCCGATTTTATTGATAAGATGAACCTCGTCAAGACCCTCTCGGGCTACGACAAGGAGCTGATCGCCGACGTAAAGCAGAAGGTCGAGACGATCAACAAGCAGATGGATCAGCTTCAGAAGGACAGAGAGGATCTCCAGGCGAAGGAGGAGTCGCTCAACAAGGACCTTGAGGAGTTCAACAAGCTGCTCGAGGAGAACGAGGAGGTTCTGAGGAATCTCTACAGCACCAGCGATGCGACCAAAGCCAAGATGTCGAGCGCGAACAGCAAGCATGCTCAGATCGAGGCGGAGATCGCCGAGTATTTCGCCGAGCAGGACCGTCAGCGCAAGGCTGCCGAGGAAGCGGCGAGAAGAGCAGAGGAAGAGAAGAAGAAGCGTCAGCAGCAAAGCAGCAGCACGTCCAAGCCTGTTGAGAGCAGCAATGACGACAACAGCGACGACGAGGATCAGGATCAGAGCAGCTCCGACGATACGCCCTCAAACGGCGGCTCCGGCAGCAACTACTACGATTATGATCCGGGCTTCACCTCGGGCTATATTTGGCCTTGCCCGGGCTTCTATTACCTCTCGTCTCAGTTCTATGAGGATCGCACCAGCTACTACCACGGCGGAATAGATATCGCCGGCGGCGGAATCTTCGGCGCTCCCGTAGTTGCGGCGGCAAGCGGCACCGTGCTTTACACCTGCTCCTACTGCGTACACAACTGGGGCAAGAGCGGAAACTGCGGCTGCGGCGGCGGTTACGGCAACTATGTCTGGCTCGACCACGGCAACGGTAAGGAGACCATTTACGCCCACCTCACCAGCCTCACGGTCAGCGAGGGTCAGCACGTCTCCCAGGGCGACGTGATCGGTTATGTCGGCTCGACAGGCCACTCCACAGGTCCGCACCTCCATTTTGAATGCCGCTACGACGGCGTCAAGTACGATCCCATGAGCGAGTACTGATACCTATTCTAAATAATATATCCTCCGCATATAATGAAGTGATTCATTATTATGCGGAGGTTTTTTTATGATTACGGTTTTATCGGTGCGTCAGGCTGAACGCCGCCGAGGTCTTGCGGGCGTGCTCGACCGATTCAGGCGGGACAGGGCGGAGACGGAGCTTCTGCGCGCAAGGGGCGTTTCGGTAAAGCGCGTGAACCTTACGACCTTCCGCGGCAAGCCCTCGTTTGACCGAGCGGACAAGGCTGTCGGCGCCGAGCGCAGGCGTATCCTCTGCGCCGAAGCGTTATCGCTGCCGCGCGATATGGGCTACAAAAGGTTTGAGTCGCCGCTGTTTTCGTCTAGGATATGCGGCAATATGTTCTTAGCTGTCCTGCGTGAGGCTAAGCACGGAGCCTCGCTGCGCGTCGGGATATACGATCCCGGAGCGATAGCGACGGATATTCTGACGTGCGCTCTCGAGTGCTGCTGCGACGTCAAGGCGGTGACCTGCCGCGCGGACCGCTATGCCCTCGCCGCAAGGCGCGCGCTCGAGGACATGGGCGCGTCCTCGGTCATCACCTCGCGTATCGACGAGCTGAGCGACCGTGATTTTGTGCTCGCGCCCTCAAACATAGCGCAGCCTCTGCCGCTCGGCGCGTCCTGCATAACCCTGACCGTCGGCGAGCCGCGCGAGAGGGCAGGGGGAACGGTCTACACCTCGTACAGCTTTAAAATGCCTAAGGGCTTCGCGGAGCTGAAGCCGGACGAGCTGAGCGAGGAGTATTTCTGCTCCGCGCTCTACACCCTCGGAGGGCAGTATGAGCTCGGCTCCATCGTACCGCTCTCCTGCGGCAACCGCATCGGCACTCAGACTGTCGCCTCCCTTGCCGCGGCGCTCGATTCCGCGGTGAGCTCAAGGTATGTTTTTTCTTGACATTTCCGATCGTTTAGAATATAATATCTAAGTGTATGTAATGCATTTTTCACGGGGTCTTTCCCGTTGACATTTAAGAAAGAGGATGATTAAATATGGCAGTCAAGCAAACAATGCTCACAGCAGAAGGACTTCGTAAGTTAGAGGAAGAGTACAAATACCTCACCGAGATCAAGCGCAAGGAGATCGCCGAGAAAATCAAGGTCGCGCGTTCGTTCGGCGACCTCTCCGAGAACAGCGAATACGACGACGCTAAGAACGAGCAGGCGATCATGGAGGCGCGCATCACCACTATCGAGGCGATCCTCAAGACCTATGTGCTCATCGACGAATCCAACACCTCGAACGAGCGCGTTCACCTCACCTCCGTCGTCACGGTAGAGATGATCGCCACCGGAACCCGCGCTACCTACACCATCGTCGGCTCCGGCTCCAACGAGGCAAACCCTGCTGAGGGCAGGATCTCCGACGAGTCCCCGATCGGCGCGGCGCTGATGGACAAGTGCGTCGGCGACGTGGTAGAGGTCGAGACTCCCGGCGGTGTCGTCGGCATCAAGCTCCTCGAGATTTCCAAGTAAAATACATGGAAGGAAGTAAAAATATGAGCCAGAAGCCTCAGAAGGCAAACAGCAGCGACGTTATTCAGGCGCGCTATGACAAGCTCGAAGCCCTGCGCCAAGCGGGACGCGACCCCTTTGTCATCACCACCGGCAACCGCAACGTGCTGACCGAAACCGTAAAAAACAACTTTGAGGAATATGAGAACAAGACAGTCTGCGTCGCCGGCAGGATAATGTCCAAGCGCGGCAAGGGCAAGGTGAGCTTTCTTGATCTGCACGACAAGTCGGGCAAGATCCAGATCTTCGCCAAGTACGACGATTTGGGCGAGGAGGAGTACGGCTTCCTGAAAAAGTGGGATATCGGCGACATCGCCGAGGTCACCGGCTTTGTGTTCCGCACTCAGATGGGTGAGATCTCGATCCACGCGACCGCCGTTCGCCTGCTCTCGAAGTCACTGAAGCCTCTTCCCGAGAAATACCACGGACTGACCAACACCGACCTGCGCTACCGTCAGCGCTACGTCGATCTTATAATGAACCCCGAGGTAAAGGACACCTTTATCAAGCGTTCGCAGATCATCAGCAGCATCCGCCGCTATCTTGACTCTCAGGGCTTCATGGAGGTCGAGACCCCGATGCTCGTCGCCAACGCCGGCGGCGCGGCGGCAAGACCCTTTATGACCCACTTCAACGCGCTCGACGAGGATCTGAAGCTCCGCATTTCGCTGGAACTGTACCTCAAGCGCCTGATCGTGGGCGGCTTGGAGCGCGTCTATGAGATCGGCAGGGTATTCCGCAACGAGGGCGTCGACACCCGCCACAACCCCGAGTTCACCCTGATGGAGCTCTATCAGGCGTACACCGACTACCACGGCATGATGGATCTGACCGAGAATATGTTCCGCCACGTCGCTCAGGAGGTGCTCGGCACTACAAAAATCAAATACGGCGAGCTCGAGATGGATCTCGGCAAGCCCTTTGAGCGGATCACGATGGTAGACGCCGTAAAGAAATACTCCGGCGTTGATTTTAACGAGATCAAGTCCGACGACGAGGCGAAGGCGATCGCCAAGGAAAAGGGCGTTGAGTTTGAGGAGCGCCACAAAAAGGGCGACATTATCAATCTTTTCTTCGAGACCTTTGCCGAGGAGCACATGCTCCAGCCGACCTTTGTCATGGATCATCCGATCGAGATATCTCCGCTCACCAAGAAAAAGCCGGAGGATCCCGCCTATGTTGAGCGCTTTGAGCTGTTTATGAACGGCTGGGAGATGTGCAACGCCTACTCCGAGCTCAACGATCCCATCGACCAGCGCGAGCGCTTCAAGGCGCAGGAGGCGCTGCTCGCACAGGGCGACGAGGAAGCCAACACCACCGACGAGGACTTTTTAAATGCCCTCGAGATCGGAATGCCTCCCACAGGCGGCATCGGCTACGGCATCGACCGTCTCGTAATGCTCCTAACCGACTCCGCCGCGATCAGAGACGTGCTCCTGTTCCCTACAATGAAATCCTTAGATAAGTAACACCCCAAAACCCCAGTGTTTATGCGGGTTTCGAGAGTTGCGATGTCTCGGATTTACGCCATTTACGCCAAACTT
>CACWKB010000051.1 GCA_902761375.1 uncultured Ruminococcus sp. | reverse complement strand
TGAAGATGTACTCCGCCATCTTGGGGTTCCATCTTCTGGTCTGGTGACCGAAGTGTACGCCGGCCTCCAGGAGCTGTTTCATAGAAACTACTGCCATTTGTATTTCCTCCTTAGGTTAAAACCTCCGCCGCGCTTTGAATTTTGCCGAACACAAAGCCGTTTTTCATAAAACGACCACCTCTCGGCAAGCGCTGACGTGCGAAATGCTTATATATTATACCATATAAAACAAAAAAATCAAGTGCTTTTTGCAAAACACTTGATTTCTTTTTAAACTTTTTATGCTTCCGATCACGCGTAAACGAGGTCGAAGAATCTTACGCCGTCGTATTCGGTGATGAAGGTCTGGGTCTCGTGCCACGAGCTGTAGCCGATATAGAAGCAAAGCACCCTGTGCTGAACCGCCGAGCCGTTCTGGTCAAAGATAAAGGATACGGCGTTCAGTACGTCCGAGTTGGGCTCGATCGAGGTCGAACCGAAGTACTGATACTCTGAAATTATGCGATCGATTGATGATGTTCCCGAAAGGTTCATGGCGTCACGGATGGACTGTGCAACAAGGGCGCAGCCGGTGAAGCCCATTGTACCTGCCTCGCCCATAACGAGTCTTTCGAGCTTCGCTCTGTCGTAAGAGGAAAGGCTCACATATGAGGGGCTGTAGCTGTAGTCGGGATTGCCGATGTAAAGAAGTACATCGCCGGTGTAGGCGCTGTATGAGCTTGAAGAAGAGCTTGAGCTGCCGGAGCCGGACGAAGAAGATGAGCTTGAGCTGCTCTTTTTCTTGGAGCCCGACGAGCTCGACGATTTCTTTGTGGTGCTCGATGAGCTCGACGACTTCTTGGTGGTGCTCGAGGAGCTGCTCGAGGTCTTTACGGTCGAAGCCGAGCTGCTCTCGTAGGTCGAGGACTCCTCGCTGTCATAGCTGATCTCCTCGGTCTGAGACTCGCTCTCGGTCTCGCTGACCTCCTCTGTCTTTGAGGATTCGGTCTCCGTTTCATTCTCGGATTCGGCTTCTGCTTCGGTATTGACTTTTTCGGTGGTTTCCTGAACCGCCTCTGCGGTCACTGCGGCAGAAACAGCTTCGGAAGTTGCGACGATCTCGACACAGTTGGATTTGATCACGTTGGAGAAGGTATCTACTCCGCCAACCGCTAAGGACGCCGTTTTGCTGTCCTCGTAAGCGTCAACGTCGGGGGCAAGGGTCGTTGTGGGAATTATCAACGCCGCTGCCGCGACCGCCAGCGCTATTGCAAAGGATAAAGGCTTGACTGCCTTGCGTGCTTTTACGGATTTTTCCGCACCCGCGGATCTCTTTGCCGCGGTCTCATCAGTTCTGTAATGCTTATGGTTTGTCGCTCTCAAAAATTTGTCCTCCCTTTGATTTAGGCGTCCCCGCGGGCGTATATAAGGTATACGCGCGCCCGTCTTAGCCGGAGAGCCTCGTCTTCGTTCGTATAAATTTTATCAAACACACAATTTCAAGTGTATTAAAACACACTTTCTGACAAATTGCAAGTGCCCCTCTCCGAAATCAGCTGTAATTTTTGTAATCATTTTGTAATAACTCGATTTTTAATTGCGTTAAAAAATTATACTTTGTGCAATATCTATAAATTTTAATTCTTTTAATAGTTTATACTGCCGAATGGGTAGAAAATCAAAAAATTTCAATTTTTCCCATTAAATAGCCGTTTTTTACGCCTTTTTTCCGGTTTCGGCGTTTTGCAGGAAATGATGACGGCATCCTCCCCTATCAGGTCAATTTTCTCCCACGGAATAATATAATCCTCACATTTCCCGAATATTCCGAAGAAGAAAAATCGTCCAAATATTCTACAATGGAAGCGGTTTTTGTATCCACTATAACATCGTCGATGTAACCTATCCTGACGCCGTCCACTGCGCTTATGACTTCCTTGCGGCGCAGCTCGCTGAGTCTGCAGTTCATCGCCATCCCTCCCCCGAATATATATGCCCCGTCATGAAGAAAAATGACCGGGCGCAGCATATACGGTTGACTTTTGCGCTGTATTTTGATAGAATATAAGCGTTATCAAAACTAATAGGAGGTACATTATGGATTATGTATTTATGACCGACGCCTCCTGCGACCTCACCGAGGCTCAGGTTGACGAAATAGGCGTAGAGGTTATCCCGATGGAATTTCAGATCGAGGAGAACTGCTACCTGCACTACCCCGACTGCAGAATGATGAGCCTCGAGGAGTTCTACGGAAAGATCCGCGAGGGCGCTTATCCCAAGACCACTCAGATCAATTACGACGTCTTTATGAACAGCTTCGAGCCGTATCTCAAGGCGGGCAAGGACGTGCTCTACACCGGCATACCCACCGGACTGAGCGGCACCTTCAACACCTGCATGATAGCCGTCAAGGAGCTGCGCGAAAAATATCCCAAGCGCAAGATCAGGGTGATCGACTCCTGCTGCGACTCCGCCGGACTCGGCTATCTGGTGTATAAGGCGGGCTTGAAATACAAGGCGGGCGCTTCCATCGACGAGGTGGCGCGCTTTATTGAGGATTACAAGCAGAGGATCTGCCACTGGTTCGTTGTGGACGACCTCGACCAGCTCAAAAAGGGCGGCAGGATCTCGTCCGTAGCCGCGACCTTCGGCAAGGCGCTGCAGATCAAGCCGCTGATCAGCGTCGATAAGACCGGCAAGCTCGTTAACGTCGGAAAGATCCGCGGCAAGAGCAATGTTGTAGACGCGCTCGTCAGCAAGCTTAAGCGCGACGCGGACGACATGAAGAAGGAGACCATCTTTATCGCCCACGCGGACAACCCCGAGGGAGCCAAGGAGCTCAAAAAGGCGGTCAAGGGCTTCTGCAAGGAGGTCAAGATCCTCGAGCTCGGTCCCGTGATCGGCTCCCACGTCGGCACCGGAATGCTCGCGCTGCTCTTCCTCGGAATCAGAAACACCGAGATGTAAAAGGATCGGCAGTCCGAGTTAATTTAATGATTCAGCCATATAAAAAACCGTGCGCTCAAATCGAGCGCACGGTTTTTTCATCCTCTGCTGTAGTAGAGCAGACACATCAGGGCGACGCCGAGGAAGGCGCCCGCGAAGGTGCCGATGATGATCCCCAAAAGCATTTTTTACCTCCCGTACAGATTATGACATTGTTTATTCGCTCGGTGTGGCATAATGGAACAAACACACCGAAGGGGGCGGATTACCTGTGCGAACCGTTTACGTCGATGTTCTGATCGCGGTGAATCTGTTTATCGACTTCATACTGCTGAGTGCAACAAAAAGCCTGCTGCATATCCGCGCGCCGTTTTACAGGCTGCTGCTCGGAGCCGCCGCGGGCGGGGTCGGAAGCCTCGCGGCGCTTCTGCCGAGTCTGCCGTTTTGGCTCAATCTGCCGCTCGACCTCGCGCTCGCCGCGGCGATAGTGCTGACGGCGTTCGGCTTCGGAGGGGCAAAGCGGTTTATCAAGCGACTCGCAGTATACTTCGGGCTGTCGTTTCTGTTCAGCGGCAGCATGATATTCCTGTACTCCGCGTTCAGACCAAAGGGGCTCGCCGTCTACAACGACGTCGTATACTTTAACATTTCTCCCGTTCTCTTTATTATTCTTACCCTTCTCTGTTATTATATGCTGCGAATCATAAAAAGGCTGACGAAGGACGACTGTGGAAAAAGGATTTGTAACGCGGAAATCACGATTTGCGGCACAACGCTGTCCTTTGCCGCCCTCGCTGACACGGGCTGCGCGCTGAGGGAGCCGTTCTCGGGAAAGCCCGTGATAATCGCAGAGGCGGAAATACTACAGGATCTGCGCCCGAACGGTGATACAATACGTTTGATCCCCTTTGAGAGCCTGGGAGGAAGCGGTATGCTGCGCGGATATCCCATCGACCGCGTACTCATCGACGGCGCCGAGATAAGAGAAAAAATGTATCTCGGCGTCTGCGAGGGCGCTCTGAAGGGAGAGGTCAAGGCGATCGTGCCTTCGCTCGTCTTGAACGAAATACATGATGAGAGGGATCCACATGCTGAAGCTAATCGAAAGAATACGGAGACTGCTCTGCGTGAGCGGCGAGGTTTTTTACATCAACGGAAGCGACTCGCTGCCGCCGCCGCTGAGCAGGAGCGAGGAGGCTCAGGTGATAGAGCGCATAAGGCAGGGCGACGAATCGGCGCGCGAGCTGCTGATCGTGCGGAATCTGAGGCTGGTGGTCTACATCGCCAAGAAGTTTGAGAGCCCCGGAGCGGGCGCGGAGGATTTGATCTCGATCGGCACTATCGGGCTGATAAAGGCGGTGAACACCTTTTCGCCCGAAAAGAACATCAAGCTCGCAACCTACGCTTCGCGGTGCATCGAGAATGAGATACTTATGTTCCTGCGCAAATCGGCGCAGCTCAAAAACGAGGTCTCGATCGACGAGCCGCTCAACACAGACTGCGACGGCAACGAGCTTTTGCTCTGCGACGTGCTCGGAAGCGACCCCGACGAGGTCAACCTCGACCTCGAGGCCGAGGCCGAGCGCAGGCTGGTGAGAGCCGCCGTGTCGCGCCTAAACGAGCGTGAGTGCAGGATAATGGAGCTCAGATTCGGGCTCGGAGGAAACAGAGAGCACACCCAAAAGCAGGTCGCCGACCTGCTCGGTATCTCGCAGTCCTACATCTCGCGGCTCGAGAAGAAGATAATCAGCAGGCTCAAAACAGAGCTTGAGGTCGCAAACGGATGATAATTTTTAAAAAACCAATGCGGGCTTCTTTTGCGAAGTCCGCATTGGTTTTTTGCCGTTTTCAAGTCAAAATGCCTTGCGCAGAACACGGGGGAAAACGACGTATACCGAAAAATCGGCGCCGTTATTGTGAGTTTTGCGCGGCGGATGATAAAGGGGTCGATTTGAAAACAGCGTTACATGACCTCGTCTGAGATATCGGCGGTGGACTCGATCTCGCCGTCGCCGTCGTCGTTGCCGATGATGCCGTCGTCGTCGGTAACGGAGCCTCCGTCGCCGTCCATGATGTCTTGGGCGTCGCTGCCCGCCGAAGAAACGATGCTGTTCGCGCCGTCGCCTATGTCGTCCACGACCTTGCCGGCTCCCGAAACCGCGTCTGAGGCTACCTCGGAGACGGTTGAGGTCGCGTTTTTAGCCATGCCGCAGCCCGTAAAGGCAGCCGACAGCAGCGCAGCGCCGCACAGAATTCCTATTAGCTTTTTCATAGTCTTCAATCCTTATAAAAAAATGGCGCCGCCGAAGCGACACCGTTAGTATTGGCTGTTTTTTTGATTTTATGCGTCCTGTGTTTTGGCTTTATCTGTCTTATCACCGTCCACTATCTCCACGTGCGGATAAGGGATGGTTATTCCGTTCTCGTCAAAGGCGAGCTTGACCGCCTCCTGGAGACCGTGGTATATGCCGTAGTAGTCCTCGGTTTTTCCCCATGCCAGAACTATCACGCGCACGCCGCTGTCGAGATGCTCTCCAATCAGCACGGACGGCTCCGGGCTTGTCAGAATGCGTCTGTCTTTGGCTATAACGCCGTATATCACGCTTTTGACCTTTGTCAGGTTATCGTCATAGCTCACCGTAAAGGTCGCCTTGACGCGCCGTGTTTCGCCCGCAGAGCAATTGACCACATCGTTCGAGGTCAGGCGCGAGTTGGGTATCTTGACGATCTTGTTGTCAAACTGCCTGAGCGTGGTGAAAAACACGTTCACGCTTTCCACATAGCCCTCGTAGCCGTCGAACTCGATCAGATCGCCGGCGGAAAAGGGCTTTGAGGCGAGCAGGATAAAGCCGCTCACGAGATTAGAGAGGGTGTTCTGCAGCGCGAGACCCGCGACCACGGAGGCGACGCCTGCCGCGGTGACTATCGAGGTCACGTCCACGCCCACCACGGAGAGCGCAAGCAGCACAGCCGCCGTATAGAGCAGCACGCTCGCGCAGGAGAGCAAAAAGGTCTTTGCGGTTTTCTCGCCCTTGGCGCGAATGAATATTTTTTTGAGCGCAAATGTGAGTATTTTCGCCGCGCCGATCCCGGCGGCAAGCACGAGCAGGAACAGCAGCGCGTTGCTGCCGATTGTAATCAGCGTGTTTTTCAGATCGTCCATGGCTCCTCCGTCTCAACAGCATCCGTTATCGTGCGCTCACCGACCAGCTCGCCGTTCCTCCAGTAGCCGATCACCACGCTGCCGTCGCTGTCAAAGGATAGGCTCTTGCCGTTTTTGACACCGCCGGAATACATCGCCGCCTCGATGAAACCGCCCTCGCTGTCAAAGCGCGCTCCGACGCCCTCGGGCTTGTTGTTCTCCCAGCGTCCGACATGAAGGGTGCCGTCGCTGCGGCGGTAGCCTACGCCGCTTCCGCAGCGCGCTCCCATATTCCAGCCGCCGATGTAGTTGGGCGAGCCGTCGCGGTAATAGCATACGCCGAAGCCGTGACGCTTGTCCTCGAGGTATTCGCCGTCGTAGGAGGTCGCTCCTCCCGGCGCGGCTGTCCTGCCGCGTCCCGTGCGCCCGCCGTTCTCATCAAGCGCTCCGTAATAGGAATAAGCGCCGTTCTCGGTCACGATCTCGCGGTCGGGCTCCGGCTCGGAGGCGATCTCAAGCACCGGCTCCTCGGGCACAGCAGGCTCGGCAGCCTCTTCGGTTTCCTCTGCTGCAGGCTTCTCGGGCTCGGGAGTATCTGTGACAGACTCCTCCTCGGGCTCAGACTCGGTCGTCTCGGGCTCCTTTTCGTCGGGCTCGTCCTCAGAGTAATCGGCAAGCTCCCCGAACAGGTTTTTATTCGTCTTGTGCGCCTCGTAAAGTATGCGCTCGATCTTGTCATATGCCGAATACGGCTTTTCCTCCTCGGGCTGAGGCTCGCTCACAGACTCGCGGCACGCCTCGGCGGTGAGATATTCGGCGGAGCGAAGCTCGAGCCTCTCCTCTCTGTCGGCAGTGAAATCCTCGGGAGTCAGCCCGAAGCCCGCGCCCTCAGCGGCGGCGGTCTCCTCCTGATCCTCGGGGGCGAAGTCGGTATCGTACCAAACCATTCCGCAGTTGGAATAGACCAGTCCGGCGCATCTCTTTGAGGGCTGAGCCTTGCTCGGATAGAGCCTTCTGCGAACGCGCCCGCCCTCCGGCGATATGGTCTCGGCAGTCAGCACGGCTATCCCGTTGTGCATTTTCAGCGCGACCGAGCCGCACAGCACGCCCTCTCGCTCGGGGTCGTAATACTCGCTGCGCAGCCAGTTGTGGTCGCGGTCAAAGAACTGCTTTTTGAATACCAAGCCGTTGTCGCCGTAGCTGAGCACACAGTAGGACTCGCCGAGGCGGGTCACGGTCTGATAGGGGCGCTTGTCACGGGTCATCTTCCAGAGCAGCGGCCAATCCTCGCGCATCGAGTAATTGAGGTAATACATACGCTCGTCGAGCAGCACCTCGGTGCGATCCTCCTGGGGATAGCAGCGGGAATTGAAGTAATTTGCGCGCACGCCCGCGAGCGCGTCGTTTTTGAAATCCAATTTTTCATAATCTGAGAGCAGGACGGAATAGATTATCAGTCCCTTTGAAAGACGTTGCATATCGGAAAGCATGGTGTTGTCCTTTCTGGCGCGCCGGATATCCCGTCACGGCGCCGCTTCCTCTGAAAAAATCAAGGGCGAACCGAGTCCGCCCTTGTTACCGGAAAAATAATATCAGATAGAGATCGACATTGCGACCTTGTAGAGGTTGAAGTCAAATACGCGCTCCATATCAAGAGCCTCGTTGATGTCGAGGTCGGTGATCTTGCCGCCCTGCATAACGACGACGCGGTTGCCGATTCCCTTGTTGAGCAGCGATACGGCGTGGTAGCCCATCTGGCTGGCTACTACGCGGTCGCGCAGGGTCGGAGAACCGCCGCGCTGTACGTGACCGAGGATGGTGGCTCTCGCTTCGATGCCGAGGCGCTGCTCGATGTACTTGGCGAGGTCTCTAACGCCGCCGACGCCCTCGGCGACAACGACGATGAAGTGCTGCTTGCCGGTCTTTTGGGTGTCTAAGATCCTCTGGATGACGTCGCGCTCGATGTTGTAGCGAACCTCGGGAACGAGGATCGCGGTCGCGCCGGTTGCGATACCGGTCTGCAGGGCGATGTCGCCGCAGCGTCTGCCCATAACCTCAACGATGGAGCAGCGGTCGTGGGACTGCGCGGTGTCGCGGATGCGGTCGACCATCTGGAGCGCGGTGTTCATTGCGGTGTCAAAGCCTACCGTGTATTCTGAGCAGGCGATATCGTTGTCGATGGTGCCGGGGACGCCGATGCAGTTGATTCCGGCGGCGGTAAGTGCGCGCGCGCCGCGGAAGGAGCCGTCGCCGCCGATAACAACGACGCCGTTGATTCCCACGCTGCGGCAGAACTCGGCAGCCTTTTCCTGATTTTCCTTCTTCTTGAACTCCTCGCTGCGGGCGGTGAAAAGCTTGGTTCCGCCGTTGCCGATGATATCGGACACGCTGCGCAGATTGAGCTCCTTGATATCGCCGTTGAGCAGACCGTTGTAGCCGCGGTATACACCGTAGACCCTCATGCCCATATTGATGCCGGCACGGACTACCGCGCGGACGGCTGCGTTCATTCCGGGAGCGTCGCCGCCGCTGGTGAGAACGGCGATAGCCTTCTGCTCGCCGCTTTCTTGATTCTTCCGACGGTCTTCCTCGATGGCTTTGATGATGTCTTCCATAACATTCTGTACCATATGTCTACCTCCATGGAGTTTTATGTGTTTATGCTCTTCTTTATTATAATACAGTCGGCGGTTGTTTACAAGAGGAAATTTTTATTTTTTACAAAATTTTACTCTTTACCGCCTCGTTCCTTGACATTTCGCCAAAGAAAAGCTATTATATATAATGTGTATTCACGGCGGTGTATTCGCCGAGCTAAAAGGAGTTTACTATGACAAAGTTATATTTAGCCATCCCCTGCTATAACGAGGAAGAGGTCCTCAGAGATTCGGCGGGCAAGCTGCTGAAAAAATACGAGGATATGATGGCTGAGGGAAAGATCACCTATGACAGCAAGATCGTTTTTATCGACGACGGCTCCAAGGACAGGACATGGCGGATAATCACCGAGCTTCACGACGAAAACCCTGTTTTTCAGGGCATCAAGCTCAGCCGCAACCGCGGTCACCAGAACGCCCTGCTCTGCGGACTGATGACCCTGCGCGACAAGGCTGACGCGGTCATCTCGATAGACGCCGACCTTCAGGACGACATCAACGTCTTTGACGAGATGGTCGCGCGCTATGAGGAGGGCTGCGACGTGGTCTACGGCGTGCGCTCAAAGCGCGCCACCGACACCTTCTTCAAGCGCTTTACCGCCGAGGCGTTCTACAAGATACTCAATCACATGGGCGCAAAGGTAATCTTCAATCACGCGGACTTCCGCCTTATGAGCCGCCGCGCGCTCGAGGCGTTCTCGCACTACAAGGAGACCAACATCTTCCTGCGCGGAATGGTTCCGCTCATCGGCTACAAGTCCGAGATCGTAAAGTATGAGAGATCCGAGCGTCTCGCCGGCGAGAGCAAGTATCCGCTCAAGAAAATGCTCGCGCTCGCCTGGGAGGGCATCACCTCGATGAGCATTCAGCCCATCCGCATTATCACGTGGCTGGGTCTCATCATCTTCCTCATCAGCCTTGTGATGATCGTCTATTCCATCATCGCCTTCTGCGCCGGCTGGACGGTAAGCGGCTGGGCAAGCACGCTGAGCTCGATCTGGGCTTTAGGCGGTCTCCAGCTTTTGGCTATTGGCATCATAGGCGAGTACATCGGAAAGATCTACCTCGAGGTCAAACGCAGACCGCGATTCATCGTCGAGGAGTTCCTTGAGGATTGAACCTAAAAACCGAATTTCAGGACACGGAGGGCGTTATGCGTTCCGTGATCGAATAATATGATATTATTAAAAAAGATGTTTTTCAAAGGAGTGAAAGCATGGACTTAAAACGACTCGAACGGCGCGATACCGCGCTTGACATCACGCGGATCGTCGCGGTGTTCACGGTATTGTCCGTTCACTTTTTCCTGCACAACGGCTTCTACAGCGAAACCGTAAACGAGCAGTTGGGTCCTCAGATGTACATAATGGTCATGATGAGGACGCTGTTCGGAGTATGCGTTCCGATGTTCATGATCCTTACAGGCTATCTGATGAGCAAAAAAGAGCTCAGCGCGGGCTATTACAAGGGTATACGCAAGACGCTTGTGCTGTTCGTGCTGGCGACGATCGCCTGCATACTCTTCAAGGCGGTCCACAACAACTCAGTCGCCTACGAAGCGTTTTACAGCTTCGACCTGAAAACGCTGTTCACCGCGGTCAAGGATTCGGGCGATTTGGAGTTCAAAAAGTTTCTTCTCCAAACGCTGGATTTTACGGGCGCTAACTACTCGTGGTACATCGAGATGTACATCGGGCTGTTCCTGATCGCGCCGTTTTTGAACCTCGCCTTCAACAAGCTGAAATCAAAACGTCAGCAGCAGGTGCTCGTCGCAACCTTCATTTTCCTGACGATGATCCCCACGGTGTTCAATATCTTCAACTTTGACACCGCGACCTGGTGGACGACCCCGACCGAGAACGACACCTATCAAAAGCTTGTCCCGGCGTGGTGGATGGGCGTCTACCCCGTCACCTACTACTTCATCGGCGCTTATATCCGCAAACACGGCGTTAAGCTCAAGACCGGCACCGTCGCCGTGATGTTCGCGGTCTCGCTGTTCCTTATCGGCAGCTTCAGCTGGTTCCGCAGCTACAACACCACCTTCAAGTCGAGCACGTATGTTTACTGGTACGGCTTCGGCCCCTGCATCCTGTCCACGCTGCTGTTCATCATGCTCACCCGGATCAAAACCAAAAGCTGGCATCCGGGCGTCAAGCTGGTGCTTTGGAAGATATCGGACTGGGCGCTGGGCATCTATCTGCTCTCGTTTATTTTCGACTCGATCATCTACAAGGAGCTGTGCGCCAAAGTCCCCGTGATGGTCGACCGCCTACCCTTCTATTTCCTGACCGTGCCGCTTTGCTTCATCTGCTCCGCGGCGCTCTCGGCGCTGCTGAACCTGCTTGCGGCGGGAATACTGCGCCTGATTGACGCGCTGATCGAATACATCAAGAAGCAGCGGCTGCGCAAGGACAAGGACAAGTGGCAGGACGTCCTGTTCATCGCCCTGATGGTCGGCGCGCTCGCGTTCTCGGTCTGGAAGCTCAGCTACGGCTTCGGCGGCAACGACGAGGCGTTCTACCTGACCATACCTCACCGCCTGACCTTAGGCGACGCGATGTTTGCCGACGAGTGGCACCTGTCGCAGCTTTCGGGCTTGGCTTTTTGACTCTGCCCTTCGTGTGGCTGTTTACCACCTTTACGGGCTCGACCGAGGGCATCATGCTCGCGGCTCGCGTCTGCTATCTGCTGTTCCATACTGCGGCTGCCGTGCTGATCTACACACGGCTTAGAAAATACGGTTACCTCTCCGTATTCGCCTGCGTATTCTACTATCTCTTCGTCCCCTACAACATCATGGCGATGAGCTATGACTCGATGGGACTGGAGCTGGTGACGGTCGCAGGAGTGCTCGCGGCAACGGCTGACTACGACAAAAAGCTCTCGATGATATTCAGCGGTCTCTGCTTCGCGGGCGCTGTGCTGTGCAACCCCTATCTGATCTTCGTCTGGGCGCTGTACGGCATCTGCACGCTGGTGCATTTTCTGCTGCGCAAAAAGGAGCTCAGCTTCGTCCTCAAAAGCAGGCTGTTCGCGCCCAAGAGCTTTTTGTTCTTCACCATCGGCGCAGCGGCTCTGGCGGCGGTGTTCCTGATCTTCACATTCACAAGGGTCGGCATACCGCAGATAATCGAGAACCTGCCCTATATGCTCAGCGATCCCGAGCATCCTCAGATCCCCTTCTTCACAAGGTTCATCAAC
>CACWKB010000050.1 GCA_902761375.1 uncultured Ruminococcus sp. | reverse complement strand
AAGCGCAATCTTTTCAATATTGCTAACCTTGCTAACTTCATCAATAATTTTGTTGTTCTTATTGATGTTACAATCTTATTACAAAATTAGATTGACGTGTTTCTTCCAATAAAACACCTTGTCATTTTGATCTTTTCATGTTATAATGAAAAGAGTATTTTAAATAGCGAAAGGTAAACGCCATGAAAATAACGTCTATCTTTGAACAGAACAAGAGGACGATCCTGTCCTTTGAGGTATTCCCTCCCAAAAAAACCTCGCCGATCGAGTCGGTTTTCAGCAAGCTCGAGGAGATCTGCGCGCTCAAGCCCGATTTCGTCAGCGTGACCTACGGCGCCGGCGGCACCCTCGGACACAGCCGCACCTGCGAGATCGCCTCCAAAATCAAAAACGAGCTCGGTGTGGAATCCGTCGCCCACCTCACCTGCGTAAACAGCACCCGCGAGATGATCGACGAGACGCTCAGTGATTTCAGAGCGCACAACATCGAGAACATCCTCGCTCTGCGCGGCGACCGCGTCGAGGGCGTTGAGCCTCAGACGGATTTTCTGTACGCGAGCGACCTGTGCGCCTACATCAAGTCAAAGGGCGGCTTCCACATCAGCGGAGCATGCTATCCCGAGGGTCATATCGACGCCGAAAACGAGATCGCCGACGTGCTGAACCTGAAAAAGAAGATCGACTCCGGAGCGGATCACCTGATCAGCCAGCTCTTCTTTGACAACGCGGTGTTCTACCGCTTTTTGGAGAGAGCTCAGATCGCCGGTATACACGTGCCGGTCGAGGCGGGCATAATGCCTGTTACCAATAAAAACCAGATCGAGCGCATGGTTTCGCTCTGCGGAGCGAGCCTGCCGCCGAAATTCGTAAAGATAATGCAGAAGTACGAGAGCAAGCCCGAAGCTCTGCGCGACGCCGGCATCGCCTACGCGGTAGAGCAGATCGTTGAGCTTATCTCGAACGGCGTGGACGGCATCCACCTGTACACCATGAACAACCCCTATGTCGCCGCGAAGATCACCGCCGCGGTAAGGAACCTGCTGTGACGCTCCCCGAAAAGCTCGACCGCGGCGAGGCGATACGCTACCTCGGCGGCGCGGGGATCGAGCTGACCGACGAGATGAACGCTCTGATCGACGACTGCGAGCGCGAGCTGCTCTCGGTGATCGCGCCGAAATACCGCTGCATCACCGTAGCTCTGCCGTGTGAGGAGATAATGCGCGGCGAGGACATCAGGCGGCACCTTGAGGGCTGCGACCGCGCCGTGATGCTCTGCGCCACCCTCGGCGCTCAGGCGGACAGGCTTATACGCATCGCTCAGGTGTCCGACATGGCGCGTGCCGTCGTGCTCGACAGCCTCGCAAGCGTCGCCATAGAGCAGGTCTGCCGAATGATCGACGAGATGATCGCCGCCGAGAATCCCGGGGAATATCTGACCTTTCGCTTCAGCCCCGGATACGGCGACTACCCGATAGAGCTTCAAAAAACCTTTTTGACCATGCTGGACGCTCCGAGAAGGATCGGACTTAGCATGAACGAGAGCTGTCTGCTGATACCCGCAAAGTCGGTGACCGCAGTCGCGGGGCTGTCAAAGGAGCCCATACCTAAAAGAAAACGCGGCTGCGCGGTTTGCAGCCTAAAAAACACCTGTCGCTACAGACGGAACGGAGAACACTGTGGATTTTGAAAAGCTGACCGGCACAAACGGATTTGTGCTGCTTGACGGCGCTATGGGCACCCTCATCCAAAAGAGCGGAGCCGAATACCGCCATTCTCCCGAGACCCTGAATATCACCGAACCCGACCTCATAGCCTCGTTCCACCGAGCCTACATCGAGGCGGGCTCGCAAATAATATACGCCAACACCTTCGGCGCGAACGCCTACAAGCTTGCCGACAGCGGCTTCAGCGTGGAGGAGATAATCCGCGCAGGCGTCCGAAACGCCAAATCCGCCGCCGAGGGCAGGGCGCTTGTCGCGCTGGACGTCGGTCCGATCGGAATGCTGCTCGAGCCCGCGGGCTCGCTGCGCTTTGACGAGGCTTACGACTACTTTAAGCAGCAGATCATCGCGGGACAGGACGCGGATCTGATCGTCCTCGAGACGATGACCGACCTCTATGAGCTAAAGGCGGCTGTGCTCGCCGCTAAGGAAAACTGCGACAAGCCGATACTCGCCACCATGACCTTTGAGCGCGACGGACGCACCTTTACGGGCGTTTCTCCGGCTGCCGCCGCGCTTACGCTCAGCGGACTGGGCGTTGACGCTCTCGGCGTCAACTGCTCGCTCGGACCCGACGAGCTCGAGGGCGTCGTCGCCGAGCTGACCCGCTTCACCGACCTGCCGCTGATAGTAAAGGCGAACGCGGGACTGCCCGACCCCAACAGCAACGAATACAACATCTCTCCGAAGCGCTTTGCGGAATGCGTCTCGGAGCTGCTCAAATACGGCGTCAGGTACGTCGGAGGCTGCTGCGGCACCACCCCGGAGTATATCTCCGAGCTGAAAGCCATGCTCGCGGACAGAAGCTATGTCCCCGTTCCCAAGGAAGCCGGAGCCTGCGTATGCAGCGCGAGCACCGTGGTCGAGATCGACCGTCCGCGTATCATCGGCGAGCGGATCAACCCCACCGGCAAAAAAGCTTTTCAGCAGGCTCTCGTCAACGACGACCTCGACTACATCCTCACCCAGGCGCTCAGCCAGGTCGAGGGCGGCGCCGAGATACTCGACGTCAACGTCGGTCATCCCGAGATCGACGAGGCTCGCATGATGGTTCGCGCGCTCACCTCGATACAGAGCGTGTGCGACGCGCCGCTGCAGATAGATTCCACCAAGCCCGCCGTGCTTGAGGCGGGACTGCGCCGCTACAACGGCAAGCCGATCGTGAACTCGGTCAACGGCGAGGAGAAAAGCCTCGCCTCCGTCCTTCCGCTCGTCAAAAAATACGGCGCCGCCGTTGTGGGACTGACCCTCGACGAAAACGGCATACCCAAGACCGCCGAAGGGCGCTTTGCCATCGCAAAAAGGATAGTCGAGCGCGCCGAGGCATTGGGTATCGACCGCCGCGAGGTTTTCATAGACTGCCTCACGCTCACCGTGTCGGCAGAGCAGGACGCCTGCCGCGAGACCCTGCGCGCCCTGCACCGCGTAAAGACCGAGTTAGGCTGCAGGACCTGCTTGGGCGTGTCCAACATCTCGTTCGGACTGCCGAACCGCGAGCTCGTCAACAGCACCTTTCTGACGATGGCGCTCGAGGAAGGGCTCGACCTGCCGATAATGAACCCGAATCTGCCCGCCATGACCGGCGCGGTGCGCGCCTACAGGGTGCTTGCGGGCTTTGATAAAAACTCGCTCGACTTCATCGCCGCCTATAACGACACCAAGCCCTCGGCTCCCAAAGCGGAAAAGACGGTCGACCTGACCTCCGCGGTTTACAGGGGGCTCAAAAACGAGGGCGCCGCCGTCACGGAACAGCTTTTGCAGAGCAGGGACGCGATGGAGATAGTCAACGAGCTGCTGATACCGGCGCTCGATAAGGTCGGCGAGGATTTTGAAAAGGGCAGGATCTTTCTGCCCCAGCTCATCCAGAGCGCAAACGCCGCTCAGGAATGCTTCGAGGTCATCAAGCGTCACCTGAACGCCTCGGGCAAGGGCGAGGTCAGCAAGGGAAAGATCATACTCGCCACCGTAAAGGGCGATATACACGACATAGGCAAAAACATCGTCAAGGTGCTGCTCGACAACTACGGCTACACGGTCGTCGATCTGGGCAAGGACGTAGACCCTCAGCTCATAGTCGATACCGCCGTCAGCCGCGGCATCACCGTGATCGGGCTCAGCGCGCTGATGACCACCACGCTCAAGAGCATGGAGGACACTATCAGCCTCATCCGACGCACGCCCGAGCTTCAAAATCCCGACGGCACGAGCAAATGCGTCGTGTTTGTCGGCGGCGCGGTCCTTACGCGCGAATACGCAATGAAGATCGGCGCCGACTACTACTGCCGCGACGCCAAGGAGAGCGTCGACGCAGCCAAGAGAGTTTTCGGCTGAATCAGGCAGAGAGATTTGTTTTTTAGGGGAAGATATTTGTGGGAAGGTTTAGTTATCGCAAGCTGGTGCTTATGCTTGCGGACGTATTGATCATCATTGTCAGCGGAATAGTGCTCAACTATATTCTGCAGCTTTTCAACGGGATCGGCGAGTTTTTCTATCAGCCGCATTCTCCGACGGTGCTGTTTTACACCATAGCCGTCCATCTGATCACGTGCATCCTCGCCCTGCTCGGCTTCGGCTCTTACGCGAGGCTGTGGCGCTACTTTAACTGGAAGGATTACCTGTTCTGCTTTTTGGGCATAACCTCGGGCTTCGTCGCGGGCTTTCTCATCCTGTACCTGATGCCCGTACAGCGTCCGCGCATCGCTTTTGAGCTGCTGTATTATTTGATCGCCTCCGCGGGAGTCCTGCTCTTCCGCTTCGCCTTCAAGAAAACCTTCCTTACGCTGACCGAGGTAAAACAAGCCGACAACAAGGAGCGCACGATGATCGTCGGAGCCGGAAACGCGGCGCGGATGATACTCACGGAGATCCACAACGCCGCTTACGACTCGAACAATCCCTCCTCCGACATCGAGCCGGTCTGTCTTATTGACGACGACTCCACCAAGCTCCACACGAGGCTCTTGGGCGTCGAGGTCGCAGGCTCCACCCCCGAGATCCCCATGCTGTGCAAGGAGCTCAGGATAACCAACATAATCGTAGCTATCCCCTCCTGCGAGGAGGAGGAAAAGCGCCGTATCCTCGACTACTGCTCCGCGACCGAATGCAAGATCAAGGTCATCCCCTACCTCAGCGAGCTGCTGTTCGGCGAGGGCAACGAGCTGATCTCGCAGGCAAAGGAGATCAAGATCGAGGATCTGCTCGGCAGAAAGCCCATCGAGTTTGACCGCGCCAAGATCGGCAGGTTCCTCACCGGCAAGGTCTGCATGGTAACGGGCGGCGGCGGCTCCATCGGCAGCGAGCTGGTTCGCCAGATCGCCAGATACAATCCCATGCAGATCATCATCGTAGACATCTACGAAAACAACGCCTACGACATCCAGCAGGAGCTGATGCTCAGCTACGGCTCCACGCTAAATCTTGTCACCATAATCGCCTCGGTGCGCGATTACAAAAAAATGGACAAGATATTCAAGACCTACCGTCCCCAGATCGTCTTTCACGCCGCGGCTCACAAGCACGTGCCGCTGATGGAGACCGTGCCTGAGGAGGCGGTCAAGAACAACATCTTCGGCACCTTCAACGTCGCCACGCTGGCGGAGTTCTACAAGACGGACAAATTCGTCATGATCTCCACCGACAAGGCGGTGAACCCCACCAATGTGATGGGAGCCACCAAGCGCGCCTGCGAGATGATAATCCAGTACAAGGCGCAGGAGAGCGTCCACACCGAATTCGTCACCACGCGCTTCGGCAACGTGTTAGGCTCAAACGGCTCGGTCATCCCGCTGTTCCGCCGCCAGATCGAGAGCGGCTCGGCGGTAACCGTAACCCACCCCGACATCATCCGCTACTTCATGACGATACCCGAGGCGGTCTCGCTCGTGCTTGAGGCGGGCGCGATGGCGAGCGGCGGCGAGATCTTCGTGCTCGATATGGGCGCTCCCGTAAAGATCACCACCCTCGCCGAAAACCTTATACGTATGTACGGCAAGGTCCCGTACAAGGACGTCCCGATCGTGTTCACCGGACTTCGCCCGGGAGAAAAGCTCTTTGAGGAGCTTTTGATGGACGAGGAGGGACTGAAATCCACCGAAAACAAGAAGATATTTGTCGGCAACCAGATCGAGATCCACCCCGACGTGATGATCGCCAAGCTGAGAGCTCTGCGCGACGCCGCGGAGGCCAACGACAGCGAGACCACAGTCAAGCTGCTGAGCGACCTTGTGCCGACCTTCAAGCACAAATGCTGATATCAGCTGCGGAGTTTTATTCTCCGCGGTTTTTATTTTTCCGCAATAGGCTTTGATACAGATTCCTCTCTTGACATCATCCGCCGATTATGTTAAAATGTTAAACGGTTTATTGTATTTTTAAATAGGAAAAATCAGATAAATCACCTATAAAACAGCCTCCGTGAAAGGAGAAGAAAAGAGACTGTTAGCGCCCGGACCCAAAGGGTTGACGAGGTTTGGCGGTTATCGAAAGATTCGGCGGATGCCGTCACGGCTTTTGCAGGTCGTAAGGTCGAGGAAAAAAGCAGAATCAACACTGTAACAAAGCCTCTGCCGACGCATAAATATTATTGAAATTTGTCATG
Source organism: uncultured Ruminococcus sp. (assembly GCA_902761375.1). Classification (GTDB taxonomy): domain Bacteria; phylum Bacillota; class Clostridia; order Oscillospirales; family Acutalibacteraceae; genus Ruminococcoides. The sequence continues at coordinate 5,256 of CACWKB010000050.1, read as the reverse complement.
GCTCAAAGCCTTAAGGAGTAGAATATCATGAGAGTAGTTATTCAGGACAATTACGAAAAAATGTGCAAGTGGGCGGCTCAGTATATCGCCGACAAGATCAAGAACCACAAGGAGGATCGTCCCTTCGTGCTCGGACTTCCCACCGGCTCCTCGCCCATCGGCGTCTACAAGGAGCTCTACACCATGAACCGGAACGGCGAGCTTTCCTTTGCGAACGTCGTCACCTTCAACATGGACGAGTACCTCGGACTTCCCCGTGAGCACGACCAGAGCTACTGGTACTTCATGCACGACAACTTCTTCGATCACCTCGTTGACATGAAGAAGGAGAACATCAACATCCTCAACGGCATGACCGACGATCCCGAGGGCGAGTGCAGAAGATACGAGGAGAAGATCGCCTCCTACGGCGGAATCGACCTCTTCATGGGCGGCATCGGCGTTGACGGTCACATCGCCTTCAACGAGCCCTTCACCAGCCTTGCCTCACGCACCGGCGTCAGAAACCTCACCACCGACACCAGGATCGTCAACTCGCGCTTCTTCGGCAACGACCCCGAGGCGGTTCCCGCTCAGGCTCTTTCCGTTGGCGTAGGCACCGTTACCGATTCCAAGGAGGTTCTGATCCTGATCAACGGCCACAACAAGGCGAGAGCGCTTGCCGCTACCGTCGAGGGCTCCGTCAGCCACAAGTGGACCTGCTCCGCGCTCCAGATGCACAACGGCGCGATCATCGCCTGTGACGAGGCAGCCTGCGGCGAGCTGACCGTCGACACCTACAAATATTTCCTGGATATTGAAAAGAAGGAGAGACTTTAATGTATACTATCAAGGATCTGTATGACCTTGACCACACGCTTGCCAAGGATTATCTTTCGCAGTTCACCTATCCCTGGGAGGCGCTCAAGGGCATCAAGGATATGATCCTCGCCTTAGGCCCCACGCTCGGTGAGGATTATGAGGAAAGAGAGGAGAACGTCTGGGTCCACAAGACCGCCAAGGTATTCCCCTCCGCTTATCTCGGAGCGCCCTGCATCATCGGTCCCGGAACCGAGGTGCGCCACGGCGCGTTCATCAGAGGCTCGGCGCTGGTCGGCGCGGACTGCGTCGTCGGCAACTCCGTCGAGCTCAAAAACGTGATCCTCTTCGATCACGTCCAGACCCCGCACTACAACTACGTAGGCGACTCCATTTTGGGCTATTTCTCCCACATGGGCGCGGGCTCGATCACCTCGAACGTCAAGTCGGACAAAAAGCTCGTCGTCGTTCACAACGGCACCGAGAGCATCGAGACCGGCATCAAGAAGTTCGGCGCCATGCTCGGCGACTATGTCGAGGTCGGCTGCAACGCGGTCTGCAACCCCGGCACCGTGATCGGCAGACACTCAAGCGTCTACCCCACCTCCTGCGTTCGCGGAGTAGTTCCCGAGAACTGCATCTTCAAGAACAGCGGCGTTGTTATAGAAAGGAAGGCTGACTGATGGGAAAGTATTTCGGAACCGACGGCTTCAGAGGCGAAGCCAACAAAAACCTCACCTTTGATCACGCCGTAAAGATCGGCCGCTTCTTGGGCTGGTATTTCGGCGCCAATATGCACAAAAAGGCAAAGGTAGTTATCGGCAAGGACACCCGCCGTTCCTCCTATATGTTTGAGTACGCGCTCTGCACCGGTCTTATGGCGAGCGGCGCGGACGCCTACATGCATCAAGCTGCTCAACAGCAAGGGCGAGAAGATGGAGGAGGAGACCCTGCTCAAGGTCGAGGATTACATCGACGGCAAGCTCGAGATCCCCGTTGCCGGCAGAGAGGATATCGGCAGAACGGTCGACTATGTAGCGGGACGCAACCGCTATATCGGCTATCTGATCTCGATGAGCAAATACAGCTTCAAGAACAAGAGGGTCGGTCTTGACGTCGCCAACGGCGCGGCATGGCAGATCGCAAAGGGCGTGTTCGACGCTCTCGGCGCAAAGACCTTTGTCATGAACGACGACCCCAACGGCTACAACATCAACACCGACTGCGGCTCCACCCACATCGAGCACCTGCAGAAGTTCGTAGTGGAGAAGGGTCTGGACGTCGGCTTTGCCTATGACGGCGACGCCGACCGCTGCCTCGCAGTTGACGAGAAGGGCAACGTCGTCACCGGCGACCACATCCTCTATATGTACGGTCTGTACATGAAGGAGAGAGGAAAGCTCCTCAACAACAAGATCGTAGCCACCATCATGAGCAACTTCGGTCTGTTCAAGGCGCTCGACAAGGCGGGCATCGGATACGACAAGGTCAATGTCGGCGACAAGTACGTTTACGAGAACATGGTCAACACCGGCAACCGCATCGGCGGCGAGGAATCGGGACACATCATCTTCCTGAAATACGCCACCACCGGCGACGGCATCCTGACCTCGCTCAAGCTGATGGAGGTCATGCTCGCCAAGGAGAAGCCCATGAGCGAGCTTGCGGCACCGATGGTCATGTATCCCCAGGTGCTCAAGAACGTCCGCGTCAAGTCCAAGCCTGAGGCGAGGAACGACCCCGACGTCCAGAAGGAGGTCGAGGCTGTGACCGAGGCGCTGGGCAGCAACGGCAGGATCCTCGTCAGAGAGTCCGGCACCGAGCCCGTTATCCGCGTAATGGTCGAGGCGGGCAGCAACGAGGAATGCGAGAAGTATGTCGATCAGGTAATCGACGTGATCCGCGCCAAGGGTCACATCATCGGCTGATGATCCGAAATAAATCAATTCATAAAACAGAATCCCGTTTGCACAGGCTGCTGTGCAAACGGGATTTTTTGGTTGTTACACTATTCTGTTAACTCAGAAAGATATCACCATCTGCCTCCGGGGCCGCCGGGATTGAAGCCGCCGCCTCCGGCAGAGGTCTGAGAGAGCGTCGAGCTTGTGCCGCCGCTGAGCGTGCCGCCCTCGGCGTAGCCGAAGCTGTCGAAGCTGCCGCTGTAGGTGCCGCCTGTGACCGCCTTGCAGCTTGTCAGCGAGCTGCTGCGATCCGTGTAGTAGAGGACGCCCACGGTGCCGGAAAGCTGACTCTTAATGATCGAGAGCACGTTGCCGCTGCTGTCGGTCACGGCTATGGTTCCGTTCTTGCTGACCGTGCCGATGGACTTGTTGAATACGGCGTTGCCGAGCTTGCCGTTGATATCCTCCCACATCGCGTTCGCCGAGCAGACAGCCATGACTGTGCCGCCGTTGAAGCCCACTGTTCCGTCAGCGTCCACGCTGAAGTTGCCGCCTGTCGAGGGACCCTGAACGACCACGGTGCCGCCGTTGAAGGTGAGCGCGCCGTTGGAGTCGATGCCGTCGCCCGAGGCGATCACGTAGACATAGCCGCCGTTGACGGTTATGCTCGAGTTGGAGGCTGTGCCGGGTTGGAAGGGATTCTGGCCGGGTCTGCCGCCCTGCGAGCTCTGATCCTGACCGCCTGCGGCATTTACGCCGTCGTCCGACGCTACAACATAGATCGTGCCGCCGTTGATGATAACGTCGTTGCCCTCGAGACCCTCGTAGCTCCTGTTGACGGTGATCGAGCCGTCCTCGATGGTCAGGGTAGTGTCGGCGTGGATGCCGTCGTCGCCCGAGGTGAGGTCAAGCGTGCCGCCGGAGATCGTGACATTCGCGTTGCAGTGAACGCTGTCGTCGGTGGAATTGACGGTCAGAGTGCCGCTGTTGATGAACAGGTCGGTGTCCGCCTTTACGCCCTTGCCTGCCGAGGTGACTGTGATGTCGGAGTTTTCGAGCGTCAGGGTGCTCACTGCTGTGATTCCCTCGTCGCCCGAGGTGAGGTCATAGGTGCCGCCCGTCAGGGTGACGGCGCCGTTTGAGTTTATGCAGTCGTTGGCGGTGTTAGCCGTGAGGCTTACCGCCGAAACGGTGATGTCAGTCCCCGCGTTGAGACCCTTGCCCTGTGCCGTGAGGCTGAGAGTGGGATTGTTGTCGATCGTGATATAGCCCTCGCTCTCGATGGCGTCGCCGCCGGTATCGGTCACGGTGAGCTTGATGTTCTTGCCGTCGAGGGCGACGTAATCGTTCGCGTGCAGCGCGTCCTTGACGGCCGAGACGTTGATCACGCCGTTTTCGATCACGATGTCGTCGTCGGAGCAGATACCGTGCTTGTAGCTGCCGGTGACGTTAAGGGTACCCTTGCCCTTGATCTCGAGGGAATCGTCGCTGTGGACAGCGCCCTTGGCTCCCGAGTACGCTTCGGAGTAGGTCGAGCCGTCCGCTATGCTGTTCGTCGTTCCGCTCTCGATGGTGATGAACGCCTTTTTGCAGCGGTCAAACCAGATCGCGGGGCCGCTCGTATTCGTCAGGCTCATTCCGCTGAGGCGGAGCTTGACCTTGTCGTTGTCGTCCTTTTCCTCGCCGGTGTTGACATAGATCATGCCGTCCGAGCAGGTTCCGACGACCTCCCAGTCGCCGCCCTCGGTGATCGTGACTGTGCTGCCGTCCACCGAGATACCGTTGCCGGTGACGGTGATACCGCTGTCGCTGAGGGTGATGACGCCCGTGTTGCTCTTCCATGCGTCGGGATCGACGACCTCGGGTTCAGTCGGGTCGGTCGCGGTCGTCGGGTCGGTCGCCTGTGTTGCTTCGGTCGCCTGAGTGGGGTCGGTCGCCTGTGTCGCTTCGGTCGCCTGTGTCGCTTCGGTCGGGTCGGTCGCAGCCTCGTCCTCTATCGGCTCGCCGATCGGATAATCGGTGGCTATACCCGCGGCGTACTTCTGGATGAGGGTGGCGTCGACCACGTTCACCGCGCCGTTGCCGTCTACGTCGGCAGCCTTGAACAGCTCGTCGGAGATGTATTCGATCCCCGCGGCATGCTTTTGAACCGCCGTTGCGTCGATGACGTCCACTATGCCGTCGCCGTTGGCGTCGCCCAAGATGAGCTTATCCTGTGTCTCGGCAGCCGCCGTCTGTTCAGCCGAAACCGCAAAGGGCGCGGCGCAGGTCACCAAAAGCGCCGAAAGGATGATCGCAGTCAGTTTTTTACCTTGCTTCATATTTCTCACTCCTAAATGAATATTTTGGATTATGCACAGTATAAGCAAGAAAACTGAAATTAAGCTTAAAAATCATCAAATTCCGAAAAAATAAAACGCAGAGCAAAAGGCTGATACTCATAAGGATGATTTGAAATCATAAGAGTAACAGCCGATTGGGAGCCTAAACAAACTGAACAGCGAACGGTTATCATAGTCATAACCGTTCGCTGTTTTACTGAAGAATAAATAATATT
>CACWKB010000049.1 GCA_902761375.1 uncultured Ruminococcus sp. | reverse complement strand
CGGCTTCAGCCGTGACGACGCCGGCAAGTTCCTCAACGCTTACTACGACACCAAGATCTTCGAGAACGATCCCTTCGCAAAGCTCGATCAGACCGGCGTAGGCAAGCTGATGGAAATGGCTATCAAGCTCGGCAAGCCCGTCAATCCCAACCTCCACATCGGTATCTGCGGCGAGCACGGCGGAGATCCCTCTTCGGTAGAATTCTGCCACAAGATCGGTCTCGACTACGTTTCCTGCTCACCCTTCCGCGTTCCGATCGCCCGTCTTGCCGCTGCTCAGGCTGCTGTTAACAACAAGTAATCCAAGCGCGAACAAGCATAATAAATCCGAAAGCCCGACGATCTCTCGTCGGGCTTTTTTACACATGTTTATAAAATCATAATTCCTCTGTCTTGAATGTCGTATATCCCTCATAGTAATAGCTGTGGTCTATGCCTTTCATGTAGACCTCTCTGCTGTCCACCTCATAGGTGAGGGCTGCCCTGAGGATATGCTTGATCTCGATATCCCTGACAGGGCTTCGCTCCATGGCGAGAAGATAATCATCTTTGTCGACCTTGCTCCAATCGACAACCGCATTGAGCTCGGCTTTGAAAATCAGGTCAAGCCAAATACGGGTGCTGCGCCCGTTTCCTTCTCTGAAGGGGTGAGCGATATTCATCTCCACATACTTTTCTACGATTTCGTCGAAGGTAGACTGAGGCATTTTTTCGATGCTCTCAAGAGCCGCCTCAAGATACATCCGGGGGGCAAAGCGAAAATTTCCCTTTGAGATATTCACCGTTCTGAGCTCTCCCGCAAAATCATAGATATCGTCAAAAAGATATTTATGGATCGCCTTCAGCGACGAAAGCCTGCCGGCTTCCAGTCGGTCGAGCATTCCGTTTTCAAAAAGCTCACGCGCCCTTTTCTTGCTGATCCGTTCTTCTTCACGGGCAAGCTCGGCGGAGTCGGTCAATCCTAATTTGTTCTCAAGCGCCATAGCGCACCTCCGAAAACAAGTATTTTCAAGTTATATTATAGCATATTTCGCAAATGATTCAAGCCGAAATGAAAAGAGGTCTTATCCGATAAACCTTTTCAGCTTTTTTTCGTCCTCATTCGGGAAAAGCATTTTAAAATGCCTGAGCAGGCTCTCATAAGCCTCCTCGGGCGTTTCTTCGTACACCCTGTCCGAGAAGCCCTGCATAAAACGCTCGGGCGTGGAATACTCGGCGACACCCCAGCCGTAGGGCTTGCCGAATCTGTCGCGCATATAAACGAAGTCGCTTATCAGCACATAGCACTGGGACTGCAGGCGCGTTATACAGGTCTCGAAGCCCTTGTTGCCGCCCTTTTTGTAGTTGCCGAGCTGCTTGAGCCGCTTTGAGATCACCGGCTCGCTCCCCTCTATCAGCTCATATAGCACCTTGTCGCGGCGGTCTGCGAGCCCGTCGTCGTAGCGGGCGTCAAAGTCGTAGCCGTCGCGGCGGTAGTCCGCAAGCAGAGGGAACCACCGCGGGCTGACATAGCAAGCCTTTTTCTCGAAGAACTTGCCGTAGGCGCAGCCGGTTTCGCGGATTATCTCTCCCTTCCAGTCCCACGCCTGCCATTCGCCGCTGCCGCTGTGATACCAGCACTCGGGCGCGATGTTCTCCTCGACCGAGAAGCCCTCGACGGAATTCGAGAAAAACGGCAGAAAGCCGTACTCCTCGACCGCGTCGGTCAGATCCTTTTTGTTCCTTATCACAAAGCTTTTGAACATAGCCTTCGCCCCTTTGGTTTTCTGACTCAATGATACAGCCAAACCGCGCATTTTGCAAGCCTTTTTCCGTAATATCACATTTTGCGGCACTTGAAAACAAGCGCGAATTATGGTATACTAATATAAAGCATAAAAATCGAGGTGTACCATGACTACGTTGACTAAGGACGCGATCAAAAAATCCTTTATGAAGCTGCTCAACCAAAAGCCAATCAACAAGATAACCGTCAAGGAGATCGTCGAGGACTGCGGCATCAACCGCAACTCCTTCTACTACCACTTTGAGGACATCCCGTCGCTGATGGAGGAGATCTTCAACGATCAGGTCGACGCCTTTGTGAACAGGGACAACGTCTCGGACAATATCTACGACAACATCATGGACGCCATCGAGTTCTCGCTCGAAAACAAGACCGCCATGATTCACATCTTCGACTCACCGAACCACAGGCTGTTCGATCACTATATCAACCGCGTCGCCCACCGCACCGTCACCGAGTTTTTCTACAAGCTCACCGCCGACGCAGAGCGGATCGACGAGGACGACCGGGAGGCGCTTATCCTGTACTACACGAGCCTGCTGATCGGCTTCGTGTTCGAGTGGATGTCCGCCGGAATGAAGTACGACCCGGCGCTCAAGGTAAAGAGGATCTGCCGCCTTTTTGAGGGCACGACCGAGCTTGCGGTCAAAAGATGCTCAAGAAGCGGAGATAAGGTTTAATAATCAGCCGGTTTACCGACGTCATCCCAATTGAGGGATGGCGTCTTTTTTTGGGCAAAAGCCGTGCCGTGCCTAAAAAATCGTCACAGCCGCGACTCTGTCTGTTTAAAAATCCGCCGAAATTGAATAGAATTTATAACGGAATAAAAAACAAGGAGTGATCCGGCAAATGAAATTCGGCAAGGCTGTTGTAAAGGGTCGCGTCGTCATCCTGATCATCGCACTGGCGCTTTTGATACCGTCGGTGCTGGGAATGATCTTCACGCGCGTCAATTACGATATGCTCAACTATCTTCCCGCCGACCTCGACACCGTCAAGGGTCAGCGCTATATGCTGGAGGATTTCAACAAGGGCGCGTTTTCGTTTCTGATTTTTGAAAACGCCGACGACAAGACCATGAGAGAGGCGTCGGAGAAGATCAAGCAGGTCGATCACGTCGCCACGGTTTTGAATTTCAGCGATATCGCGGACGGAGCCATCCCCAAGGAGCTGCTCCCCGACAAGATCTACGACGCGTTCAACGCGGGCGACGATTCGCTGATGGCGGTGTTCTTCGATTCCTCGAGCTCCTCGGACGAGACGATGAACGCTATCACCGAGATACGCAGGATATGCGACGGCGAATGTCTGGTCTCGGGCATCTCGGCAATGGTCACTGACCTTCGGGAGCTGTGCGAAAGAGAGGAAGCCATCTACGTGGCGATCGCCGTTGTGCTCGCGGTCGCGGCTATGATGCTGTTCATGGACAACTGGATAATCCCGTTCGTATTTTTGGCGAGCATCGGCATGGCGATAGTCACCAACCTCGGCTCCAACTTCTTCCTCGGCGAGATCTCATACATCACCAAGGCGCTCTCCGCCGTGCTCCAGCTCGCGGTCACGATGGACTACTCGATCTTCCTGTGGAGCAGCTACAACGAGCAGAAGCGGATATACAGCGACAACAAAGAAGCAATGGCAAGGGCTATCCACGAGACCGTCACCTCGGTCATCGGCAGCTCGATCACAACGGTCGCGGGCTTCATCGCCCTGTGCTTCATGACCTTCACGCTCGGCAGAGACCTCGGCATAGTGATGGCAAAGGGCGTGCTGCTCGGAGTGCTGGGCTGCGTTACCGTGCTGCCCTCGATGATTTTGCTGCTCGACAAGCCGCTGGGCAAGACGATGCACAGATCGCTCATACCCAAGACCAAGAAGATCGCTTCGGGACTGGTGAAGATCTTCCCGGTGTTCCTGATACTCTTCGGCGCGCTCGCCTTCCCCGCCTACTACGGCTACAGCAAGACCAACAGCGAGACCTATTACGACATCTCCAAGAGCCTGCCCAAGGACATGGCGAACGTCGTCGCCAACACCAAGCTCAAGGAGGAGTTCGGCATGAGCAACACCCACATGGTGCTGATCGATTCCTCGCTTGACCCCAAGGATGTGCGCGAGATGACCGAGAAGCTCGAGCAGACCGACGGGATAAAATTCGCGCTCAGCCTCGACAGCGTCGTGGGAACGATGGTTCCCGAGGAAATGCTGCCCGAGTCGATAGAGAGCGTGTTTAAAAGCGACCGCCGCGAGATGATAATCCTCAGCTCCGAGTACTCGACCGCCTCCCCCGAGATGAACGACCAGATCATCGCCCTCAACAAGATAATCAAGCAGTACGACAAAGACGGGCTGCTCGTCGGCGAGGCGGCATGCACCAACGACCTGATCAGCATCACCTCGGTCGACTTCGCAACGGTCAACATAATCTCGATCGGCGCGATCTTCCTGATAATCATGATAGTCGAAAAGAGCATCTCGCTGCCGTTCATTCTCGTTTCGGTCATCGAGCTCGCAATATTCATCAACCTCGGACTTCCGCACTATATGGGCGAGTCTCTGCCGTTCATCGCCCCGATCTGCATAAGCACGATCCAGCTCGGCGCGACCGTTGACTACGCGATACTGATGACGACGCGCTACAAAAAGGAGCGGCATTTGGGCAACGACAAGCGGACGGCGGTAGCCACCGCGCTCGAAACCTCGATACCCTCTATCGTCGTTTCGGCAATGGGACTGTTCGCCGCGACGGTCGGCGTTGCGATCTATTCGGACGTCGACATGATCGGCTCGCTGTGCGCGCTCATGGCTCGCGGCGCGGTGATCAGCATGTTCTGCGTGATACTGTTCCTGCCGGCGCTGTTCATGCTCTGCGACAAGCTCATAGGTGTGACCACTATCGGCTTCAAGCCTAAAAAAAGTATTTGATATCGGAGGAAGCTATGGATATAAAAAAGAATCTACCCAAGTTAATGTCGGCAGCGTTGAGCCTTATCATTCTCTGCGGCAGCGTTTCGGCGGCTTCGTTTGCCGCCGGAGCCGAAAGCTCGGGCGCGTCCGTCCCCGCAAAAACCGCTGAGACCCAGGCAAAAAGCGCCGACAGCGGCGACAAAAACGCCAAGTACAACAAAAAGGAAACGGTCTACGTCATCGCCGACGCCCAGGGCAATCCCGACAAGGTGATCGTCAGCAACTGGATACAGAACACCGAAAAGTCCGACAAGCTCAGCGATAAGACCAACCTCAAGGACATCGAGGTGCTCAGGGGCGACAACGCCTTCACCATCGACGAGAACAACGTCTGCGAGTGGGACGCCGACGGCGGCGACATCTACTACAAGGGCACCGGCTCGACCGAGCTTCCCGTCGGCGTGAGCATCAAATACGAGCTCGACGGCAAGGCGGTCAGCCCCGAGGAGCTCGCCGGAAAGAGCGGAAAGCTCAAAATGACGGTCAACTACACTAACCGCGAGTACCGCACCGAGAAGATCAACGGAAAGAACGAGAAGATATACGTCCCGTTCGTCATGCTGACCGGCATGATGCTCGACAACGAAAAGGCGGAGAACATCACCGTCAGCAACGGCAAGGTCGTAAACGACGGCACCCACACCTTCGTGGTCGGCTTTGCGCTCCCCGGTATGCAGGAGACCCTGCAGCTCAAGAGCGACGACCTCGATATCCCCTCGACGGTCGAGATCACCGCGGACGTCAAGGACTTTGAGCTCGCCACCACGCTCACCGTCGCGGCGAACGATATGTTCAGCGATATCGACGTCGACAAGCTCGACAGCAAATCCAAGGAGCTCGGCGACAAGCTCGACGAGCTGGTCTCGGCGACCGACAAGCTGCTCGACGGCACCTCTCAGCTCTATGACGGACTCAACACCCTGCTCGACAAATCGGGCGAGCTGATCGACGGAGTGAACAAGCTCTACGACGGCTCAAAGCAGATCAAGGACGGCACCAAAACGCTCAGCGACGGTGCAAGGCAGCTCAGCGACGGCGCTGCTCAGCTTGACGGCGGAGTCGTCGAGCTCAGGGGCGGCGCGGCTAAGCTCGACAAGGGCGCTTCCGCTCTCGCAGGCGGCGCGGCTCAGGTGGACAGCGGCGCGGGCTCGCTCTCAAACGGCGCGGCACAGCTCGACGCGGGAGTTGAGCAGCTTCAGGGCTACATCACCCAGCTCTCCGGCGGACTCGGAACCGTCTCCGCCAACAGCGCGCAGCTAAAGGACGGCGCTAAGCAGGTATTCAACACCTTCCTGTCCGCCGCGAACACCCAGATCGCGGCTGCGGGGCTTGAGGCTCCCGCGCTCACGATCGAGAACTACAGCGCGGTGCTCAGCGAGCTCATCAGCTCGCTCAGCGACGAAAACGCAAAGGCGCTCGCCGAAAAGACCGCGCGCGACACCGTGACCGCGACGGTCGAGAGCCAGCGCGAGCTCATCAGGCAGGGCGTTGAAAACGCCGTGAGAAAGCAGGTCACCGAGGCTGTGCTGAGCGCGGCAGGCTATTCGATGAGCGCCGAAAGCTACGACGCGGCGGTCGCTGCGGGTCAGATCCCCGAAAGCGTTCAGCTCCAGGTGAGCACCGCGGTCGGCGCGCAGATGACAAATATGCAGGGCACGATAGACGAGAACACCGAGGCTCAGATACAGGCAATAATCGAGCAGAACATTAGCTCCGAGCAGGTGCAGGCTCAGATCGGCGAGGGCGTCGAGAAGATCGCGGGCGGCAGGAAGTCGCTCGAGGCGCTGAAGCAGCAGCTCGACAGCTACAACACCTTCTACAACGGCATCCTCAGCTACACCGCGGGCGTAGATCAGGCAAGCGGCGGAGCGCAGCAGATACTCGGCGGCGCTTACACCCTCAAAAACGGCTCCGGCGAGCTTGCAAGCGGAGCCTCTCAGCTAAAGGACGGCACCGGTCAGCTCAAAAGCGGCTCCAAGGAGCTCTCCGACGGCACAGGCGCGCTCTCAAAGGGCGCGGATAAGCTCAGAAGCGGTTCAAAGGCTCTCGCCGGCGGCGCAAAGGAGCTGAGCGCGGGCGCTGATAAGCTCGACAGCGGAATGGGCGAGCTGTTCAACGGTATATCGACCCTCCACGACAACACCGCTCCCCTGCTCGACGGCATCACCAAGCTCAGAGACGGCTCGATGCAGCTCAACGACGGCATGAAGCGGTTCAAGACCGAGGGCGTCGATGTGCTCAAGGACGCTGTCGAGGGCGACGTTCAGACCCTGATCGAGCGCATAAAGGCGATCTCGAGGGTATCCAAGAGCTACAAGTCCTACAGCGGAATATCCGATGAAGCCGACGGAAAGGTGGACTTCATCTTCAAGACAGAGGGTATCGAACCCGACAAAAAAAAATAAACATCATATGCAAAAATGCCCGAAGCGGATCAATGCTTCGGGCATTTTGTTTTTTCGTATTACTGTACATCAAAATCCACTGAGCCGTCCTCGAGATGATAGAGCGCGCCGATGACCATCAGGCCGTGTTCCTCCTCCTCGTGAATGGCGAGGCTGTTTTCAATGACGGAGATGCTGCGCCTCACGTTCAGGCGGCAGGCTTTCTCCTCGTCGGTCTCGTCGCCGATCGCAAGGCGTATCTCGTCGGTGATGAACTTGATGTAGCCGTCGGGGTCGTGGTTGATGGCGGCGTCCACCGCTCCGCAGTGGTTGTGACCCATCACGACGATCAGCTTGACCCCGAGGTGCGAGGCGGCGTATTCTACCGAGCCGAGCTGGTGATCGTCCATCACGTTGCCCGCCACGCGGATGACGAACAGGTCGCCTATTCCCGCGCCGAAAATGCACTCGGGGATCACGCGCGAATCCGAGCAGGTGATGATTATCGCGTACGGCCGCTGCCCGTTCTCGCAGGTGTCAAGCCGCTTCTCGGGCGAGATATCGCCGCCGCACTCAGAGCTTTTCAGATATGCCGAATTGCCGCGCCTCAGCTTCTCCAAAGCCATGTCGGCGCTGAGATTTTCGATATGTGAATGTGACATTTTCACCCATACCTTTCCGATTTTATTTGCAGTACGATTACAATCTCGAGAACGCCTCGGCTCCCTTGGTGACGAGCTGTCGATACAATACCGCGGCCGCGGCGGTATAGATCGCCGCCCAGATCAACAGATACGGCACCAAACCGATCAGGTGTCCGATCAGGATATACGGCAAGGCAAACAGAGCGACAAAGCCCCAGCCGCCGAACACCGCTATCGCCACCGCGCCGCTCTGCTTGATCGGGATGATCTCGGTCGTCCATTCCATGACCGGACGCATCACGCCCATGTAGCTTGCGAGCATCGCCGAGAACACCGCAAAGATCAGCGGCAAAACGCAGATCAATAGCTTTTCCGCAACCGGCGCCTGCAAAGCTATCGCGGCGCAGATCACGGCAAACAGCATCGGGATCAGCGTCAAAATGAGCTGCATGGCGGTTTTTGCCTTCAGCACGGTTTTGGCGTCTACCGGCATCGACTGCGGTATCCACAGGCTTTT
>CACWKB010000048.1 GCA_902761375.1 uncultured Ruminococcus sp. | reverse complement strand
TCCTGCTTACGGTTACTATCTGCTGACAGATGAATACTTCGATTCGATTATCCGCTGGCATAAGGAACGCAACGGCGTGACCGGTTTAGCAAGGGAGAACACAATCATAAATATAATTGTTTTTCATTCGTCTATATACCTCGATTTCGCAAAATTTGAGCTCTGAACGGGGCTTTCCAGAGATTTCTATTATAATAATATCACAGAAGGTGTCCCATATGTGGGACAATGAACTTATTGATACAGAAAAATATGAAAAATTTGTAAATGTGTATTTTTATTCGGATTCGTTCAGGTTTTTCAGTCTCTTTTTTGCATCTAAGTAAAGAGTCTGTAATTCATTGATAAAGGCGAGTTGCTCGTCCTCTGAGAGTTTGCCTCCAGCGAATAGGGCAGAAGCATTGGCAAGGATTTCTTCTTTATCATCTTGCGAAAGCTCATCGGACTCAGATTCACCGTTAATAAGGTAGTCAACGGAAATATCCAAAGCTTCTGCAAATCTTTGTGAAACATCAATTCGATTAGGCGTAACACGACCCATCTCATAATTTTGAATGGTTTTAGTAGAAATACCGCATAAGGCAGATAATTCACTTCGAGTCATTTTTTTTGCTTTTCGTGCGTTTAATAGCCTGTCACCGTATGTATCCATAATTCCTCCTTAAAAAATGGAAATAAAATTCCAAAAATAGTATTGACAAAGAACTTTGTTTCTGTTATTATACTGTCAAAGGAAATAAAATTCCAATCACGAGAACATAATAACACGAATATTATAAAAAGTCAATAGAAAGTGGAACAATATTTCCAAAAAGAAATTATGAGAAAGATACTTCACAGCGATATGAATAATTTTTATGCTTCGGTTGAATGTATGCTGGATCCTTCTTTGAGAGGAAAGCCGGTTGCTGTATGCGGAAGTGTAGAGGAAAGACATGGAATCGTCTTGGCAAAGAACTATCCTGCAAAAGCATTTGGTGTAAAAACCGGAGATGCAGTATGGCAAGCAAAAGAGAAATGCAGAGATATCATTATTGTGCCGCCACACTATGATGAATATATCAAGTATTCAAAGCTTGCCAGAGAAGTGTATAACCGATATACCAACCAAGTGGAACCTTACGGTATGGATACATATTGCTTTCAAACGTGATACATATTGCTTTCAAACGTGACCCTATGAGCATTTGGGAGCAGCACAGGAGCATTAACGGCATTCCGGAAGGCGACGTCGGAAAACTGATTCAAAGGGAGATCGACAGCACGATAGAAACAGCTCGGATGATCACGCTCGACGGAACTGCTTGCAGGGTCCCGGATACATTTCATCACGGCTTGATCATCCTGCTGCATATGATTTCTCATATGACGAGCGAGGGCATCGGCTTGCGGCATCTTAGCGATTGGGCTGTTTTTGTAAACCGCCTGACCGACGACGAGTTTTATGAATTGTTTGCCGATAAGTTCAAGACATTCGGCGTTTGGAAATACGCTCAGATCATGACCTGCGTTTCGGAGAAGTATCTCGGCGTCGGGCATAAGAGGTGGGCGGAGAATAAGGAAATAAACGATGAGCTGCTGCGCGGCGTCATCGCGGATATAATGAGCGGCGGCAACTTCGGCAAGAAGGACGCAAACCGTTACCGTGAGATAAAGTATATCTCGAATCGCGGCGAGCGCACCGTTGACAATAAAAATGTTATCGCTCAGGCATTCGGAACGCTGAATCAAAAAACCTATGCCGATTATCCCTGGATCGAGAAACGCAAGTTTTTTTTGCCGATCGGCTGGACAGCCGAGGGCGGCAGATATGTGGGATTATTGATCAAAGGCGAGCGCAAGAGCAAGGGTACCTCCGAAATGCTGAAGGAGGCGGCAAGGCGAAAGGATATTTACAGCATGATGGATCTGTTTGAGGTCGATGATTGAGAATAGATACGATAAAAAAGCGGCTCACCCGTGCCTGTGCATGAGTGAGCCGTATTTGCGTTTTTGGATTATGCGGTTTTTTCTGCGGGAAATTCCGTGATCAAGCCCGCGGCGTATTTCTGGATCAGAGTAGCGTCGTCTACGAGCACCTGACCGTCCCCGTTGGTGTCGGCAACCTTGAAGTCATCGCCGGTGAGGGTTACAAGACCCGCAGCGTGCTTCTGAACCAGGGTAGCGTCGTCTACCATGATAGTGCCGTCGCCGTTGACGTCACCCAGAAGGCGATCGCTTCCCGCCGGCTCGCCCTTCGCTACCGTTTTGGCTTCGAAAGAAAATGTGATCTTGTCATTTACCTTTGTGTAGGCATGAGTCGGGTTGTCGGTATAAGCATATGTTGTATACGCGTCAAAAAGGGTTCCGTTGATATACGCTGTGCCGGGCGAGGTGATCTTCACCGTAAAGCGCAGGAGCTCGATACCGCCTTCGATATTCGCGTCGTTTAGCACCTGAGCGAAATTATATCTGATGGATCTGCGGTTTTCGTAGTATTCGTCATATTTCGGAGTCGGCGTGAAAACGCCCCTTGTGACCTCGCTGTCTTTGGGAGTGAGACAATAAACATCTCCGTCATAATAGTTGTAGTAAAATCCGCACACATTGCACAGCTTTTCCGCCCCCGGTTTGTCGGCGCGGGTAATTGAGCTTTCGGCGTCGGGCTGGTCAATGGCTATCTGCAGATCGATCGATTCAAGATCCTTCACCGATTCCTCGGTGGGCTGTATCCCGACGACGATCTCGACGATGTCGCCGACCTCGGCGTTATACGTCAGCAGCTCAGCCGGAGAGGAATCTCCGCAATTGTCCACGCCGGTAAAAACAAGCGTTGCGGTCTTGGCGGGATCGGGATTTTCGCTTCCGGCGGCAAAGCTGACCGCAGCCGAGCCGATCACGGTTGCCGCGGCTAAGGCAAGCGATACGATAATTTTCGGGAAAAGCGTCTTTTTCATTATATCAATTCCTTTCGTATACGGTCTTTACGATCATTATATCATCTAACAGCAAAAAAATCAAGCAATAAACCAATACAAACAAAAATAATCTCACATCTGCACCTTGAAAAATAAGAGGGGATGGCATATAATAGAACGGTAAACTAATGGAAGTACGGTGAATTTATGAAACGCTTTTTTACGATACTGATATGCAAGCTGCTGCGCTTTGTCGGCGGTCTGCTCGGCAAGGGAAGCAGTCTGCCGGGTCAGGTCGCGCTCAAGCTCTGTCCCGATATCCTCAGCCGCGTCGAGCTCCCCGAGTACATAATCGCGGTGACGGGCAGCAACGGCAAGACCTCCACGGTCGAGATGATCGCCCACATCCTTCAGAAAAACGGAAAGACCGTCGCGTGGAACCGCGAGGGCTCCAACCAGATCGAGGGCGTGACCACGCTGGTGCTGTCCAGCGCCACGCTCGGCGGCAAGGTCAGGAGCGACGTCCTGCTTATCGAGAGCGACGAGCGCTTTGCGCGCTACACCTTCCGCTACATAAAGCCCACTCACTATGTGATAACCAACCTCTACCGCGACCAGCTCACCCGCAACGGACATCCCGAGTGGGTCTACGACGCCATCGCCGACAGCATCCATGACGGCACAAGGCTTATCCTGAACGCCGACGATCCGCTTGTGTCGCGCTTCGGAGCAGGCAAAGAGGACGTGATCTGGTTCGGCGCGGACAGGCTGTCCTCGGATACCGATACCCTCGAGAGCGCCTACAACGACGGCGCGTACTGCCCCGTGTGCAAGGCTCCCATGACCTACAGCTCCTACCACTACAACCACATCGGACACTTCGCCTGCACGAAATGCGGCTATAAGCGCCACGACACCGATTACGCCATCACTGCGGTAGACCTCGACAGAGGCGTGATGGAGATCGACGGCAAATACCGCATTTCGCTTGCGCTCAAGTCGCTCTACAACATCTATAACATACTCGCGGCATATACCGTAGCCCGCGTCGTCGGCGTCGACGGCGAAAAGATCGCCGCCGAGATGGGCGACTATGTGCTCAAAAACGGCAGGGTCATCACCTTTACTCTCGGCAAAAGAAAGGGCACTCTGCTCACCTCAAAGCACGAGAACAGCATATCCTACGACCAGAGCCTGCGCGTAGCCCGCGATTACAAGGAGGGCTGCGACGTGCTCATCATCGTGGACGCGGTCAGCCGCAAGTATTTCACGAGCGACGTTTCGTGGCTGTGGGATATCGACTTCGATATGCTCGATTCACCCAATGTGGGCGAGATTGTGCTCGCGGGCAAATATGTCAACGACCTCGCCGCGAGGTTCGATTACACCGGAATACCCAAGGACAGGATAAAGCTCTTTGCCGATATCCCCGAGGCGGTCGATCACCTTGAAAACGGCGGCGAGCGGTATATCTACGCGATCACCTGCTTCTCCGACAAGGCGAAGTTCCTTGCGCGCGTGAAGGAGGATCAATAATGAAGCTGCTTCATCTTTATCACGATATCATGAACCTCTACGGCGACTACGCCAACGTCCTCGCAATGCAAAGGATACTCCAAAACAGCGGCGAGACCGTCGAGGTCGACAAGCTCAGCCTCGGCTGCGAGGCGAGGCTCGATCAGTACGACTTCATCTTCATAGGCTCCGGCACCGAGCGCAACCAGAAGGTCGTGCTCGAGGATATCCGCCGGTTCCGCGACGACCTTAAACGCTGTATGGACGGCGGCAAGGTTATGCTGTTTACCGGAAATTCCTTTGAGCTGCTCGGCAAAACGGTCACCGACGCGGACGGAAGGGTATACGACGGACTCGGGCTGTTCGGTTTCACCTCCGAGGAGCAGAACAAGACGCGAATGACCGCGGACGCGGTTTTCGGCTGCGGCTTCCTCGACAGCGAGCTTGTGGGCTTTGTCAACAAATGCAGCCGGTGCAGGGGAATAGAGGAGCCGCTCTTCGAGGTGAAGCTCGGGCTCGGCAACTGCGACAATGACAAGGGCGAGGGCGTCCGAGCCGAAAACCTGTTCGGCACTCACCTCACGGGACCCGTGCTGATGAAGAATCCGCATTTCCTGATCTATCTCGCGTCGCTGATCCTGAACAGAGCTCCGAGCGAGGACGGCATGGAGTTCGTCAAAGCCGGCTTCGAGGTCACTCTCTCCGAGCTGAAAAAGCGCATGGAAAAAGAAAACAATTGATTATCTGTCGGGCAGACGGAACGTATTTATGCTATGCGTTCCATGCCCGACTTTTTTGACGGCAGCGATCCTTCATATCCTAACCTGCTGTTGCATATACTTATACAAATCTCAAATAAAAAACAGACAATCTTTGCGGTCTGTTTTCCACAATACTTCGTTGTCGTTCTTGCAAGGCGTCAGCCTTGCGGCGTCCTTCGCCTCGTCTTGCGAAAAACATCCCCGCAAATCTTTGTCCGCTTTTTATCTGAGATCAGTATTAACCAGCAACAGGAAAAGGAGAGATCATATGGAGCAAAATCAACAGAGCCGTTCGTTTTGTCTGCCCGAGGCGGTGCTTGACACGGTCGCCGAGCAGCTCGCGGATCTTGACGTCACTCTGCCCGATTATTGTCCGGATATCGAAAAAATTCTGAAATGCACCCTCACGCCCAAGATTTCCTCTAAGTCGCTCTCGGGCGGACAGGTTCAGGTCGACGGCTTCTGCGTGGTCAACGTGCTTTATGTCGAGAGCGCGCACAAGACCGTCCGCTGCTGCGAGCAGAGCGTCAATTTCACCCAGAGCTTTGCGCTTTCAAAGACCCCAGAGGAATTCGCCGTACTGACGCGCACAAAGCCCGAATACGTCAACTGCAGGGCGCTCAGTCCGCGCCGGCTTGTGATGCACGGCGCGTTCTCGCTGTATGTGCGCGTGCTTGCCAAGGCAAAGACGGAGCTCTTCGCTCCCGAGGACGATTCGCTCGAAACTCTGACGAGATCGGTCGAGCTGTGCGACCTGCGCGGCTTCGGTCAGGAACAGTTCACCGTCAGCGAGGAGGTGTCGGTCGCCGACAAGCCGTCTGTCGAGGCGACCCTGCTCTCGGACGTTTCCGCGTCCGTTTCCATCGACAAGGCGGTCAGCGGCAAGCTCATGCTCTCGGGCGAGCTCAACCTGCGGCTGTTCTATCTGAGCGACGTCGAGACAGGGGAGACCTCCAAGCTCGACTACCTCATACCCTTTACCCAGATAATAGACTGCTCCGGCGCGGACGAGGACACGCGCAACATCCTCAACTGCGAGGTGATGTCCTACGACGTGCGGCTGAAAAACGATATGCTCTCGGACAGACCGTCGCTTGCGGTGGATTGCAGGCTCTGCGTGACCGTCGAGGCATATGAGCCAAAGACCGAGGAACTCGTCACCGACGCCTATTCCACGGAGTACCTGTCCGCGCCCTCGTTCTCGCAGATACGCACGCTTTCGGATATCTCGGAGCTCGACGTGAGCGGCATGGAGAAGCTCTCGGTCTCTGTCGAGGACGGCGGCGTTTCAAAGATACTCGACCTCTACGCCGACAGCGTGAGCCTCGATACCGCACCGTCCGAGGAAGGACTGACCGCGAGCGGCAACATCAACCTCTGTATGCTCGCGCTCGACGGCGAGGGCTTCCCGATCTTTGTCGAGCGTAGCTGCCCCTACAGGCGCGTGCTCGGCTCTCCGCACGACAGCAACGTGCTGATGTTCCCTAAGGCGAGCGCCGCTAATCTGAGCTATCGCCTCGCCGACGACAACACCGCCGAGATACGCTGCGAGCTCAGGATCACGGGCGGAGCGGCGAAGCAGGAAAGCCTCAGGACGGTCAGCGGGGTAGAGGTCTTCACCGACAAGCCCATCGCCCGCGAGGAGCGCGCGCTCACGCTGTATTTCGCCGCAGAGGGCGAAAACCTGTGGGATATCGCAAAGTCCCACAACACCCGTCTGTCGCTGCTCATGCGCGACAACGACGCCGACAGCATCACCCTTGATTCGGCGCGGATGCTGCTGATTCCGAGGCTGTAGGGAGGGTTCGCAATGCAGGAAAAGAATGTTTACCGGGACATATCCCGCCGCACCGACGGCGACGTATACATCGGCGTTGTCGGACCCGTCAGAACGGGCAAGTCCACTTTTATCAAGCGGTTCATGGATACGCTCGTGCTGCCGAATATCGCAGACGAGGACGTCTACAAGCGCGCCCTCGACGAGCTGCCCCAGTCCGCCGCCGGCAGGACGATAATGACCACGGAGCCCAAGTTTATCCCGGAGGAGTCGGTCGAGGTCGCCCTGGACGAGAATTCGAGCTTCCGGGTCAGGATGATCGACTGCGTCGGCTATCTCGTGGACAGCGCGCTCGGACACAGCGAGGGCGACGCTCCGCGCATGGTCAAAACGCCGTGGAGCGAGGATGAAATGCCCTTTGACGACGCCGCCGAGATCGGCACGCGCAAGGTCATCACCGACCACAGCACCATCGGGCTGGTGATAACCGCGGACGGCTCGTTCGGCGACATCCCGCGCGAGGAGTATATCCCCGCCGAGCGCAGGGTAGTCAGCGAGCTTCAGGCGATCAACAAGCCGTTCATCGTGCTGCTCAACTCCGCTCAGCCTCAGTCAGCCTCTGCCGTTGCTCTCTCCGAGGAGCTAAGCGAAAGGTACCGTGTGCCGGTGCTGCCCGTGAGCTGCATGGAGCTGGGAGAGGACGAGATCAAGCGCGTGCTGGCGCAGCTTCTGTTCGAGTTCCCGATACGCGAGATCAAGGTCGATATCCCCAAATGGGTCGTGCGGCTCGACCCTGCCCATTGGCTGAAGAAGTCCGTGCTCGGCTCTATCCGCGAGGCTGCTCAGGGCATGGAAAAGATACGCGAGATCCGCGATGTGATCTCCGCAGTCTCCGAGAGCGAGCACGTCACCGGCGCAAGCCTCGATTCTCTCGACCTCGGCAGTGGAAACGCCGATATTTCGGTCAAGATCGAGCCCGACCTGTTCTACCGCGTGCTCTCGGAGCAGACGGGGCTTGATATAACCGACGAGTGCGGACTCATGACCCGCCTCGACGAGCTGGCTCAAAAGCAGCGCGAGTTCGACAAGATCGCTCAGGCGTACGATCAGGTTCGTGAGACGGGCTACGGCATAGTGATGCCCACCATCGACGAGCTCACCCTCGACGAGCCTCAGATCATCAAGCAGAGCGGCAAGTACGGCATACGCCTCAAGGCGAGCGCGCCCTCGATACACATGATGCGCGTCGAGACCGAGACCGAGGTCACGCCGATCGTCGGCAGCGAGCAGCAGTCCGAGGAGCTGGTGACCTATCTGCTGCGCGAGTTCGAGGAGAGCCCCGAGAAGATCTGGGAGAGCAACATCTTCGGCAAATCCGTCCACGAGCTGGTAAACGAGGGGCTGCACAACAAGCTCTACCGAATGCCCGAGGACGCCAGAAGAAAGATCGGCGAGACCCTGCGCAAGATAATCAACGACGGCTGCAACGGGCTTATCTGTATAATTCTGTAAAACGGCAAAAAAGTCGGGCAGAGAACGCTTTTTATAACGCGTTCTGTCTGCCCGACAGCTTTTTGATTATAAGGATCAATCGAATTCGTCTCGATAGTTGCCCATGACCTTTAGGTTTTCCTTCTCGTAGTAGTTCATGCGGTCGGCGACGACATAAACGTCGTCGGTGTCGCCGTGATACCAATCCTGCGAGTTAAAGTAAGTTCTGTACTCTCCCTTGGGGAAGATGTAGCCGTGCTTGGCGTAGATCTCGTTGATAGCGAGCTGTATCTCGTCCTTGTCCATCCACGAGATATCGCTGCGCGTGATAAGTCGGGTCGAGGCGTGCAGACCGTAGCGGTCGTCGCTTGTTCCCGAGGTCGTTCTCGACGAGGAGCTCGAGGCTCTGGACGAGCTCGAGGAGCTCGGACGGGCGGTGGTCGGAGGCTGGGTCGCCTTGACTCCGCGCGAGATCACAACGGTGACCGTGTCGCCGATATCGGTGGGCGAATTTCCGGCAGGGGACTGCGAGATGACATAGTCCTCGGGGACGGTGTCGCTGTATTCAAACTTGGTTTCGTGTGAAAGCTTTGCCTCGGCGAGCACCGAGTAGGCGTTCGCGCTCTTCATACCGACCACATTGGGAATGACGGTGAGGTTTGAATCCGTGGTAGGCTCCTCGGGAACGGTCTGCACCTGAGCGGTAGTCGGCTCCGTGACGGGTTCGCCGCCCTTGCCGCCGATAACTCCGGTGACGATCAACACCACGAAAACTCCCGCGATGAGCAGAAGGACGACCACGGAGATCAGCGCGATTATCAGCGCCATATTGCCCGATTTCTTCTGAGGAGGCTGCGGAGGCTGAGGCGGAGCGGGATAACTCTGACCGACGTTTGTGCGCGTTTGAGCGCTGCCGACAGGAGGCGTGCTCCGGTTGTTGTTGACGAAGTTGTCGCCGTAGCCCTGACCGCCCTGTACCCGATAGCCCTGCTGACCGTTCTGCGGCGGCATCGGAGCGGCAGGCTCAAGCGGAGCGCCGCAATGTCTGCAAAAGCGCATTCCGTCCTGGTTTTGAGTGTTACATTTTCTACAGATCATAATAATTCACCTCAAGGGGTATTTATGCCTTTTCAAGCTTTTTCAGCTCGCGCACGAGCCTTGCCAGCGGAAGTCCGACGACGTTGCAGTAGTCGCCGTTGATTTTTTTGACGAGCACGGCGCCCTTTCCCTGGATGCCGTAGGCGCCCGCCTTGTCGGCAGGTTCGCCGCTCATAATATAGTCCCTGATCTCTTTGTCGGACAGGGGATAGAACTCGACCTCGGTGCTCTCGGAAAAGGTCACGCGCCTGTCCCTGCAGTATATGGCGCAGCCGGTGATCACGCGGTGAGTCCTGCCCGACAGCAGCTTCAGTATCTGGTACGCCGCCTGATCGCTCTGAGGCTTGCCGATCATCTGGTTGTCGAGGAACACGCCGGTGTCGCAGCCGAGAACGATGTCCTCGGGATAAAGAGAAGCGATCTGCGCCGCCTTTTTGTCGGCGAGATACTCGGGGATCTTGTCAAGCAGCACGCCCTCGGTCAGGCTCTCGTCAACGGTTGGAGGCGCTATGCTGAATTCGTCGAAAACAAGCGACAGCAGCTCCTTGCGCCTCGGAGAATTGGAAGCGAGTATAAGCAAATTCGACAGCCCCTTTCATTATCAACATTTTCCTATTCTATAATACAACTTTTTTGTCGCTTTGTAAACAAGAAATTAAAAAATGTACTGACAAATAAAAAAGGGATTAGGGGTTAGGGATTAGGGATTAGTGGTTAGGGATTAGTGGTTAGGGGTTAGTGGTTAGGGGTTAGGGGATAATTTAGGGCGGGATCCGTAGCCGGACGGCAACCCTTTTGTCGCTGCGCGACATTTCCCCTATCAGGCAATGTCGTCAACTTAAGAAAAATCGAAAGAATAATG
>CACWKB010000047.1 GCA_902761375.1 uncultured Ruminococcus sp. | reverse complement strand
GTAACGTCATCAACTCCGATAGTCTCCATCAGACACAGACGTACTTCAATTTATAGATGTTTGTGTGTTAGCGTAACGTCATCAACTCCGATAGTCTCCGGCTGACTCTGACATACTTCAATTTATAGATGTTTGTGTGTTTGGATGACTTCATCAACTGCGATGCTCTCCGGCAGACACAGACGTATTTCAATTTATAAATACACACCTTTTAAACCTGATAACGTCATCAGCTCAAATATCGGTCGCGTAGACCGTTCGCTTTATTATCTCCGCCGCGGTTTTCGGGGCGCATTTTCCGGGGAGCGACAGCGCCCTTTGAGCGTCTATACCGAGCGCGGAGGCAGCCTCCATATCCACTCCGCCGGGGAGCGATGCCAAATCTATGATCAACGTGTTTTCGTCGGTTTTCGAGAGCAGCTCCCTGTCGAAAATCAAAAACGGCACGGTATTGAACACTAAATCAAACCCTTTGACCGAGCTTATCTCGCCCGTTACGACCACAGCGCAGCCCAGCGTTTCGATCTCGGCGAGATCCTTTTCGCTGCGGGCGGCGACCGTTACCTCGCTGCCCAGCGCCTTGAGCAGCCTTGTCAGCGCCTTTCCAATCCTTCCGAAGCCGACCACGAGGCTCCTGCTGCCCGCTATCGTGCCTTCATAGGCGTTCATTGCCCTCTCTATCGCTCCCTCGGCGGTCGGCAGGGCGTTCCTCACCGCGAAATCCTCCCTCGCGGCGTAATCGTATATCATGCCCGCCTTCAGCGACGGATAAGCTCTCACCAGCCGCTCCTTCATCGAGGTGAACACAGGCGTTCTGAGCACCGCCTGCTGCTCCTCCTCCGTGAGGAACACGCTGCCGTCGGAAAACACCGTATTTAAGCTCCCGTCCGCGCGCACACAGGGCAAGGGGAATATCACCGCGTCGGCATACCTTACCGCCGAGCCCACGTCAGTTATCACGGGCGCTCCCAAGCTCTTCAGGTTATCAAAGCCCCCGAGCAGCACCCTTTTGCCGTCGCCGCACAGCGACCGGGCAAGAAAAAGCATCCGCTTGTCGCCGCCGAGTATAGAAAATGTTGTGAGCCGCTCCGCCTTCATAATCATCACCAACCAAAACACTTGATAATTCATCCTATGCTCCTGTGCCCCATTCGGTACCGCCAAAAAATCAATAACCGATTATTGCATAAAAATATGCAATTTTTCCCGATTCGGGCTTATAGAAAAAGAAAGGAGTTTGATACTTATGAAAAAACCGGTATTCTTCCAGCTTTACCTTGACACCCGGCATCAAATGGATATGCTCTCCGACGAACAGGCGGGCAGGCTGATCAAGGCGCTGTACGCCTTTGCCTGCGACGGCGAACTATGCGAGCTGACGGACGACCCCTCGGTCGAAATGTGCTTCAGCTTCCTGAGCCGCCAGATAGAGCGCGACTTTGAAAAGTACCGTAAAAAATGCGCGCAGAACCGCAAAAACGTCCAGACGCGCTACCAAAAATCTACGACCGTATACGACGGCTACCAAGAAAAAGAAAACCAATATGAAGATGAACATAAATATGAAAAGCAATACTAAGATCAAAATAAAAAAGAAAAAGAAAAAAACAAAAACAAAAACGAGAGAGATAACAACTGTCGCAGCCCGCTTCGCGGTCTGCGACAGAGAGGTTGTTTTCCTAAGCCGCCTTATGTTGTTTTCGGAAGTTTGGCTGCATATCCCTTAGGCTGACAGAAGGAATGAGTTTTGAGTAACCAAAATACGGGGCTGTCATAGTATGTAGTGTAAACGAAAGGAGGCTGACTTATGAATTTCTTCGGAAACGGTAACGGAGGCTGCTGCTGGATCATCATCCTGATCCTCATCCTCGGCTGCTGCTGCGGCGGCAACTCGAACGGCTGCGGCAACAACGGCTGCGGCTGCGGCAACGACGGCTGCGGCTGCTAAAACGCCGACCTGTGATACCCTGAAGGTTGAAAAATACCTTCAGGGTATTTTTTTGCAAAAACCTCTTGACAAATCGCTGAAGATACACTATAATAGCTTACAGTTAGCAGAGGGTAACTACAGAATAGGCATCCGATATCGGGATGTTTGTTTTTTGACTGTTAGTTAGCATTTGCTAACCGGATGCATAAGACCACGGAGGAATAAACGGATGTCGGAAGATTTGATCATCAAGCATTGTTCTCCCACTCTCGCGGGGCTGAAAACCGCCAATCTTTTCACCTGCGCCTACACGCAGAGAGAGGATATCGAGCGGTACGCCCGGGAATTCAACCGGCGTTTTTGCCGCAAGGGAGTGAAGATGCAGCCATTGGATTTTGGCAAGACACGCGCCTTGATATATGTATTTCGACCGACAAGGCTTGAACGGGATCTGTCCGATAAGCAGGCGCGAGCAATCCTCGCGTCAATGGGATACCGAAGCTTTGACGCTCAGACCTGTCTGAGCAGACTGAAAAGCAGGGTGAAAAGGTGTCCCGAGTTTCCGCACGAGATCGGGCTCTTCCTCGGCTATCCGCCCGAGGACGTCCGCGGCTTCATTCTTCATAAGGGAAACTGCTGTAAATACTGCGGCTGTTGGAAGGTTTACGGCAATGAAGAAAAAGCCGAGCGCGAGTTTGCCAAGTATAAAAAATGCTCCGACATCTATTATTCCAAATGGCTCAGCGGCACGCCGATCAACAAATTGGTCGTAAATAAATCAGCTTAGAAAGGATAGTTTTATCATGAGTAATACAGCAATTGTTTTTTGGAGCTCGACGGGCAACACCGAGGCGATGGCGGACGCGGTAAAGGCGGGCGCCCGGGAGGCAGGAGCCGAGGTGAGCGTATTCGCGGCTTCCGATTTTTCCGCCGATATGGCGGCGGATTTTGACGCGATAGCCTTCGGCTGTCCGGCGATGGGCGACGAGGTGTTGGAGGAGGACGAATTTCAGCCGATGTTCGACGAAGTCCTGCCCGCACTGAAAGGCAAAAAGGTCGTTCTGTTCGGCTCCTACGGCTGGGGCGACGGTCAGTGGATGCGCGACTGGGAGCAGACCTGCAAGGAGTCGGGCGTTGAGCTCGCCTGCGACAGCGTTATCGCCAACGAGTACCCCGACGAAGAAGCCGCAGCCGCCTGCAAAGCGCTCGGCGCGGCATTGGTTTAGTTTTTCCTTCCCCATTTCATATTGTGCAAGGACGTCCGCTTTCACGCGGGCGTTTCTGCCGTTTTTTTTACAAAAAAGAAAGGATGTAAAACGTGATAAAAACAACAGCGGCAATCGACGGGATGATGTGTTCCATGTGCGAGTGCCATATCAACGATACGCTCCGCCGAAGTTTTAAAATACTAAAAGTCAGCTCCTCGCACAAAAAAGGCACGGCGGAGATCATCAGCGAGGCTCCGCTCGACGAGGAAGCCCTGCGCAGGGCGGTCGCCGAGACAGGCTATCGGGTGACGGAGATAAAGACCGAGCCCTATGAGAAAAAGCGTTTTTCGCTGTTTGGAAGGAAGCAGTAATGTCGATCGTACAGTTTGAGAATGTGACAAGAGTTTATTCGAGCGGCGAGCACGAATTAAAGGCGCTCGACCGCGTCAGCTTTGAGCTTGACGAGGGCAGGTTCGTCGTCATCCTCGGTCCGTCCGGCGCGGGAAAGAGCACGCTTCTGAATCTTTTGGGCGGGCTTGACAGTCCGACGAGCGGCACGATAACCGTTAACGGCAGGGATATCAGCACGCTCTCCGACAACGAGCTCGCCGACTACCGCGCGGCGACGGTGGGCTTTGTGTTCCAGTTCTACAACCTCATCCCCACTCTGACCGTTTATGAGAACGTGGAGCTGGTGTCGTCTATCGCTCCCGACGCCTTGGATTCAAAGCAGATGATTGCGGAGGTCGGGCTGAGCGACCACCTGCACAACTTTCCGTCTGAGCTCTCGGGCGGCGAGCAGCAGCGCGTGTCGATCGCGAGAGCGCTGGCGAAAAATCCCAAGATACTGCTCTGCGACGAGCCGACCGGCGCGCTCGACTCCGAAACGGGCGTTATGGTTTTGAAGCTCCTGCTCAAGATGGCAAGGAGCTACGGCAAGACCATCATCATCGTCACGCACAACCAGAGCATAGCGAAAATGGCTGATGTGGTGATCCGCGTAAAGAACGGCAGGATACGCTCGATCGCCGAGCAGGAGAAGCCCATGAGCGCCGACGAGGTGGAGTGGTGATATGCTGATACGCAAATTATTCCGAACCGCGTGGAGCTACAAGGCGCAGTTCATCTCGATGATACTGATGATCACACTCGGCATGGGTATGTTCCTCGGCTTCAACATGGAGTGGAAAACCATCGAGGTCGATACCGGCAGGTTTTTCGAGGAGACAAACTACGCCGATTACCGCCTCTACTCAGAGAAGGGCTTCACAAAGGACGACGCAGAGAAGATCTCCGAGATCGGCGGCGTTGACGCGGCGACGCGCTTTCTGTCGGTCAATCTTGATATCAAGGGCGAAAAAAACAAAAGCCTCGCGCTGGACGTCAGCGAGAACTACACGGTCTCGACCTTTACAGTCATGGACGGTGAAAAGTACGACGAGGACGGCGACGGCTTCTGGCTGAGCGATAAATTCGCCGCGGCGAATGATTATCATATCGGCGATACCCTGACCCTTGAATTTCAGGGAACCGAGCTGAGCGGCAGCATCGTCGGGCTCATCAAGGCGGGCGAGCACATGATCTGCGTCGCCGACAAAAACCAGATGATGCCCGACTACAGCGCCTACGGCTACGCCTATATCTCCCCCAAAAAGCTGGATACGTTTTTGGAGGAGAAGATCAAAAACGACTTTGCGGACGAAATGAAAAACTCAAACGTACCCGAGGAATTCATCGACGACAGCCTTACGGGGCTGTTCGTCACCGACGATATGCTCACCGAGGCGACCGACAAGGCGTTCGCGCAGCTTAACCTGATCTCTGAGCTGCCCAAGGACGAGCTGGAGGACAGGGTCAAGACCGCCCTCGGCAGGACGATCATGGTCACGCCTAAGGAGGATCACGTCGTATACAAGGAGTCGAGCGGCGAGGCTGAGGAGGGCAAGACGATGGGCTCGGTGCTGCCGGTGCTCTTCCTTGCGATCGCAATACTGACGATGGTGACGACGATGCACCGTATTGCCACAAAGGAGAAAACGCAGATCGGCACCCTGAAGGCGCTCGGCTTCAAGAACCGCAGGATACTGCGTCACTACACCTCCTACGGACTGTTTATCGGCTTGGTCGGAACGGCGCTGGGAACCGCGCTGGGCTTCGGCGTTTGCAAGGCGATAATGAGCGAGGGCGGCATGATGGGCACCTACTTCGATATGCCCTACTGGGGCGCGGCGATCCCCGAATTCTGTTACCCCGTGATGGCGGCGACAGTCGGCTTGCTGACGCTTATCAGCTACCTCTCCGTCCGCAGGCAGCTCAGGGGCAGCGCCGCCGACGCGCTGCGACCCTATACGCCCAAAAAGATGCGGAAGATCTTCATTGAGCGCTTCCGCTTCTGGGACAGGCTGCACTTCGGCACTAAGTGGAATATCCGCGACCTCAGCCGCCACAAGAGCCGTAGTGCGATGATGCTGTTCGGCATCGTCGGCTGCATGGTGCTGATGGTCGGCGGCTTGGGTATGCGCGACACCATGGCGGGCTTTTTGGAGCTGCTCGACAGAGATATCTCGGACTACACCACCAAGGTCAACCTGATCGACGACGCAGACTACAAAAAATCAAAAACGCTGTGCGAGGAGCTGAACGGCGATTGGGAGAGCATGACCGGTATCAGCTTGGACGGCGACACCGTCACGCTCGACATAGTATGCAATCCCAACGGCTTGTTCAACGTCATCGACGAGGACAACAACCGCATAGAGCTCAGCGACGAGGGCGTTTATCTCTGCCTCAGACTGAAGGACAGGGCGGATATCGGCGATGAGATAGAGTTCTCGCCCTACGGCTCCAAGGACACCTACAAAGCAAGGGTGCTCGGCTACAACCGCTCGGTCATGACCGAGAGCGTCACCATGACGGACGCGCTTGCCGACCGGCTCGGGTTAGATTACGGTATCTCCTCGATCTACACGGACAAGACCGCCTCCGAGATAGCCTCGAACGAGCTGATCTCGGGCAAGCAGGACAAGGCGCAGCTCATGGAGAGCTTCAACAGCTTTGTGCAGATCATGGACGGCATGGTTATCATCCTCGTGGTCGCCGCCGCCCTGCTCGGAGTCGTGGTGCTCTATAACCTCGGCATCATGAGCTATGTGGAGCGCTCGCGCGAGCTCGCCACGCTGAAGGTGTTAGGCTTCCGCAACCGCGCCATAGGAAGGCTGCTGATCTCTCAGAATATCTGGCTGACCTTCATCGGCGTCGTCATCGGAGTCCCGGCGGGAGTCGGCGTGCTGCAGTGGCTGCTCACCGCGCTTGCAGGCGAGTATGAGATGAAGCTCATGCTCGGTTCCCTCACCTTCTGCGTATCCATTCTGCTGACCTTCGGCGTTTCGCTGTTCGTCGGGCTGATGGTAGCGCGCAAAAACAGGAAGATAGATATGGTCGAAGCGCTCAAGGGCGCGGAATAACAAACGGGCTCGGCTCAATAATCCAAACGATTTTTTTAATTATTGCACAGTGCGGCTTTTCATATTTCGTGATAATTGCCCAGAAAGCTGAATTCGGGCAGTTCGTCGCTGAGCTTGCAAAGCAGGTCTGTAACGCCATCGCTCTTGACATTTCCCGAAAAATCCAGATAGAAAAGATACTCAAAATCCTTGTCGGGAATCGGTCTGGATTCGATTTTGGTGAGGTTGAGACCGAGAGCGTCGAACCTCTGCAGCATATGAAACAGAGCGCCCGTCACGTGAGGCAGCGAAAAGCACAGGCTGACCTTGTTGGCGTTTTCGCTGATATAAAGCTTTTCGGAGATCACGATGAAGCGCGTCTTGTTGTTTTTATTGTCCTGAAGATGGTCGTCGAGAACCTTCAGCCCGTACTCCTCGGCAGCCTTGTAAGAGCACACAGCGGCAAGGTTGAGGCGCTTTTCGCGCGCGGTGTCCCTTGCGGCGACGGCGGTGTTTGAGCAGGCAGTCGCCTCAAATCCCATGCGGCTGATATACTGCTCGCACTGCGACAGAGCCTGCGGATGAGAGATCACCTTTTCGATATCGCCGAGGGTCGACTGTATTAAGCCCGCAAGACAGTAGTCTATTGAAAGATCCAAGGCGCCGACGATATAAAAGCGATAGCGCAGGATAAGGTCGTACACCGCCGCGACCGAGCCTGCCGTGGAGTTCTCCACGGGCAGGACGCCGTATACACATTCGCCGTTCTCCACAGCCTTGAAAACATCCTCAAAGCTTTTGTACGCCGTAAGCTCGCCCTCGGGAAAAAGCCTTTGCGCCGCTTCATATGAATTCGCGCCCTTGATGCCCTGATAGGCTATCTTTTCTTTGCTGACAGCAACGACAGGCGCCGCAAGGCGGAGCTCGTCGCTCAGATTTATACGTGTGCTCATTTCAACGCCTCCTTGAGCGCGAGTATTTTCTCGGCTGTATTTTTGAACTGCTCCGGCGTGAGCGACTGCGCGCCGTCGGACAATGCGTGCGGCGGATCGTTGTGTACCTCTATCATCAGTCCGTCCGCTCCCGCAGCGACCGCAGCCATCGCCAGCGGCTCCACAAGGCGGCTTTTTCCCGAGGCGTGGCTGGGGTCGACCACAATAGGCAGGTGCGACAGCTCCTTCACGATCGGGATCGCCGAAACGTCGAGGGTGTTTCTGGTGTAGGTCTCGAAGGTGCGGATTCCGCGCTCGCAGAGAATGACGTTGTCGTTGCCGCCCGCCATGATATACTCGGCGCTCATCAGCCATTCCTCGATAGTCGCCGAAAGTCCGCGCTTCAAAAGCACGGGCTTTTTTGTTTTGCCCAGCTCCTTGAGCAGATCGAAATTCTGCATATTACGAGCTCCCACCTGAATGATGTCGACGTTCTCGAACATATCGATATGCTCCGTGCGCATGATCTCGGTGACGATGGGTAGCCCGGTTTCCTTGCGGGCTATTTTCAAAAGATCGAGCCCCTCGGATTTGAGCCCTTGGAAGGAGTACGGCGAAGTCCTCGGCTTGAACGCGCCGCCGCGAAGCAGGGTCGCGCCGGACGCCTTGATGCTTTTTGCTATCTCGACGATCTGCTCCTCGCTCTCGACCGAACAGGGTCCCGCCATGATTTGCAGGCTGCCGTCGCCGATGCTGACCGTGTCGCTGATCTTGATTACGGTGTTCTCGGGATGGAATTTGCGGTTCGCCTTTTTGTAGGGCTCCTGAACGCGCTTGACGCTCTCGACGATGTCCTGCGCGTCGATATACTCGATATCGACGGTGTGCGTGTCGCCGATCAAGCCCAACACGGTTGAGTGCACGCCGTCCCAGCGGTTGACCTTTACCTCATAATCGCTGCAAAGCTTGTCGGTGAAGAGCCTGATCTGCTCCGGCGGTGTTGACGGTTTTAAAACGATGATCATGATGATTACTCCTTTTTGATAAAAAATAAATAGGGTGTGACACTCGGTTAAAGTGCCACACCCTATGTGTTTACAA
Organism: uncultured Ruminococcus sp.; assembly: GCA_902761375.1. Classification (GTDB taxonomy): domain Bacteria; phylum Bacillota; class Clostridia; order Oscillospirales; family Acutalibacteraceae; genus Ruminococcoides. The sequence goes on along the minus strand of CACWKB010000047.1, from coordinate 731 downwards.
TAAATACTCACACATTTTCAGCATAGCAAATTAACCCTACCGCTTGTAAAGACGGTAAAGCTAAATGTAAAGCTGAAGTTGTTCCGGCGGTTAAGCGATGTAATCATAACTGCTCCCGAAAATGTGTGATGTTATGTCTTTTATGTCATTATATAGCCATTTTCTTCATTTGTCAATACTATAACCCGAAATCGCGGCAAAAAATAAGGCAACACCGCACAACTCGATCATCACCCGAATTACGCGATATTGCCTTAATGATTTGTGCTATTGCCTGTCTGATCGGGAAAAACAGGGCTGTGAAGCCGTTCTTCACCGAGCCCGCGGCTGATTCGGTCTTATTGCGTCATGACCACGCCGATGGGATACTGAACGTCTAAGTCAGCGATGAACATCTGGATGGTCGTAGCGTCCGATATATCGACTACGCCGTTGCCGTCAACGTCAGCCGCCTTGAAATAGATGCCCGATAAGAGCTCTAACTCAGCCGCGTGCCTCTGGATATAAGTGACGTCGCTGATGTCGATCACCTCGTCGCCGTTGGCGTCGCCGAGCATTATGCCATCGAGAAGAACATAGGGGATGTTGTTTTCCACGGCAAAGCTAGGGGTCGAGAACGCCCCATACATTGGGGCTCGGTTATGCGGCAGAGCCTATTGGGAATTGTACGGGCAGACCTGCCGCATACATCTGGATCAGGGTCACGTCCGTTATGTCGACCGAATTGTCGC
>CACWKB010000046.1 GCA_902761375.1 uncultured Ruminococcus sp. | reverse complement strand
AATAATCTTCGGGTCGCGCTGGTGCTCGGTGTAGTTCTCGTTCATACCGAAAAGCGGAGGAAGCTTGACCGCCTTGCCGCCGTCCTCTAACTCAACAATACAGGTGTATGGCCTGCGCGTCCAGTCCTCGTCGCGGTGGTTTCCGGTATAGTAGAGATAAACCGAATCAGGAGTGGGCAGCGCCGAGCCGGAGTAAGCGCCCTTGTTGTCGTAAAACGTGTCGGGACAGATGCACACGCCCATGTTTTTCCACGTCACCAAGTCCTTTGAAACAGTGTGGTACCAGTATTTAAGGCCGTGAACCGCGCCCCACGGACACCACTGATAAAAGAGATGCCATACGCCGTCGTGAAATACAAAACCATTGGGATCGTTGAGCAGCCCAGTTACGCTCTGAATGTGGTAGTGCTGCCTGTAGTCCGACAAAACGGTGCGCTCGTGGAGCGGGCGGATTTCGTCGGCGCTTTTTAATACGCGGTAGCGTTCTTCCTTTGTCCATGTTTTCACAGTGAACCCTCCTTCGGATCGTTTTTTTATTTGCGCTGAGCACATTCTTTATTTTCAGTATAAGACATCTTACGGTGAATTGCAACAAAAAATCGGGATATTGAACGCTTCGGCGTTTCTTCGTTGAAAATCCACAAAAACACAGCCTGAAATTCTATAGGCGCGATAATGAAAACCGATTGAAAAACCGCATTCCATGTGATATATTATAGTTAATGAAATCGATTACAAAATATTCATTACTTTATTGACTGTTTGTGTGAGGTGTTTTCAATGAAAGATATAGTTACGATCGGCGAGATACTGATTGACCTGACCTACAGCGGCAGGGAAAAGGGCGTTCCCGTATATGTCGCTAATCCCGGCGGAGCACCTGCCAACGTAGCGGTTGCCGCCGCGCGTCTGGGAGCTGATTCGGTGTTTATCGGCAAGGTCGGAAACGATTACTACGGCGGCTTTCTGCGCGAGACGCTGACCGAAAACAAGGTCGACGTGTCGGGTATGCTGACCGACGCTTCCGCGCCAACTACGCTGGCAGTCGTGTCACTCACCGATTCCGGCGAACGCAGCTTCTCGTTCTACCGCAGAAACTGTGCAGATACCCTTCTGAGCAGCGGGGAAATCAGCCTTGACCTGCTCGGCGATACGAGATTTTTGCACTTCGGCTCCGTCAGCCTGACCGACGATCCCGCGCGCTCGGCGACGCTCTTTGCCGCTCAGAAGGCGAAGGAGCTTGGCGCGACGGTGACATATGACCCCAACTACCGCGCTAACCTCTGGAACAGTGAGGAAGAGGCTGTGGAGCGCATGAAGTCCGTTCTGGGCTTTGTCGATATACTCAAGATCTCCGACGAGGAGCTGCCGCTTCTCACGGGTACCGACGATCCCGAGGCAGGCACCCGTCAGCTCTTTGACGAGTACGGAATTTCGCTTATCCTCCTGACGCTCGGCCCCGACGGCGCGTATTACCGCCGCGGCGACGAAACAGGCAGGGCTGAGGGCTTTAAGGTAAAGGTCGCGGACACGAACGGCGCGGGCGATACCTTCTTCGGTGCGTTCCTCAGCAGAATGGCGGCTCTCGGTATTTACAAGCCCGGCGAGCTCAGCTCATGGCAGCTGTTTGAGAGCGTGAGGACAGCGAACCTCGCGGCTTCACTGACCACCTCGCGCCACGGCGCGATTCCCGCTATGCCCGACCTCAAGGAGCTTGAGGAAAAGCTCGGGGAGGTGAAGTAATGGCTCTGATTGAAATGACCGAGCTCGACGTTCGCCTCAGCGAGCGCATCGACGAGCTGAAATGGCTCTACTACGAGCTTTATTACGGGGACGAGCAGGGCTTCCAGTACCTGTGCAAGCTCATCAGGGACTTCTACGAGGAGCGCGGCGAGAGCCTCAAAGCCCTCGACCGCAAGAGAGAAAAAGACCCCGACTGGTACCGCGGCAACGACATCGTGGGCATGATGCTCTACGTCGACAACTTTGCGGACAACCTCAAGGGCGTTATCAAGAAGCTTGATTACTTCACCGAGAGCGGCGTAAACTACGTCCACCTCATGCCGCTTCTGCAAAGCCCCAAGGAGCACAGCGACGGCGGCTACGCGGTGTCGGATTTCCGCTCCGTACAGCCTGAGCTCGGCACTATGGACGATTTGCGCGAGCTTACCGACAAGTGCCACAAGCGCGGCATAAGCTGCTGCCTTGACTTCGTTATGAACCACACGAGCGACGAGCACGAGTGGGCTAAGGCTGCGCGTGCGGGCGACGAAAGCGCGCGCGGACGCTATTTCTTCTTCGATAACTGGGACACCCCGAACGAGTACGAGAAAACCGTTCCGCAGGTGTTCCCGACAACAGCCCCGGGCAACTTCACTCAGCTGCCCGACGGCAAAATCGTAATGACGACATTCTATCCCTACCAGTGGGATCTTGACTATTCGAACCCGATGGTGTTCAACGACATGACGGCGAATATGCTCTACCTCGCGAACGCGGGTATCGACGTTATCCGCCTCGACGCCGTGCCCTACATCTGGAAGGAGCTCGGCACACAGTGCCGCAACCTGCCGCAGGTGCACTCTATCGTCAGAATGATGCGCATTATCTGCGAGATCGTCTGTCCGGCAGTGCTGCTGCTCGGCGAGGTCGTTATGGAGCCGTCGAAAATCGCGCCGTACTTCGGCACGGTCGAAAAGCCCGAGTGCAATATGCTCTATAACGTAACGACGATGGCGAGCACATGGAACTCCGTGGCGACACGCGACGTTCAGTTACTTGAAAGACAGATGAACGAGCTTGCGAAGCTGCCGAAGAACTACGTTTTCCTCAACTACCTGCGCTGCCACGACGACATCGGCTGGGGTCTTGACTACGACAGATTAAGAGAGCGCGGCATGGAGCAGGCACCGCACAAGAAATTCCTAAACGACTACTTCACGGGCAAGTTCGAGGGCAGCGTCTCGCGCGGAGAGCTGTACAACGACGACCCGATCCTGCAGGACGCGCGTCTCTGCGGCACCACCGCCAGCCTTTGCGGAATTGAGGCGGCTCTCTGGGACAAGGACGAAAAGGCGCTTGACCTCGCTCTCGAGGCTGACATCATGCTCCACGCCTTCATGTTCACACAGAGCGGCATTCCTGTCATCTACAGCGGCGACGAGGTCGGCCAGCTCAACGACTATATGTATCACGCCGACATCAACAAGAAGTTCGACAGCCGCTATCTCCACCGCGGCAAGTTTGACTGGAAGCTCGCCGACGAGCGCAAAAAGCCCGACAGCTACCAGGGCAGACTGTTCAACGCCCTGAGAAAGCTCGAGAAGATACGCTCGGAGAACGACGTCTTTGTTTCTCAGGCGAACTTCTATCCGATAGTCACGGGTACGCGCAACGTGCTCGGACTGTGCCGCGAGTACAACGGCAAAAAGCTGATCGCGCTCTTCAATTTCTGTGAGGACGAGCGGACGGTTTCGCTCGAGCAGAAGCGCTCGTTTACCGACCTTTTCACGGGCGACAGGTTTGTCAGAAAGAACATTCCGCTCGCGCCGTACGCGTTCCTCTGGGCGCTGACAAAATAAGCTATTACTTCCTGAAAAACGGGGCGGTCCTATGAAAATAAGCGAAATTGCACGCATGGCAGGAGTATCCTCGGCGGCGGTCAGCCGCTACATCAACGGCGGCAGTATCAGCGAGGAGAAAAAGCAGAGAATCAAAAAGGTAATTGAAGAGACGGGATACGTGCCGAATCCCACCGCGCGCTCGCTCAGACAGCAGCGCACCGACGGCATAGGCGTTATCGTGCCGAAATTCAACTCGGACTCCGTAAGCAACCTCATAGAGGGCGTTTCGACAGTTCTGAGCAAGTCGGGGTACTTAGCAATTTTCGGCAACGCCGAGAACGACGAGAAGCGCGAGCTTGAGTATATGCGCCTTATGCAGGAAACGCGCTTTGCGGGCATACTTCTGATGGGCACGGTCTTTACCGCAAAGCACATCGCGTTTTTCCGCGAGAGCAAGATGCCGATAGTCGTCTGCGGTCAGAACCACCCGTCGGTCACCTGCGTCTACCACGACGACAAGGGCGCGGCCAAGGAGATTACGCGGTATATGATAGAAAAGGGCAGGCGTAAGCTCGCCTATATCGGCGCGATCGAGCGTGACATAAGCGTCGGAATTAACCGCCGCGAGGGCGTTGAGGAGGCTATGAGTGAAGCTCAGCTTGACCCGTCCGCTCTTGTGCGCGCGCAGGTATTCTTTGCGGTCGACGACGGATACAAGGGCATGAACGATATCCTCGACGGAGGATATGTGCCCGACGGCGTTATCTGCGCCACCGATACCCTCGCAGTCGGCGCGATAAAGGCTCTGCAAGAGCGCGGATACAAGGTTCCCGGCGACATCAGCGTCGCGGGGATCGGCGGAGGCTTCGCAGGCACGATCATCACTCCCGCGCTCACCACCGTAAAGCTCTTCCACCGCGAATGCGGCGAACGCGGCGCGAGGCTGTTGCTCTCGATGATCGAGCAGCAGCGCGAAAAGCCTGACCAGAAGCTGCCCACGACTCACACGATGTTCGGATATTCTCTGATCGAAAGAGAATCAGTATAGAGAGGATGAAGGTTTATGAACGGTAAGCTGTTATTCTTGGATATAGACGGCACACTGACCGAGCCGGGCTACAATGTTCCGCCCGATTCGGCTCTCGACGCCATCAGAAAGGCTCAGAAAAACGGCCACAGGGTATATCTCTGCTCAGGCCGCAACAAGGCTATGCTCAAGCCGCTGCTCGCATATAACTTCGACGGCTACGTCGCGAGCGCGGGCGGATACGTCGTCAGCGGCGACGATGTTGTCTTTGACCGCCCGATGAAGCCCGAGATCTTTAAGCTTGCGATGGACTGCTTTGAGCGCAACCGCGTTTTCAGGACGGTTGAGTGCCTTGACGGAACCTACGGCGACAGCGGTCTCGGCGATCTGCTCGACGGCGCGGACGAGTTCTCGAACAGCGAGCTGCTGCGCTTCAGACGTCAGCTCAGCGAAACTCTCGACATCAGACCTATGAGCGAGTACAACGGTGCGCCCGTATACAAGATCGTCTTTATGTGCACCGACAGAAAGCAGCTCGACGAGCCGATGGAGGTACTAAAGGAGCACTTCGTTTTCTGCGTACAGAACCTCGAGGCGATAGGCTGCCTGAACGGCGAGATCTTCGGTCTGGACTTCAACAAGGGCATAGGTATCCGCAAGCTCTGCGAGTTCCTCGGCAAGGACGTTTCCGACACAATAGGCTTCGGCGACAGCATGAACGACAAGGAGATGTTCGAGGCTGTGGGCTACTCCGTCTGCATGGACAACGGCCATCCGCAGATGAAGGCGACGGCGGACTATGTCTGCCCGGCGGTAGGCGACGACGGTCTTTACAAGGCGTTTGAGAAGCTCGGACTTATCTGATCCTGCAAGTAATATTGATTATCGGGAAACGGTTACTTCGTTGTAACCGTTTTCATTTTTTGCCAAAATCCGATTCGTTCGAACAAAAATTCCGACAAACCACGGACTTTCCCGAACGCATTTTTTGATTTGATTTCTTTGTACACATTCACTAAAAGTCTAATTGATGTTTGTCATTATTGTCAATTTACAACCAACCTCAAAAGCAGTACAATATTATTGTAATCGATTTCAAGAGGCGTTCAAAATTCTTGAATCACATTTTTACAAAAAGGAGAGTATGTATGGATTATCGCAAATGTGCGCAGGAAATCTATGATCTCGTCGGCAAACGGGAAAATCTGATTTCCGCGGCTCACTGCGCTACGAGACTCCGTCTTGTAACCGCAGACAACAGCAAGGTAAACATCAAAAAGCTCGAGGATGTCGACGGCGTTAAGGGCGTATTCAGCTCCAACGGTCAGCTCCAGATCATTCTCGGCACAGGTACCGTCAACAAGGTTTATGACGAGTTCCTGTCAATCAGCGGCATGACCGCCGCGACAAAGGCTGACGTCAAGGCGGCAGCCGCCAAGAAGCAGCCGCTTCCGTTCCGAATGGTCAAGGCTCTGGGCGACGTATTCGTTCCTATCCTTCCCGCCATCGTAGCCGCAGGCCTTATCATGGGTCTGCTCGAGGGCATGACCAAGATCTGGCCCGACATGGCGAATTCAGGCACATATCAGATCTTCCACCTGTTCAGTAACGCAGCATTCGTATTCCTGCCCATTCTCGTCGCGGTCTCTGCGGCGCGCGTATTCGGCGGCAACATATTCCTCGGCGCCGTCATAGGTATGATAATGGTGCATACCGACCTTGTCAACGCGTGGAGCGTTGCCGGTATGCTCGAAGCGGGACAACAGATACCACAGGCTGACGTATGGTTCGGTCTGTACAAGATAAACCTGACGGGTTACCAAGGACACGTTATCCCGGTAATCATAGCCGTTTGGTTTATGAGTTTCATCGAGAAACGGCTGCACAAGATAGTGCCCGAAATGATCGACCTCTTCGTCACTCCGCTCGTAACCGTTCTCGTAACAGGCTACCTCACCCTGACAATCTTCGGACCCGTTTTCGCACAGCTCGAAGAGTGGGTTCTCATCGGCGTTCAGTGGGTCATCACGATTCCTTGGGGCATCGGCGCGGCGATCGCAGGAGCTATCTACCCGCTCACTGTAGTCTGCGGCATACACCATATGTACAACACGGTTGAGATCGGCATGATCTCCAACACGGGTCTGAACACATGGATGCCGATCGCTTCTTCCGCTAACTTCGCACAGGGCGGCGCATGCTTCGCTGTCGCTCTCAAGACCAAGGACAAGAAGTTCAAGTCAATGGCTCTTCCGTCCTCGTTCTCGGCGTTCCTCGGCATCACCGAGCCCGCCATCTTCGGTGTTAACCTCCGTCTTATGAAGCCCCTCATCTGCGGCATGATCGGCGGCGCTGTAGGCGCTGCGGTCGGCAGCATGTTCGGAATCGGCGCTACCGCTTACGGCGTAACCGGTCTGTTCGGCTTCCTCATCACCACAAAGTTCGTATGGCAGTACGCTATCATGCTTGCTGTTTCGTTCGCCGTTTCCTTCACTCTCTCGTGGATCACCCACAAGGATAAGCCCAGAGAAGAGGACGCAGAGGCTGAGGCTCCCGCCGAGACTGCTGCAGAAGAGCCCGCTCTTCCTTCCATCACCTGCGAAAAGGGCAAGGTTTACGCTCCCATCAAGGGCAACGTCATTCCTTCCGCCAACATTCCCGACGAGACCTTCGCGGCAGGCGTTCTCGGCGAGGGCGTAGGCATCGAGCCTGAGCTCGGCGTTGTTTACGCACCCTTCGACGGCGAGATCTCCTCCACGACCGATACAAAGCACGCGATCGGTATTTCCTCACCCGACGGCATGGAACTGCTGATCCATGTAGGCGTCAACACGGTAGCCATGGAAGGCGACGGCTTCGAGCTGTTCTGCGCCGAGGGCGATACCGTCAAGGCAGGTCAGAAGCTGATGACCTTCAGCATCGACAAGATCAAGGCTGCGGGATATTCAACCACCACCGCGGTTCTCATTACCAACAGCGACGACTACGCAGGTCTTGAGATCAAGGAAGGCGCCTGCAATCCTCTCGACTGCGTGATCACTATCAAGGAATAATATTATCTGACAATATATAAAGGAGAAATTGACATGAAATCTTTTACCTACACAATCACAGATCCCGTTGGTATCCACGCGCGTCCCGCCGGCATTCTCGTTAAGGCAGTAAAGCCCTTCCAGAGCACCTGCAAGATTACCAAGGGCGAAAAGACCGTTGACCTGCGCAAGCTGATGGCTCTCATGGGCATGGGCATCAAGTGCGGCGACACTGTTGAGGTTACGATCGAAGGCGCTGACGAGGATACAGCAGCCGAGACAATCGAGAAGTTCTTCAAGGAAAATCTCTGATAAAAACCGACATACTATTTAATAGGAGGTATGCTCCATGATAGTCGCAACAGGTAAATCTATTCTCAAGGGTATCGCAATCGGCAAAATCAAGTTCCTCAAGAAGGTTCAGTCCGAGATTGTCGCGACGGCTTCTGACCCCGCGCTTGAGCTGGAGCGCTTCGAGAGCGCAAAGGCTAAGGCTGTTGAGCAGCTTCAGGCGCTGTACGACAAGGCTGTCGTAGAGGCAGGCGAAGACCACGCCGCGATTTTCGAGATCCATATGATGATGCTCGACGACGACGATTACCTCGATTCAATCACCGAAATCATCAATACTCAGGGCAAGTCCGCCGAGTACGCCGTCAAGACGACGGGCGAGAACTTTGCCGAGACCTTCGCATCGATGGACGACGAGTACATGAAGGCGCGCGCCGCCGACGTAAAGGATATCTCCACTCGCGTAGTCAACATTCTCACGGGCGCCGACAGCGGCGTTGACGAGGGCGACGAGCCGTTTATCATCGTCGCTGAGGATCTGGCTCCGTCCGAGACCGTTCAGCTCGACAAGAGCAAGCTGCTGGGCTTTGTCACTCACCTCGGCAGCACAAACAGCCACACCGCGATTCTCGCCCGCAACATGAATATTCCCGCTCTCATCGGCACAGAGATCGACGAGGACTGGGACGGCAAGCTCGCGATCATCGACGGCTACAACAACTGCATCTACATTGAGCCGACTCAGGATCTGCTCGATACCCTCGACAAGAAACGCATCGAGGACGTAAAGCAGAGAGCGCTTCTCCAGGAGCTCAAGAAGAAGCCAAACATCACCCTCGACGGCACCGAAATCAACGTATATGCCAACATCGGCAACGTTTCCGACACCGCGATGGTGCTCCAGAACGACGCGGGCGGCATCGGACTTTTCCGCTCCGAGTTCATCTACCTCAACTCCGAGACCTTCCCGACCGAGGACGAACAGTTCGCTATCTACAAGCGCGTCGCCGAGGTCATGGGCGGCAAGAAGGTCATCATCAGAACCCTCGATATCGGCGCCGACAAGCAGGCTGACTACTTCAACCTTCCCAAGGAGGATAACCCCGCGCTCGGCTACCGCGCTATCCGCATCTGCCTGCAGCAGCACGACATCTTCAAGGCTCAGCTCAGAGCCCTGCTCAGAGCCGCTGCTTACGGCAAGGTCAGCATCATGTTCCCGATGATCATCTCCGTACGCGAGGTCAAGGACGCCAAGGAGATCCTCGAGCAGTGCCGTCAGGAGCTTATCGCCGAGGGCAAGGAGGTCGGTGAGGTCGAGATCGGTATCATGATCGAAACTCCCGCTGCCGTTATGCTCGCTGAGGAGCTCGCTGAGGAGGTTGAGTTCTTCTCGATCGGTACAAACGACCTCACGCAGTACACTCTGGCGATAGA
>CACWKB010000045.1 GCA_902761375.1 uncultured Ruminococcus sp. | reverse complement strand
TTATTTTCAAACTCGTCTTATTTTAACATCCTCTGGAGGACGTTGTCTTATCATGTCTTTATTCTTCGTTTCCTTTTAAAATCGGAGAAAGTCGTTTGTAAATCAAAAATGTGATAACGACGCTGAGCAGTCCTTTGATGCAGGTAAACGGTGCATTAAAGACGATCAGGCACTCTAAAATATTGTGCACGCCGCTAAAGATCAACTGGTATGCGGAAAGAATTGCTTCCTTTGGCATAAAGTTGTAGTAGATCGGGTAAACCAGATAGTAATTGGAAAGAATGCTGAAAAGTCCCATCAGCACAGCACCCAGAACGGATCCGATCAAAGCTCCGGTACGGATCTTTTTAAAGTGGTATACACCTCCGGCAACCAGCACAAAGGATGCACCCAGTAAGAAATTGCTCAGCTCTCCTACGCCACCTGTTGTTGTGATAAACAGATGCAGCACATTTTTGATCAGACAGATGATCACGCCCGCTACCGTCAGCAGGAACAGGAACGCCACGACTCCGATTATCACGAACAGCAGCGGAGAAGCGCTGAACTGCGCGGTGCTGCCGGAGGAGGGATCGGACGGGTCGATGACGAAGCCCCACGAAACGGTCTCGCCGGGTACGGTCGAGGACGGCTCGGTGGACGACACGCCCGAAGGCGCGGTCGCGCCGGGCTCGGTCGCCATGGGCTGGGTGGTTTTGGGGTCGGTGGACTTGGGCTCGGTCGCCTTGGGAGTAGACTTTGAGGTCACGGGCTGGGTGGCATAGGGTCCCTGTTCGCTGTCGGGAAGGCGCTTGATGGCTCTTTGCTCGACGTGATTCGGGTCGTTGTAGCAGTAGCGCTCCTCCTCGCCCTCAGAGGTCGTGGTGGGATCCTTTACTACCTTCCACTCGCTCCAGCTATGACCTGTTTTCTCGAGCACAACATCGTTGTGGTCGTATATCTCGTTCTTGCCGGAGCTGTCCCAAAACCATTCTCCGCAGGTCGAGCACTCATAGTGCTCCTTTACGCCGTCGGTGGTGCAGCCCGGATATTTGAAGCCGATGTGCTTGAGCGGATGAGCGTGACCCTTCGTCACATAATAGGTGCTCGGGGACATATCGCTCACGGAATAGCTGCTGTCGGTAAAATAGGTGTAGACCTCGAAGGTATAGCTGCCGTCGCCGCTGCTCTCCATGTCGCTGCCGAAGTCATACATCATATTGAATACGGTCATCGTCGCGACGAGCGAGCCATCCTTGTAGAGTCTTACGTTATAGGCGTTGATCTCGCCGTTGGTCGGAGCCGACCAAGTCGCCGTGGTTCCGCTCCATGCCAAAAGCCTTGCCTTTGCGCTGCCCGCGGCGCTGACTGCCGTCACGGCGCAGCCGATGAGCAGCATGACCGCGATCAGGACCGCAGCGGTTTTTTTCATAACAGTTTTCATTTCGTTCTCTCCGTATTATATGGGGCGAATAAAGCATCCGCCCCGGTTTCGTAAGGTAATTTATGAAGCCTTGATTATAGGCAGTCCTACCGCTATACGCTGGATGTTGGTAGCGTCGACAACGGTGATCTTGCCGTCGCCGTCAACGTCCGCGAGGAACATATCCTCTTCGTCGTCCTCGTTGATCAGAGGAGTATTATCGGCGTTCCTGAAGCCTGCGCAGTGCTTCTGGATAAAGGTAGCGTCAACGACGTCGACCTTGCCGTCGCGGTTGATGTCGCCCTTGATCTTCTTGGGCTTTTCAAATATGAGCTTGAGGGTGCGCACCGGAACGGTGTAGCACTCTTCGCGGTCAAGGGTGAGGGTCACAACGCCCTTAAGGCTGCATGAGGGCAGCTTTGCGAAGGTCAAGCCCTCATCGGTGCTCGATTGCTCGACGATATCAAAGGTTCCGTCGCCGTCTACGTCATATTTATGCATGAAGCTCTCGGTACTGACATAATCATAATTTGCGGATTTCAGCATCAGCACGATATATGCTCCGTAGGCAGGGCTCTTCTGATTGCCTTCACCGTACAACTCTCTGTCATAGGGAGCGGTCGCGGTACCGTCGGAGAGGTCGAGCGAATAGTCGATCTGCTGTGCCAGCTCGTAATAGAGAGTAGCGGTCACATCGTGATCGGGCATCACGAAATCGGGCAGCGAGGTAACATAGTAGAAGTCGTCGATGTCGTCGGACTCGGCGCTCGCCGAGAACTGGACATAGTAGCCTCTGTCGCCGAGATCCTCGGTATCGTAACAAATATGCACGATCTGACCCTCGGCAGCCTCGGTAACGACCTTGTCGTCTATCAAAGCTACGCCGTTGATGATGTTGATCTGATGCTTTGGGGCGGGCTTTTTGAATTGCAGTACAGCGGTGCGGCAGGGTAACGTCAGGCTCTCGTCGCGCGAAAGCGTGAACTCCATGCTGTCGACGTCGTCGAGGCTGTTGTCGGGAAGCAGGGTGTATGTTCTCGAATCAAATTCATATTCGATATCATAGGTTCCGTCGCCGTCCATGTCCCACCAATCCTTGGTGTTCCGGGAGGTGTACTCGTCAACGGGAGTATATATCTGCTTTGCAGCCTTGACATTATGATACAGCACAGCATATCCGCCGTAGGGAATGCTTCTTGCGTAGCTGTGTTCATCGTTGCCGATGAACTCCTCGGAGTCCTCGAGCGTGACGGGGCCGTTGTAGAAATCGAATACAGCGACGCGCTGATGACCGAGCTCATAGCTGAAGGTGATGTCGAGGTCGTGCGCGGGCATATCGAACTCGGGAACGGTCGTGATGTAGCTGAACTCGTCGAAGGTATCGGAAACAGCGTTCGCGGTACCCTGTACATAGAAGCCGTCGTCGCCCATATCCTCAACGCTGTAGTTGAGATAGAGGTGCTGTCCGGGATAAGCCTCGGTGACCTTGCGGTCGCCGTAGTGATCGTGACGGACCGGCGAAACATGGCCGCCGGTCACGTTGACCTTGTACGCCTTGACGGTGTTGTCGAACACGATTGTGAGTGTGCGCGAGGGGCTGTGTACGGACTGAATGCGGTCGAGCTCGAGGGTGACTCTGCCGGAGGCGTGCTTCGCCTTGAGCTTATCCTTATTGATGATAGTGAACTTGACGCCGGCGTTATCGCCTTTGCCGTACTGCTCATATTTAATGTCGGGAGTGCCGTCGGAGTCGATGTCATATCCCAATTGGGTGCCCTCGGCGTCGCTGATACAAACTGCCGCAAGGCGGAGGACCTCCATCACTCCGTAAGCCTCGTGCGCGGGCAGGGGGATCTCAAGGTCGCCGTAGAGGCCGGTTTTCATATCGACCGTATCTACGTCGGTGAAGTCGAGCACGCTGTCCTTCTGCTCCAAAACGACATAGGGATTCATGGTGATCGTCACAGCGTTCTCGGGCATGGTGAATTCGGGGGTCGATTCGGTGATAACGGACACGCCCTCAGCCTCGATGTCTCTGTCAGTGAAGAGAACGACGAACTGATTATCCTCGATATTGTTGAAATCGGGGAGCACAAAGAGGCGCTGACCCGCGGTACCGCTTGTTACCGCCTTCTTGCCGAAATAATCCTTGGGGTCGGGGGTAATGATGCAGTTGTTAGCGGTGATCCCGTTTGAAACGAGCTTATACATCGGAGTGTATACGCCGAGAGAGCCGTCGGAATACATTTCGTATGCGAGAACGGGATTGTCGAGATCGCCGTTGAAGTAGAATACGGTATCCATCGCAAAGGCGTAGCCCTCGTAGGGAACGATAGTAAACATCGCGTCATATGACTTGCCGTTCTCGAAGGTTTTAAAGGTGCTGGTGTAGGGATCGTACCAGATCGCCTTCTCGGGCTCCCTGATGATGTAGCAGGGGTCGTCGGGATTCTCGAGGTCGACATCGGCGAACATCGTGTAATAGTTCCACGGATCGCCGACGCAGGGAACATTCACGGTCACATTGACCGTGCGGATCGGCTCGGCGAACAGGAAGGTTATAGGCGAATAATCGCAGTTCTTGGGGCAAACCGATGCGGAGGTCTTGACGCTGTTGGTGGTGAGCACGTTGATGATCTGGGGGCTCACGCTGATATCATCGCTGCCGTCGTGGTCGAGGTCGATAACGTAGAAGCCGGGAACAGCGCTTTCGGCGGTGGTCAGATATTTATTCTCGACCAGCCAGCTTATCAGCTCGTAATCGCTCTCATTGATGGTCGTATCATAGGATCTGAGGTCATACTCGACCGGAGTGGCTTTGTGGGTCACGGCGTGGATGACCGCGTCCTCGGAGGGCATCAGGAAGCACCAGTCCTCGTCGAGGTCGATCGTATCGTTGTGACCGTAGAAGTAGTCGAGAAGCTCATACTTTTCGAGGTCGGCGACAGCCTGCAGCGGCTCGCCTTCATAAGCCTCGGTAACGGTCTTGCGGGTGTTGAGATTATAGGCGTGGCCTCTTTCGACGGTCACGGGGAAGATCCTGCCGTTGATGTCGATGAAGTCGAACTTCCATAATGCCGCGTAATCCTCGGCGGTGGAGCCGACCAAGCCGTAGACCATGAAGTTATCGTTGCGGACGGTCTGACCCTTGCTCGAGGTGTGGAAGCCGAAGGCACCCTCGCCTATCTCGCAGGAGGAATTGGGAACCTCGATGTATCTCATGTCGGTGTTGATGAACGCGCCGTCGCCGATCTTAGCGACGCTCGTTCCGAAGCTTGCCATATAGAGCAGGTCGCAGTCCATAAAGGCGCCGAAGCCGATCTCGGTAACGGACGAGGGCAGCGTGGTCTGATAGACCTGTGCGCCGCTGAAAACGAACTTACCCAAACGGGTGACTCCGTTTTCGACCTCGATGTACTGGATGCGCTCGTTGTACTTTGCCCACGGCTGACCGCCGAGGGTATAGTCGCCGGTGGAGCCGCTGCCGCTGATGGTGAGGGTCATCATGTCGTCGTCAAACGACCATGTGCAGTCGCCGGTCGTGCCAGTCGTGCCAACCGCCTCGCCTGTCTCGGCAGCGCTTACCGTAAAAGGAACGGCTGTAAAGATACCGGCGAGCATAAGAACGGCAAGCAAAAGGCTGATAGCTTTTCTTGTGTGTTTCATGCTTACATCCCCATTCCTTTCATAGATTGATAAGGTGTGTATTTATTTTAGGACGACCGTTTCAGGGGTAGATGTCGCGTCCCCGATCGTCACAATTCCGAGTTTGATCTCCGCGAACACGTCGCCGGAGTCATGAGCGATAACAGAAAGCAGATCTTTATAATATCTGTTCCTTATATATTTATAGCTGCTCGCCCTCTCCGCGCCTTCTGCGCTCGTCGCTTACCACTATGCCGAGCGACGCCGCGTTGACAACCAGCGAAAGGCGGTTTTTGAAGCCTGTTTTATTGAGCATATTCTGGATATGGGTGCGGACGGTGTTGACCGATATCCCGAGCCGCGCGGCTATCTCGTCGTTGGTGTAGCCGTGGGTGAGCTCGCGCAGGACGTCGAGGTCACGCGCGGTCAGATTGACTCGCTTGATATTGCCGAAGTCGATATTGACCGGAGCCTTGGGATAGACCGACTCGCCCGCCATCGTGCGGTTCATCACGTCGATCAGCGGTTCCTCGCTGTACTCCTTGTACCAAAAGCTCTCCACGCCGATCAGCCTCGCGTTGTCCTCCCAAATGGACTCGGCTATCGAGGTGGCGAGGATGATCTTGACCTTGGGCTGAAGCTGCTTGATCCGCTCGGCGGCGGTGAGACCGTCGATCCCGGAGCGCATCAGGATATCCATGATGACGAGGTCTGCACGGTTGTGCTTGCAGTACTCAACGGCGTCCTCGGCAAAGGAGAACGATGCCGCCAGCTCATAGCGCGAATCGCTCTGCACCAGCATCTCAAAAAACGCGCGGGATATTCGGTAATCGTCGGTCACTACGACCTTATAGGCGCTGCCCTTGCTCATCGGTATCAGCCTCCAAACACAATAATAATTATACCTGATTATATTATACAATATTATTCTGTGTTTGACATCCTCATTTTAGATGAGACAGGCAAAAAACCGACAGTTTTTCAGCAAATTTTTATGCAAAAATGTTTCATCTTATATGATCGGTTGAAAAATCATATAAATTTCATGCGGTTTTGATTTATCTATTGTTAATTATATCAGATTTTCAAAATGAATAAACACCCAAATCGGAAAATTAAAGGCGTTTTTTCATCTTATTCGGAAGAATAGAAGGCAAAACAATGTCACACGGTGATGCTCACCTTGACCTGCTCTTCTGCGGTGACCTCCATGCAGCCTCCTGCAGCCTCTGTTCCCTTTCGCAGCAGGAGCAGTCCGCCGGTCTCGGTGATCGGCTTTTGCGGCGGCGAGCCGCTGCCCGTCAGCTCGGCTGTCATCCTTTCGCCCTGCATCGTCACCCTGACGCTCAGTCTGTCGCCCCCTGCATGCTTGACGGTATTCGCCGCGCACTCGCAGATCGCCTTGCCCAGCAGGGCGCGTCTCGGCTCGTCCTGCGGAAGCTCGCCCTCGAGCTTTACCGAGACTCCCATTGCGCGCGCTACATCCGCGGCGTCGCTGACGCTGTCGCGCCTCGCGTCGTCGGGCTCCTCGCCCTCGCGGGTCAGCAGGCGGTGGGTGTACTCCGCCATTTTGACGAGGCTTTCGCCGTCGGCGGTCTCGGGGTTGTCGAGGTAATACTTGCCGCTGAGCAGCAGATGTCCCAGCTCGTCGTGGACCTCGACCCTGGCTCGCAGAATCTCCTCGGACATCGCAAGCTGCGCGGCGCGCTCTCCGAAGGCGCGCATACGGGTCTTCAGGTCGAGCAGCTTCTCGTTCTTGGACTTCAGCTCCGAGGTCACTCGGTACAGCTCGCTGATATCGCAGGCGGTGAGCTGGGTGTACTCCGAGCCGCCTAAGCTGACCGTGTCGCGTTCAAACAGGATCGCCTCGCCGCTTTTGAGCTTTACGATCCGCGAGCCGTCCTGCTCCTCGCCGAGCTCGCGTATCCGCTCCGTAAAGGCGTTGAGGTCGCTGAGCGCCTTGCCGGTCAGCTCGCGGCAAAGCTGCTCCATGCGCAGATTGTTAAGCTCCACCACCCCGTCGGCGCGCCCGAAGCATACGCCCACAGGGAACATATCGACGGTCTCCTTGATGGAATCGCGCGTGAGCCTGCTCTTCCGGAAGCGGATACCGCTGACCAGCGAGACAACGATCATAGCGGCGAACACCGTCTCGAGCGCCAAGACCCACAGCCACGGCGACCGATATAAAAGCGTAACCGGAGCCGAAAACGTCCTCGCGCGGTCAGCGTAATCGACCGAATAGGAGCCGTCGAGCAGCACGAACAGAAAAAACATCCAGACCGAAAGCTGTAATATCATCAAAACGCGGCAGAGGGCGCTCCTTTTTTGATAGAACGCGTCTATACAGCAGTAAAGCTGACCTATGAGCAGCAGCAGCGCGGCTACCCTGAGCGAAATGCCGCCGAAGCCGTAAACGATCTCTCCGAAACTCGTCATGACGCGCCTCCTTTCGGGACGGAAGCCAAGAAGAAGCACAAGCCGTCGCTCTGCCTGACCTCGACGGGCAGGGTCAGCTCAGTGAGCGCGCCGGGATCGGCGCAGTCGGCGATCAGCCTCAGCACACCGTCCTCATACACGATGTGGAGCATCGTCGCGCGTTCTATCAACAGCTCTGTAAGCTCATAAAAGCAGGTGTACAGGTCGATCGCGTCTCCACGGACAAGCTCGCCGTCCCCGAGAGCGTTGACGCCCGCCTCTATGCCGCAGTAGGCGAGATACCGCGCCGATTCCTCGAGCGCGAGCTTCAGCTCCCTGCAGGCTATCGTCGGTTCGCCCTCGTTGGTGAGCAGCAGGTTCGTGGCGCGCTTTATATAGGCGTTTAGCACATTCAGCCGCGCCGCCTGCGCCCTGAATTCCGGAGAATCGGGCTTCATGTCCGAGAGCAGCTCCAGCGCTCTGCGGTGATAGGGCAGCATTTTTTCGGCGATGCGCGAGTAAATCAGATTGCGCGAATCCACGGCAGCCTGACGGCGGCGCAGGTCGTTCTCCGCCTGAATAAGCTCAAGCTCGGACTCGATCAGCTCGTTGGCGTCACGAAGCCGCTCGTTCATGCGGTGCAGTCCGCTCTCGTCCTCTGTATAGAAGCTATAGCCCGAGGTCAGAGCCTTTCCGGTCAGCTTGGTATCCGGGTCGAGGTAAACGGGAGCTTCAAGTGAAGCCCAAAGCTGAGCCTCGTCAGCCTCGACCGCCTCTGCGGAGCGGTAGACGGGCGTGAGATCGGGCTCGGTGATGATCGACGGAAAGCGCATACCTCTGAAAAAGCCCTCGTAATTATCGTTAAATGGTATCAGCCGGTTGCGCACGCAGCTCTCGAAAACGCCTATCATACCGAACGCGACGATCTCGGGAACCAGATACATCGAGGGCAGTTCGAGCACGATCATCAGCCTGTCGAGCATATAGAAGCCCATCATCACGGCAAGGAACACGAACGGCAGCGCGATCCTGCGCCAATCGTGCCTGCGGCGGTTGACCGCGGTGACCAGAAACAGCCCCAAGCCGATACAGATCACGTAATAAGCGTAGTAAACATAGAGCAATACATTATTCGTATAGGTAAAATACATTCCGTTCATATCGTGACCCTCTGCAGGTCGGAACGCGAGAAAATGCAGGTCGTTCGTCAAAAACAGCAGCATCAGCACTCCCGCCGGAACGAGCAGCAGACGTTCGTCAAAGCGCATACGCTTTCTGCCCTCTATGCGGATACAGGTCATCAAAAACAGCGTGGGCAGCAATATCATCGGAACATAGTAGAGATACCAGACATACCGCAGCAGCTCATAGGAATTGTCGTCGATAAGGCGGTATTTTATGCTGCGCAGCACGAGCATCGCTATCGCGCAAAACGCCGCCGCGACAAGGCAGCTCCGCTCGCGTGAGGGCAGCAGCCTTCGGCGCACGGACTGCGCCCAGAACAGCAGCAGCACAATATATATCGCCAAATTCAGGCAGAACGTCACGGTCGACAGACAGGGCAGCCAAAGCGGAGTTGCGTGATCTGTCATAAATAGCTTTGTAATATATCTGCCGAGAGCGTTAACGACGCCCGCAGCCAGCAAAGCTGCAAGAAAGATGACCGTAGGCAATAAAGTCCGACCCTGTTTCAAAACCCCACCTCTTTTTAGGAATCTCTGATATAACTTCAGTTTTATTTGAAAGCTTCATCCACTATCATACTCTCCATCTGACTCCGACGAGGCGAGTTAGGAGAAGTTTGCTCTTTTTAGGAATCTCTGATATAACTACGTATTTTTGAAAAGCTTCATCCACTATCATACTCTCCATCTGACTCCGACGAGGCGAGTTAGGAGAAGTTTGCTCTTTTTAGGAATCTCTGATAAGACTTCGGTTTTTTTGAAAGCTTCATCCGCTATCATACTCTCCATCTGACTCCGACGAGGCGAGTTAGGAGAAGTTTGCTCTTTTTAGGAAGCTCT
>CACWKB010000044.1 GCA_902761375.1 uncultured Ruminococcus sp. | reverse complement strand
GTTTTTGTTCCGCTGTTATCTGATACTTCATTTTTATCACCAGTTTTATTATATCAGATAATTCTATTCTTGTCTATTTCTTATTTGAGATTAGTATTAATTAATCATTATCGTTATACACTTTTTTGAAAATCTAATCAACCATTATCGATTAACAAATCGTAAAAACCGTCAAAAAAATTTCGGATATTTGCTGATATATTTGTTGATTAACGACAATGAGCGGGCGGAGCCTGTTTTTGGATATAAAAAAAGCGCACGCACAGTGGTGCGCACGCTTGATTTTATGCGATCAGAGCAGGTGTGCTCTGAGCTCCTCGGGGGACTTGGCGCTCAGGCAGGCGGGCGGAAGATCGAGGATGGTCTTTGCGCCGCTCACGCCCTCGGCGTTGAGCCTGACCGCGGCTCTGGCGCAGGCGACGAGCACCGAGCCGGTGAACTCGGGGTTGGAGTCGAGCTTTAGGCTGTACTCGATGACGTGCTTAGTGCCGTCGGAGGTCGTGCCGGAGTAGATCACCGAGCCGCCGTGGGGCAGACCGCTGTGGTTTGCCTTCATCTCGTCGGCGGAAATAAAGTGAACGGTGGTGTCGTAGTCGGCGAAGTAGTTGGGCATGGTCTTGATCTCGTTTTCGATGCGCGCAAGGTCCGCGCCCTCCTCGGCGACCACAAAGCACTCTCTGGTGTGCTTTTCGCGGGTGCTCAGCTCGGGATCGCTGCCGCTTCTGACCTTGTCGAGAGCCTCGGGAACGGGGATGGTGTACTGGCGGCAGTCGAGCACGCCGTCGATCCTCCTGACGGCGTCGGAATGACCCTGGCTGACGCCCTTGCCCCAGAAGGTGTAGTCGCGTCCGTCGGGCAGCACCGCCGAGGCATATACGCGGCTCAGCGAGAACATTCCGGGATCCCAGCCGCAGGAGATCACGCCGACCTTGCCTGCCTGCTTGGAGGCGGCGTCGACGTTGGCAAAATGGACGGGGATGTTGGCGTGGGTGTCGAACGAGTCGATGACGTTGTACAGCGCGGCGTACTTGGGAGTCATCTTGGGCAGGTCGGTGGCGCTGCCTCCGCAGATGATAAGCACGTCGATGGGCTCGCTGCCGCTCTCGAGCTCGGCGGCGCTTTTGACGGCGACGCCCTCGGTGGCGAGCTTCAGCGCGGAAGGATCGCGCCGGGTGTAGACCGCGACAAGCTCTGTGTCGGGGTTCTTTTTGATTGCGGCTTCAACGCCTCTGCCGAGGTTGCCGTAGCCTAAGATTCCGATTCTGATCATGTTGATTACCTCCGTGTTTAGGGTTTAGGATTTAGGATTTAGGATTTAGGGATTAGGATTTAGGGATTAGGGTTTAGGGATTAGGAATTAGGGTTTAGGGATTAGGGTTTAGGGATTAGGGTTTAGGGATTAGGGTTTAGGGATTAGGGATTAGGGTTTAGGGGCGTGGGAAATGAAGAATGAGGAATTGAGGGTGGGGGAACGGGAACAAGCTTTATTGCTCTGCGATACCCTTTTGCGATGAACGATGCGTTTGTTTTACCGAACAACGTCGGCTTCGGGTCGGTCGAGACCGACCCCTACAATTCTCGCTTCTCACTTCTCACTTCTCGCTTCTATCTTCATCGAAATGTCGAACGCCTTGACCGAATGGGTTATCGCGCCCATCGAGATGATGTCTACGCCTGTTTCGGCGATGGCGCGGATGGTTTCGTCGGTGACGTTTCCGCTCGCCTCGAGCAGCGCCCTGCCGTTTGTTATCTCGACCGCGCGGCGCATCATGTCGCAGCTCATGTTGTCGAGCATGATGACGTCGACCTCTGCGTCAAGAGCCTGCTGCAGCTCGTCGAGGTCACGCACCTCGAGCTCGATCTTGGTCATGTGGCCGAGCCTTGCCTTCAGCTTTGCGACGGCGTTGGCAATGCCGCCGCCCGCGTCGATGTGATTGTCCTTGAGCATCGCCGCGTCCGAGAGGTTGTAGCGGTGGTTCCTGCCGCCGCCGACGGTCACGGCGTACTTTTCCAGCGGGCGCAGACCGGGCAGCGTCTTGCGCGTATCGGCGATCGACGCCTTTGTGCCCTCGACCAGCCTGACCGCGCGGTTCGTCGCCGTCGCAACTCCGCTCATGTGCTGCAGCAGATTCAGCGCGGTGCGCTCGCCCTTGAGCAGCGTGCGGGTCTTGCCGCGGATCTCGGCGATCACGTCGCCCTTTTTCAGCACGTCGCCGTCATGCTTGTAAACCCTTGCCTCGAAGCCCTCGGGCTGCAGGATAGTGAACACGCGCAGCGCGACGTCGATGCCGCAGAGCACGCCGTCGTCCTTTGCAAGAAACCGCGCGCAGTCCTCCTGAGCCTCGTCGATGAGGTAGTCGGTCGCGCAGTCGAGGTAGTTTATGTCCTCGAGCAGCGCGGTCTTTATAATGCTTTCAACGTAAATGCTGTTAATCATGGTTGCCCTCCCTGACTTCATCCAAAATTATGCTTGCGACCACGGCTATGCTCTTTGCCTCCACCAGATCTGAGGTTATCTCATAGCTTTCGCTGAACAGGCGGCGGATTATCTCCTCGACCTTTCGGTAGCTCTCCTCGTATTTTTCGGGCTTCGGCAGCACAAAGTAGGCGTCCTGAAGAATAGCCCTGATCTGTGAGCGGCAGCCGCTGGGCATCGGCTTGCCCGTGATCGGGCGGTGCGCCGGTTCGAGCCCGAGCTGCCGTCTGCCGTATTTCCTGAGCTTGCGGGTTATGTCCTCGGCGGCGGTGCGCGAGTAGACCAGAGCCTCGAGCAGCGAGTTGCTCGCAAGGCGGTTCGCGCCGTGAACGCCGGTGTGAGAGCATTCGCCCGCGGCGTAAAGCCCCTCGATCGAGGTGCGCGAGTTGAGGTCTACGTCGATGCCGCCCATCAGGTAGTGCTGGCACGGAAAAACGGGGATCCTGTCGCGGGTGATATCCACGCCCTCCTCGAGACAGCGCGAATATATCAGCGGAAAACGCTCGCGCAGGAAGTCGGCGGGCTTGTGGGTGATGTCGAGGTAAAAGTGACGGTCGTTGGTCTTTATGGATTCGCGTATGATCGCGTTGGAAACGACGTCTCTCGGGGCGAGCTCGCCGCGCTTGTCGTAGTCAAAGGCGAAGCGCTCGCCGTTGCAGTTGAGCAGCACCGCGCCCTCGCCGCGCACCGCCTCGCTTATCAGGAACCGCTCGCGGTCGCTTTCGGCGGCAAAGGCGGTCGGGTGGAACTGGATGCGCGAGAGGTTGGCTATCTTTGCGCCGAGCATATAGGCGAAGGCTATTCCGTCGCCGGTGGCTATCGCTGAGTTGGTGGTGTATTGATATACCCTGCCTATTCCGCCTGTGGCGAAGATGCAGTAGTTGCAGCCGAAGTACAGCGGAGCGCCGTCGTGCAGCACGCTCAGATAAAAGCCGCCAAGCGTCTTGTGGATCGAATACATCAGGGCGTTTTCGAGCAGCTCGACGTTGCCGCGCTGCCTGACCGCCGCGATCAGTCCGTCGGTCATCGCCTTGCCGGTGGAGTCCTTGTGGTGGACGATGCGGTGGCGGCTGTGGCCTGCCTCGAGCGTCTTGCAGAGCGTGCCGTCGGGGTTTTCGTCAAAATCCACGCCGAGCTCTTTGATCCTCAGCACGTCCGAGGGTCCCTCCTTGACGAGCTTTTCGACCGCGGAGAGCTTGTTTTTATATTTGCCCGCGACCAGGGTATCGCTGATGTGCAGGCGGTAGTTGTCGTGAACGGTGTCGAGCACGCAGGCTACGCCTCCCTGAGCCAGAGAGCTGTTCGACAGCGAAAGCTCGCGCTTTGAGATCAGCAGCACGCTGACGTCCTCCGGGAAGTTGAGCGCGGCGTACAGACCGGCTACGCCCGTTCCGACGATTATTACATCATATCTCTTGTTCATAGGCTTGCTCCGAATCGTTCAGAAAAATTTTATAATTGGATTTACATTCTTCCAAAAATATATTATACTACTAATTGACGGATTAGTAAATAATAAAGTTTGTAATTGAGTCTTTTTTTGACGAGGTATATGATATGGAAATGACAGAGCTGAAACAGACCGTGCCGCGCGCTCTGCTTATCAGCGTGGACACGGGCGACTTCGACGCGGAGGCTTCGCTTGACGAGCTGTGCGAGCTCGTCGAGAGCGCCGGGGCGGAGCCCGCTTTCACCTTGATGCAGAGGCTGCCGCGCGTTGAGGCGGCGACATATGTGGGCAGCGGCAAGCTCGAGGAGATCACTGAGCTCTGCCGCGAGAGGGAGCTCGACCTGATCGTAGCCGACTGCGAGCTTTCGCCCACCCAGATACGCAACATAGAGGCGGCGACCGACGTCCGCGTGATCGACCGCACCACGCTCATCCTCGACATCTTCGCGCTCAGGGCGCGCTCACGCGAGGGCAAGCTGCAGGTTGAGCTGGCGCAGCTCAAATATATGCTGCCGCGCCTTACCGGAAAGGGAATCGAGATGTCGCGTCTCGGAGGCGGAATCGGCACCAGAGGTCCCGGCGAGACAAAGCTCGAGACCGACCGCCGCCACATCCGCCGCAGGATAGAGACATTAAAGGATGAGCTTTCCGAGCTCGAAAAGCACCGCGCCATGCTGCGCCGCCGCAGAGAGAAGGACGGCGTGATCACCTGCGCGATAGTGGGCTACACCAACGCCGGAAAATCCACGCTGATGAATTACCTCACCGATGCCGGCGTGCTGGCTCAGGACAGGCTGTTCGCCACCCTCGACCCGACCTCGCGCGCCCTGAAGCTGCCGAGCGGCGTGAGCGTCATGCTGATCGACACCGTCGGGCTCGTTCGCAGGCTGCCTCACCATCTTGTCGAGGCGTTTCGCTCCACGCTCGAGGAGGCGGCTCTCGCCGATGTGATAATCAACCTCTGCGACGCCTCCGACGAAGAGGCGAGGGTACACCTCGAGGTGACCCGCGACCTGCTCTCGAGCCTCGGCTGCGAGGACAGACCTATACTCACCGTGCTAAACAAGTGCGATCTCTGCGAAAACGAGCCCATGCCCGTGGTCTTCGGCTCGAGCATCCGCATCAGCGCCAAGACGGGCGAGGGAATAGACGAGCTGCTCAGGGCGATAGACGAGAATCTGCCCGTCAGAATGAGCAGGCTGAGGCTGATGATCCCGTTTGCCCACGCGGGGCTCGTAAGCGAGATACGCGACAAGGGCACGCTGATCTCGGAGGAATATACCGCGGACGGCGTGGCTGTCGAGGCGGTGGTCGACGAACAGCTCGCCGCAAGGCTCGGGCGGTTCGCCGCACCGGAAAAGGAGGAGAGCGATGATAACTTCAATTGATTTCCAGATATTGAACGCGATCCAGGATTCGATCCGCTGCGCCTTTCTCGACGTAGTGATGGCGATATTCTCATATATCGGCGAGCTCGGCGCGATCTGGGTGCTCATCGGCGTGGTCATGCTGTTTTTCAGAAAGCTTCGCCCGATCGCGATAATGATGTTTGCTTCCATGCTGCTCGCCCTGCTGATAGGCGAGGTCGGCATCAAGAACATCGTTTGCCGTCCGAGACCGTTTTGGTTCAACACCGACATCACGCTCAACATCCACGCGCCTGCGGGCTACAGCTTCCCGTCAAGCCACACCTCGACAAGCTTCGCGGCGGCGCTGGCGCTGACCTTCGGGCTGAAAAAGCCGTGGGTCGGGATCTCGGCATACGCTCTCGCCGCGCTGATCGCTTTTTCGCGGCTGTACAACTACGTGCATTTTCCCTCGGACGTGCTCGCGGGCGCCCTCGTCGGCACCTTCTGCGCGATAGTGATGATCATCATTTACAAAAGATTCAAGCTCGATGAAAAGCTTTCGCGCCCGATCAGATTCAAGGGCGGCAGTTGATTTTGGCTCTGCGTCAAAAAATACTTGCTTTTTACAATAGAATATGTTACAATAACGAAGATGCAAGAAGTCATTTCGTGCCAATAAGCGAGCGGCAGGCCCTGTGCGATTGGGGTCTGCGAACCATGTCAGGCGGGGAACCGAGCAGCATTAAGCAGTTCTTCCGATGCGATACAGTCAGTCTGTCGTTCACTTATTGGCACGAGGGTCGGCGGCTTGCATTTTTTGTACGATACGGGAGGTGAGCGGATGTATCAGGCATTATATCGTAAATGGCGACCCAAGACCTTTGACGACGTGTCGGGTCAGGAGCACATCACCTCTACCCTGAAAAACGAGATCGCTGCCGGAAGAGTGAGCCACGCCTATCTGTTTACCGGCTCGCGCGGCACAGGAAAGACGAGCTGCGCCAAGATATTCTCAAAGGCGGTCAACTGCCTTGACCCGCAGAACGGCAATCCCTGCGGAGAGTGCGAGATCTGCCGCGCCGTAGAAAACGGCAGCGCGACCGACCTCGTAGAGATGGACGCCGCCTCTAACCGCAATATCGACGACATCCGCGACATCATCAGCGAGGTGCAGACCAAGCCCGTATTGTGCAAATACCGCGTCTACATCGTCGACGAGGTGCATATGCTCACCCCGGCGGCGTTCAACGCGCTTCTTAAGATTCTCGAGGAGCCGCCTGCGCACGTGATCTTCATCCTCGCCACGACCGAGGTCAACAAGATACTCCCGACAATTCAGTCGAGGTGCCAGCGGTTCGATTTCCACAGGATAGCCGCGAGGGATATCGCGGACCGTCTGCTTTACGTCGCGGGCAAGGAGGGCATAAGCCTCTCCGACAGCGGCGCGATGCTGATCGCCTCGGTCTCCGACGGCGCAATGCGCGACGCGCTCTCGATGCTCGACCGCTGCCTCGCCATCAGCCGCGAGGTCGACGACGCGGTCGTGCGCAGAGCGGCGGGACTCGCCGACAAAAGCTATCTGTACGAGCTTTCGGCGTGCGCGATACGCAAGAATCCCGCAAAGGCGCTCGAGCTGATAGACCGCCTCTACGCCGAGGCAAAGGATATGCCGCAGCTCTGCAACGAGCTGGTCGCGCATTTCCGCGCGCTGCTGCTGATAAAGTCGGTGCGCAATCCGCGCGACATCGTCGTTTTTACCGACGGGGAATTCGAGCAGGCTCAGACCCAGGCGGACTGGCTGTCAGTCGCGGATATAGTATATTACATGGACGTGCTATCGCGCGCCTACGGGCGCATGGGCAAGGGCACCGGAGACCGCACCGAGCTTGAGATGGCTATGGTGAAGCTCAGCGCGCCCGAGCTCGACGTCACCAACGAGGCGACGGCGGCGCGAATAACCGCTCTTGAACGCGCGGTAAAACGCCTGAGCGCCGGAGCGGCAGTTCGTGAGGAAGCCAAAGCCGAGCCCGAACCCGAGGACAGGGAAGAGCCCAAACCGACTCAGCCGCCAAAGCCCGCGCAACCTCCAAAGCCCGAGAGGGCTCCCAAGCCCTCCGCGCCTGTTCAAAAGCCGGCGGCAAGGTCTGCCGTCGACGCCGACAGGCTCTATGAGAACGCGAAGCCCTTTGCGAGGTGGAGCGAGGTCGTGTCGGCGCTCAAGCCGATCTCGCGCTCGATCGCGGCGGCGTTCGCAGGCTCAACGGCTTACGAGAGCGGCAATTACCTGCTGATCGACAGCAACGAGATGACGTTCGAGCTCCTGCGGCAGGGCAACCGCCGCAAGGAGATACGCGATATACTGTTCGACATCACGGGAAAGCAATACAGCCTGGGACCCTATCGTCCGCCCTGTGAAAAGACACAGGCGCAGACCGATCCCCTTGAAGCGGTCAGGCAGAAGCTGATCGACAGCGGGATAGAGGTCACCGAGGAATGACCGTATTACGTAAAAAATAAAGATTTCTGCACAGAAAGGAAGTTTTACACATGAAAGCAAGATTACCCAAGGGCTACGGCGGAGGCGGCGCAGGAAACATCCAGCAGCTCGCGCGTCAGGCTCAGAAGCTTCAGGACGACATGGAGGCGGCTACCGCCGAGCTCGAGCTCAAGGAATACAGCGCGGCAGCGGGCGGCGGCGCCGTCAACGTCACGGTAACAGGCAAAATGGAGCTGACCAAGGTCGAGATATCTCCCGAGGTCGTCGACCCCGAGGACGTCGAGATGCTCGCCGATCTGGTGATGGCAGCGGCTAACGAGGCTCTCAGAGCCGCCGCAAAGGAAAAGGAAGCCAAGATGGAATCCATCTCGGGCGGACTGAACATCCCGGGAATGTTCTGATATGGCGCAGTATTTCGTGGCTCCGCTCGAGAATCTTGTGGAGCAGTTTGAACGGATGCCGGGCGTCGGTCACAAGACCGCCCAGCGCCTCGCCTACTATGTGCTCAATCTCTCTAAGCCCGAGGCTCAGGCGCTTGCTGACGCGGTGCGCGACGCTCACGAAAAGATCCGTTATTGCAGCCGCTGCTGCAACCTCACCGACAGGGAGCTCTGCCCGGTCTGCGCCTCACCTACGCGCGACCACGGCACCGTCTGTGTGGTCGAGACTCCGCGCGACGCCTCGGCGGTCGAGAACACCCACGAGTTCGGCGGAGTTTACCATGTGCTGCACGGCTCGATCTCTCCGCTCAGCGGAGTAGGCCCCGACGATCTGACCATCAAGCAGCTCCTCGCGCGTTTTTCGGACGAGGAGATCAAAGAGGTCATCATGGCGACCAACCCCACGGTGGAGGGAGACGCGACGGCGCTGTATATATCCAAGCTTTTAAAGCCGATGGGCGTCAGGGTGACCCGCCTCGCCTACGGTATCCCGGTCGGAGGCGACCTCGAGTACGCCGACGAATACACGCTGGCAAAGGCTCTGGAAGGCAGGAGTGAGATCTGATGGAGACAAAAACTATCGCCCAAAACAAAAAAGCGCGCCACGACTACTTTGTCGAGGAGAGCTTTGAGGCAGGCATCGAGCTCTGCGGCACCGAGGTAAAATCGCTGCGGCAGGGAAGGGTCAACCTCAAGGATAGCTGGTGCTCGATCGTAAAGGGCGAGATCTTCGTCAACGGAATGCACATCTCGCCCTATGAGCAGGGCAATATATTCAACCGCGATCCCGTGCGCGTGCGCAGACTGCTGATGCACAAGCGCGAGATCAACCGGCTCTACGGCGTCGTAAAGCAGACTGGCTACGCGCTGGTCCCGCTCAGCCTCTATTTCAAGGGCAGCAGGGTCAAGCTCCAGCTCGGGCTCTGCCGAGGCAAAAAGCTCTATGACAAGCGCGAGGACATGGCAAAGCGTACCGCCAAGCGCGATATCGAGCGCGCCCTCAAGGAGCAGGGAAGTAAGCGAATGGACAATTGAAAATGGAAAACGGAGAATTGCATTATCCGTTTTCCGTTATCAAATTAATTTTCCGTTTTCCATTTTCAAATATCAATTGTATACAGGGGGATGTAAAGGTTTCGACGGGGAAGGTGAACCGTGATAAGCGAGCGGCGGTGCGGAACCGCCATAAAATCCGCAACTTAAAAATAACTGACAAAAATACAGTTGCTTTAGCTGCTTGATGCAGCTCGTCTCTGCGCTGAGTACCTCGGCAGCGTAAGAGGCGTCGACAAGAGGTAAAGGTGAACAGGGAAGCGCTCCGAGCCCTGTCATCACCCAGGAGCTACCGACCCGCGCAGCCTGTCCTTGGGCGTCGCGGCGGGGGAATCCCAAAACAATGACTGCGCTCGGAGAAGCTCACGGCAAACCCTCTTCGGACAGGGGTTCGACTCCCCTCATCTCCACCAAACAAGTATTGGATGAACACCTACTTTTTCAGCGGCGGATTTGCCGTAAAATGTGTTCTCTGATACAACAACAGAACGCCGTTTCAGTGTAAAAGCTGGAACGGCGTTTTTCTGTTTATTTAGACTTTGTTATCCGCACATTCGATTTATTGGGAATCTCCGTTTATAATGGAATCATCAAATAATACGGAGGTAAACACAATGAGGAATCCGAAGTATCACATTTATCTAACACCCGATGAACGGCGCACAGTTATTAACAGCCTTATTGATTTGAGGAATGACCTCATCTCACAGGGCAGG
>CACWKB010000043.1 GCA_902761375.1 uncultured Ruminococcus sp. | reverse complement strand
ATCGAGCTTTGCGAAGGGATCGTTCTCGAAGATCTTGGTGTCGTAGTAAGCGTTGAGGAACTTGCCGGCGTCGTCACGGCTGAAGCCGAAGGTCATCTGGGTGAGGTCGTTGGTGCCGAAGCAGAAGAAGTCAGCCTCGGTAGCGATCTCGTCGGCGGTCAGAGCAGCTCTGGGGATCTCGATCATTGTACCTACCTCGTACTTGAGGTCAACGCCTGCGGCGGCGATCTCAGCGTCGGCGGTCTCAACAACAACCTTCTTGACGAACTTGAGCTCCTTGATCTCGCAAACCAGCGGGATCATGATCTCGGGCTTGACGTTCCAGTCTGCGTGCTCCTTCTGAACCTCGATAGCGGCGCGGATGACAGCCTTGGTCTGCATCTTTGCGATCTCGGGATAGGTGACAGCCAGACGGCAGCCGCGGTGACCCATCATGGGGTTGAACTCGTGGAGGGAGGCGATCAGAGCCTTGATGTCCTCAACGGACTTGCCCTGAGCGTCAGCCAGCTTCTTGATGTCGTCCTCTTCGGTGGGAACGAACTCGTGGAGAGGCGGATCGAGGAAGCGGATGGTTACGGGGCAGCCCTCGAGAGCCTCGTACAGAGCCTTGAAGTCGCCCTGCTGATAGGGAAGGATCTTGTCAAGAGCAGCTTCTCTCTCTTCGACGGTATCGGCGCAGATCATCTCGCGGAACGCGGCGATTCTGTCCTCCTCGAAGAACATATGCTCGGTGCGGCAGAGACCGATACCCTCGGCGCCCAGCTCGCGAGCCTTCTTGGCGTCTGCGGGTGTGTCGGCGTTGGTTCTGACCTTGAGCACTCTGAACTTGTCAGCCCACTCCATGATCCTGCCGAACTCGCCTGCGATCTCAGCGTCCTTGGTGGCGATAGCGCCGTCATAGATGTTACCGGTGGAGCCGTCGATCGAGAGGTAGTCGCCCTCGTGAAACTCCTTGCCGGCGAGTGTGAATTTCTTGTTTTCCTCGTCCATTGCGATGTCGCCGCATCCGGATACGCAGCAGGTACCCATCCCGCGGGCAACAACGGCAGCGTGAGAGGTCATGCCGCCGCGAACGGTCAGGATGCCCTGGGAAGCCTTCATGCCGGTGATGTCCTCGGGAGAGGTCTCAAGACGAACGAGAACGACCTTCTCGCCTCTTGCGTTCCAAGCCTCGGCGTCCTCGGCAGTGAATACGATCTTGCCGCAGGCAGCGCCGGGAGAAGCGCCCAGACCCTTGCCGATGGGAGTGGCAGCCTTGAGAGCGGCGGTGTCGAACTGGGGATGGAGCAGGGTGTCGAGGGTTCTCATGCCCTCGTCAACGAGGTCGCAGGCGATCTTCAGAGCCGCCTGAGCGGTTCTCTTGCCGTTTCTGGTCTGGAGCATATAGAGCTTGCCGTGCTCGACGGTGAACTCCATGTCCTGCATGTCTCTGTAGTGGTTCTCGAGGGTAGCGCATACGGTCTGGAACTGAGCGAAAGCCTCGGGGAACTTCTCAGCCATCTGAGCGATGGGCATGGGAGTACGAACGCCCGCAACAACGTCCTCGCCCTGTGCGTTGGTGAGGAACTCGCCCATGAGCTTCTTTTCGCCGGTAGCGGGATCGCGGGTGAAGGCAACGCCGGTGCCGCAGTCGTCGCCCATGTTGCCGAACGCCATTGACTGGACGTTAACGGCAGTACCCCAGGAATAGGGGATATCGTTGTCGCGGCGATATACGTTTGCACGGGGGTTGTCCCAGGAACGGAACACAGCCTTTACTGCGCCCATGAGCTGCTCCTTGGGATCGTCGGGGAAGTCTGCGCCGATCTTCTCTTTATACTCAGCCTTGAACTGATAAGCCAGCTCCTTGAGGTCGTCGGCGGTGAGCTCTACGTCCTGCTTGACGCCCTTCTTAGCCTTCATCTGATCGATGAGCTCTTCGAAGTACTTCTTGCCGACCTCCATTACGACGTCGGAGTACATCTGGATAAATCTTCTGTAGCAGTCCCAAGCCCAACGGGGGTTGCCGCTCATCTCAGCGATGGTGTTGACAACGTCCTCGTTAAGACCGAGGTTAAGGATTGTGTCCATCATACCGGGCATTGAAGCTCTTGCGCCAGAACGGACGGAAACGAGCAGGGGGTTCTCCTTGTCGCCGAACTTCTTGCCGGTGATCTCTTCCATCTTAACGATGTATTCGTTGATCTGTCCCTGAATCTCGTCGTTGATCTCTCTGCCGTCCTCATAATACTGGGTGCAGGCCTCGGTAGTAATGGTGAAGCCCTGGGGTACAGGCAGACCCATGCCGGTCATTTCGGCAAGGTTAGCGCCTTTACCGCCGAGGAGCTCACGCATGTTTGCGTTACCCTCTGAAAAAAGGTAAACCCATTTTTTTGCCATAGTGGTAATCCTCCTATTGTTAAATATACGGCTGCGGCGATAATAGATCATCGCCTACATGTATAAGCCTAAAAGATATTATATCAAAGTTTGGCGAAAATAGCCAGTTTTTTTTGAAATTTTTTCTTATAAAAAAAGGTTACAAATTTTATTAATATTGTATAAATCGTGAAAAATGAGAGCATGAGCCGATTTTTGCAAAAAATCACTTGAAATTCCGCGGATTTGTGAGATAATATATAGTGTCTTGAACTGTTTTAATTGAAATCATTGTTACAAATTGTAATCAGTTAAGAGGTACATAATATGAATAACTGCGCCATAATCCTCGCCGGCGGCGAGGGTAAGCGAATGAAATCCGACAAGCCCAAAACGCTTTCGCCGGTGCTCGGTCAGCCGATGCTCCGCTGGGTGCTCTCCGCGCTCAGAAAGGCGGGCATAGACGATATCTGCGTCGTCAAGGGCTTCAAAAAGGAGTGCGTCGAGGAATACCTCGCCACGCTCGACTTTCCCGTTGAGAGCGTGTATCAGGCGGAGAGGTTAGGTACAGGTCACGCCGTGATGATGGCGAGCGACTTTCTGAAGGCTCACGACGGCAACGTGGTCATCCTCAACGGCGACGCGCCGTTCATGGCAGCCGAGACCATCAAAAACTCGCTCAGACAGCATGAGGCTCAGGAGTGCGCCGCGACCGTGATCTCCGCGAGGGTAGACGACCCGACCGGCTACGGCAGGATCGTGCGCGACGAAAACGGAGCGCTCAGGGCGATAGTCGAGCACAAGGACGCTGACGAGGAGACTCTGAATATCGACGAGGTCAACTCGGGCGGCTATTGGTTCGACTGCGGGCTGCTGCTCAGCGTGCTCGGACGCATCACCGCCGAGAACAAGGCGGGCGAATATTACCTGCCCGACGCCGTCAAGCTGCTGCTTGAGGACGGCAGAAAAGTCGGAGCCTACACCGCCGAGTGCAGCGACGCCGTATTGGGCGCCAACGACCCGGCGCAGCTCGAGGAGCTGAACCGGATCGCAAAAGCCAAGGGCTACACGATATGACCCGGAGAATGCAGAATCAATAGAAATACATTACAGCATAATGTTCAATAATGTTCAGCTAAACCCTGCGGCGAGGGAGTGCATTGTTGTTCCAATAACAAAACATTATTGCGCGGACGACGCAGTAATGATAATGCAGAAACGTATCAGCGCGACGTAAAAAACGCGACGTAAAAAACGCGACGCAAAAAAGGAGAGGTATTTTATGAATTTTCACGGAAAAGACATCAAAATTTTCGCGGGCAATTCCAATGTTGATGTTGCTCAGGGAATCGCGGGCTGTCTGGGACTTCCGCTCGGCAAGAGCGACTGCACCCATTTCTCCGACGGCGAGATCGCGGTCTCGCTCCACGAGTCTGTTCGCGGCAGCGACTGCTTCATCGTTCAGTCCACCTGCACGCCCGTAAATGACAACCTCATGGAAATGCTCATCATGATCGACGCCATGAAGCGCGCTTCCGCCGCGAGGATCACGGCTGTCATGCCCTACTTCGGCTATGCCCGTCAGGACAGAAAAGCAAAGGCGAGAGATCCGATCTCGGCTAAGCTCTGCGCAGATATCATCACCACCGCCGGCGCAGACCGCGTGCTGACGATGGATCTCCACGCAAACCAGATCCAGGGCTTCTTCAACATCCCCGTCGATCATCTTCACGGCGCGGGCATCCTCGCCCGTCACATGAAGGATAAGATGGGCTCTAATCCCGACGATTTCATCGTTGTTTCTCCCGATCTCGGCTCCGTCACCCGTTCGCGCAACTTCGCCTCCAAGATCGGCACCGGTCTTGCCATCATCGACAAGCGCAGACCCAAAGCCAACGTCTGCGAGGTCATGAACATCATCGGCGACGCCAGAGGCAAGAAGGTCATCCTCGTCGACGATATGATCGACACCGCCGGAACCCTCTGCAACGCCGCTAACGCGATCGTTGAAAAGGGCGGCGCCACCGAGGTTTACGCCTGCGCGACCCACGCGGTGCTCTCGGGTCCCGCCGTTGAGAGGATCCAAAACAGCGCGATCAAAGAGGTCATCCTGCTCGATACCATTCCCGTTCCCGAGGAGAAGATGATCGATAAGTTCACCGTACTGCCCACCGCTCCCATCTTCGCGGAGGCTATCGCGCGCATATACAACGACAAGCCCTTCACGCCTGCGTTCAACTAAAACCTGCAAAAGCAATATATATCAAGCGGATATCAAGCGGACTTAATTAAAAAGTCCGCTTTGTCTGCGTTATGCGTTATCTGTGTTATGTATACCAAACCCGGAAGGGGACAATAATATGTTCGGAAAAAGCATCGGAGGCAGCGTTGACCTGCTGATCGTAGGTCTCGGAAACCCGGATAAAAAGTATGAGAATACCCGCCACAACTGCGGCTGGTTAGCTGTTGATCACCTCGCCGATAAGCTCGGCTGCCGCGTCAACCGCATAAAATTCAAGAGCTTCACGGGCGAATGCCGTATCGGCGGCAGGCGCGCGCTGCTGATGAAGCCGACCACCTATATGAACAACAGCGGTCATGCGGTCGTTGAGGCGATGAACTTTTACAAGCTCAAGCCCGAGAACGTGATCGTCATCCTCGACGATGTTTCGCTCGACGTCGGCAAAATGCGCATCAGGCGCAGCGGCAGCGACGGAGGTCAGAAGGGTATGCGCAGCATAATCTATCTCAGCGGCAGCGACGCCTTTCCGCGCATAAAGATCGGCATAGGCGCAAAGCCGAACCCCGACTGGGACCTTGCCGACTGGGTGCTCTCGCGCTTTTCCTCCGACGAGTTTAGGATTTAGGTTTTAGGATTTAGGTTTTAGGATTTAGGTTTTAGGATTTAGGTTTTAGGATTTAGGCTTTAGGGCTTAGAATTTAAGATTTAAGTTTCTATACTTTAATATTCCTTTACTTCTCGTCTAAATCCCTAATTCCTAACCCCTAACCCCTAATCCCTAATCCCTAATCCCTAATCCCTAACACCTAACCGCTAACCTCTAACCTCTAACCTCTAACCCCTAATCCCTAACCACTAACCCCTAACGCCTAACGCCTAACCCCTAACGCCTAACGCCTAACCCCTAACGCCTAACGCCTAACGCCTAACGCCTAACCCCTAACGCCTAACGCCTAACCCCTAACCCCTAACCCCTAACCCCTATATGAAAACACGTTATCATTTGATCGACAGCCTGCGCGGGTTCGCGCTGATAAATATGTTCGCGTACCATTTCCTTTTCGATCTGTTCGTAATGTACGGCGCCGACCGCAATTGGTGGCTGTACCCGTGGACGGTCGCGTGGGAACGGTTTATCTGCGTTTCCTTTATACTACTGTCGGGAGTATCGCTGCACTTTTCGCGCCGACCGTACAGGCGAGGTTTGATCGTGAACGCCTGCGGGCTGCTGATAACGGCGGTCACGCTGCTGATCATGCCCGATTATGCCGTTTGGTTCGGCGTACTCAATTTGATAGGCTGCTCGATGCTGATCTGCGCCCTCGCGCGCAGACTGCTCGATAAGCTCGACCCCATTGCCGGAGCGATACTGTCGCTCGAGCTTTTCGCGGTGTTCTACGGGGTGCCTCAGCGGTATATAGGCTTTTTCGGAATAAAGCTGCTCGCGGTCCCCGATTGGTTCTATCAATTCAGATACGCCGCGTTCCTCGGCTTTCCGGACGTCGGCTTCCGCTCCTCGGACTATTTCCCGATGATTCCGTGGATTTTTGTGTTCGCCCTCGGATATTATCTGTGGCGGATCGTCATAAAATATAATAAGCGGGATTTTTTCAAGAGAAGGATCCCGATCCTCGATTTTCTCGGCAGACACAGCCTGATCATCTACCTGCTCCACCAGCCGGTGTGCTTCGGTCTCGCTGCATTGATAAACCTATTTTAGATTTCAAACCACAAACCACTAAACTATGAGTAAAATGAACTTTATCTGCGGAGTGACGCAATCGTCGCCCGCGTTCCAATCGCTTCAGCGAAGCTTGAAAACCGGAAAATCCCTCTGCGTGTCGGGGCTCTCGCCCGTGAGCAAGGCGGCGCTTATCTTTTCCCTTTGTCAGTCAAAGGGCAAGCGCGCCCTGTGCATAGCCGCCGATGAACGCGAGGCTCAGACCCTGTGCAACGACCTGAGCTGCATGGGGCTTCTCGCCGTGGTTTATCCCTACCGCGACTACAGCTTTCTCGAGATCTCGGGACGCTCCCACGAATATGAGCACGCGAGGCTCAAGGCGCTGCTCGGGCTCGCCGAGGGCGAATGCGACGTTGTGATCGCCACCCTCGACGCCGCGGCTCAGCTCACCGTTCCGGCTAAGGTACTGCGCGAGACCTCGCTCACGTTGAAGGCGGGCGCCGCGGTATCGCTCGAACAGGCGGTGCGGACGCTCACCCTGCTCGGCTATGAGCGGTTCGACGCGGTCGAGGGCAGCGGACAGTTCTCGCTGCGCGGAGGCATCCTCGACTTTTTCATGCCCGACGCGGAGTATCCCGTCCGCGCCGAGTTCTGGGGCGACGAGATCGACGACCTCAGTTATTTTGACATAGAGACGCAGCGGCGCTTCAAAAAAGCCGGCGAGATCCGCCTCACCCCGTCAGCCGAGCTGATAATCGAGGACAGGCAGGCGCTTGCCGACAGGATAATCAGCCGGGCGAAGCAGCTTCGCGGACGCGGCTCGGTCAAGGCGCGCGAGACGATATTCGCCGAAGCCGAGCAGCTCAGAGGCGGCGCGAGCCTGCCGAACGCCGACAAATTCCTCGGGCAGATCTACGACAGACCCGAGTCGCTGTTCGATTACTTCGACCGCGATTCGCTGCTTTTCCTATCGGAGTACGGCAGCGTGCGCGACAGAGCGCGGTCGATGGATTTTCAGGCGTCCGAGGCGCTGAAGCAGGGTATCGCCGACGGCGTGCTCGCAAAGGGCTTCGACCGCTTCACCCTGACGGCTTCGGAGTGCAGGGAGCGCCTTGTATCTCACGGCGTCGTGGTGCTCGAGAGCTTCGTCCACGGCAGCATCGACCTTCCGCTCTCGGAGGTCATCAGCTTTTCGGCAAAGCAGCTCAGCGTCTGGGGCGGCTCCTACAAGCAGCTCCGAGAGGATCTTCAGGGCTTGTTCAGCCGTGACAGCCGAGGCGTTATCCTGGCGGGAACCGAGAAATCAGCCTCAAATCTCGTGAACAATCTGCGCGAGGATGGCTGGGACGCCGAATACGCCAAGGAGCTCAAGACCCTCGGCAGCGGCAGACTTTACGTGATGGACGGCGCGCTCAGCTCGGGTCTCGAGCTGCCCGCCGAGAAGTTTTTCCTGATCACCTACGGCATGAGCGCTCCGCGTCAGCAGCGCAGGCGCCGCCGCAGAAAGCCCGACGACGGGCAGGAGATATACAGCCTCTCCGAGCTTTCGGCGGGCGATTACGTCGTACATTCCGTCCACGGCGTGGGCGTCTTCGGCGGCATCCGCAAGATGGACGTTCACGGCGTTGTCAAGGACTATATAAAGATAGATTACGCAAAGGGCGACGTGCTCTATGTGCCTGTCACCCAGCTCGACATGGTGGCTAAGTATATCGGCCCCGGCGAGAACAGCCGCGTCAAGCTCAACCGCCTCGGCTCGGGGGACTGGCAGAGGGCAAAGGCGCGCGTAAAATCCTCGGTCAAGGACATCGCAAAGGAGCTTATCGCCCTATACGCCGCGCGTATGCAGGCAAAGGGCTACGCATTTTCGCGCGACAACGAGTGGCAGCGCGACTTTGAGGCGGGCTTTGAGTATGAGGAAACGCCCGACCAGCTCGCCTGCGCCGAGCAGATAAAGCGCGACATGGAGCGCGCGGTGCCGATGGACAGACTGCTGTGCGGCGACGTGGGCTTCGGCAAGACCGAGGTCGCGCTGCGCGCCGCCTTCAAGTGCGTGGCGGATTCCAAGCAGTGCGCCCTGCTCTGTCCGACCACCATCCTCGCGTGGCAGCACTACCAGACCGTCTGCAAGCGGTTCGAGGGCTATCCGATCCGCGTGGAGCTGCTCTCGCGGTTCCGAACCGCCAAGGAGCAGAAGGATATCCTCGAAAAGCTCAGGCGCGGCGAGATAGACATGATCGTCGGCACTCACCGCCTCGTCCAAAAGGACGTGCAGTTCCGCGACTTGGGGCTTGCGATAATCGACGAGGAGCAGCGCTTCGGCGTGGCTCAGAAGGAGAGGTTCAAGGAGCTCGTCAAGAACATCGACGTGCTGACCCTCTCGGCGACCCCGATTCCGCGCACGCTGAACATGGCGATGAGCGGAATGCGCGACATGAGCGTGATCGAGGAGGCGCCGCTGAACCGTCAGCCCGTGCAGACCTATGTGCTCGAGCACGACAACGCGGTGATCTATGAGGCGATACGCCGCGAGATGCGCCGCGGAGGTCAGGTGTTCTATCTGCACAACAACGTCGAAACGATAGAAGCCTGCGCCAACCGGATACAGGAGGCTGTCCCCGACGCGAGGATAGCCATCGGACACGGCAAGATGAAGGAGCAGGAGCTCAGCGAGGTCTGGCGCAAAATGCTCGGGCAGGAGGTTGATATCCTCGTCTGCACCACCATCATCGAGACGGGCGTAGACCTGCCCAACGCCAACACGCTTATAATAGAAAATGCCGACTGCATGGGGCTTTCGCAGCTCCATCAGCTTCGCGGCAGAGTCGGCAGGAGCGCGCGCCGCGCCTACGCCTACTTCACCTTCCGCCGCAGCAAGGTGCTCACCGAGATCCAGCAGAAGCGCCTCGCCGCTATCCGCGAGTACACCGAGTTCGGCAGCGGCTTCAAGATCGCGATGCGCGACCTCGAGCTCAGGGGCGCGGGCAATCTGATGGGCGCGCAGCAGCACGGCCACATGGAGAGCGTGGGCTACGACATGTACCTCAAGCTGCTCGCCGAGGCTGTGGGTGAGGAGAGGGGAGAGCCCGCTCAGACCCGCGACCTCGACACGCTGATCGACCTCAACGTCGACGCCCACATCCCCGAGAGCTACGTCGAGAGCCTGACGCTCAGGCTCGACGTCTACCGCCGCATAGCGGACATCCGCACGCCCGAGGACGCCGAGGACGTCTGCGACGAGCTGGGCGACCGCTTCGGAGCTATCCCCGACCCGGTGATGGGGCTTATCGACATCGCGCTGATACGCAACAAGGCTCACGCGATGGGCATAACCGAGGTGCGCCAGAACGAGAACAGCCTGCTGCTCTTTGTACCCGAGATCAAGTCTCCGACAGTCGCCGATCTGCTGATCGCCCTGGGCGGCAGAGCGAGCCTCAACGCCGGCGCAAAGCCGTTCGTTTCGGTGAAATGCCAAAACGGATCCGACCCTGTAGAGACCCTGAAGCGGATATTTAGGGTAAAATAAGGCGCGGATAATAATATTCATTGTGAATTTCAAATGAAATTTTTTGAAAAATATGGACATCGGCAAAAAAATGTTGTACAATAGAACAGTACGTAAACCCGAAAATGGGGAATAATGAAAATAAGGATGGTATAGACCTATGAAATCGAGCACAAAAATCACCGCTCTGCTTTTAGCTGTGCTGATGGCGTTCTCTGCGATCATCGCCGCAGGCTGCAGCCTCGACAAGCAGTGGGCGTACAAATCAGGCGACAAGGAGCAGGCTATCGGCGTTTATCTTTATGAGCTGAACGTCGCTTACGGCAAGGCTCAGAGCTTTGCCAAGGATCAGCTCGGGGACGATTACAGCACAGCTTCCTCCGACTGGCTTGACAAGGAGATCACCGACGACGACGGCAACAAGGCTGTTGCCCGCGAGTGGATCAAGCAGCAGGCCGAAAAAGCGTGCATCGAGTTCTTCGCCTATGAGCAGGCGATCAAGGAGCTCGGCGCTACCGTTGACCAGGCTGCGCTTGAAGCTGCCGAGTCTCAGGCTAAGGAGTACTGGAACGTCGGTCCCTACGCCTCCTACGGCTATCTTTCTCCCTACAAGGACACCCTCGAGCCCTACGGCATCTCTTTTGACAGCTACAGCTACTGCACCGCGAACTACTCCGTAAACTACAGCACCCTCTTTGCGGCTCTCTATGAGGAGGGCGGCACTCAGGAGGTCAAGGACAGCGAGCTCGTCGACTATGTGAACGAAAAATACACAAGCTACAGCTATTTCAAGGTAGACCTCTTTGAGTCCACCACCGACGAGGCAGGCGAGTCCTCCAACGTCGCGCTTTCCGACGACAAGATCAAGGAGCTCGAGAAGAAGTTCAACGGCTATGTAAAGGACATCG
This sequence comes from uncultured Ruminococcus sp., assembly GCA_902761375.1. Taxonomy (GTDB): domain Bacteria; phylum Bacillota; class Clostridia; order Oscillospirales; family Acutalibacteraceae; genus Ruminococcoides. Next base: position 6,058 of record CACWKB010000043.1, on the reverse strand, counting down.
ACGGCGGCAAGAGCTTTGACGACGTTGTAGAGGCTTATATGAAGGACAGCGGCCTCACCGAGTCCCCCGCGACCACCAACACCGAAAAGACCGAAAACATCTCCGCAGGCGACGAGATCAAGGCGGCTGTCGAGAAGCTCAAGAACAACAAGGCTGCGGTCGTAAAGGTCGGAGAGGGCGAAAACGCCATCATGTATATCGTGTTCAAGAGCGATATCAAAAAGGTATCCGAGGATTATGTTCAGCAGAACCGCGCATCCCTGCTCAGCGATTATAAAGAGAAGGACTTCAAAGCATATATTGAGGAATACGCCAAGAAGGTAGAATATGAGAAGGGCAGCTCGGTCGACGGCTACGATCCCGTAATGTTCTTCGTAAAGGTCGAGCCCACAACCACGGCGGAGTCGGCTTCTACCGAGGACGAGGCTTGATAACAGGTTTGTCAGGCAGAGTTATCTTCCGATAAACGGATTTCCTCCCTGTTGATTCGAAAGGAGATTTCCATGAAGAAGCATATGAAAAGAATTGCAGTTATCCTTGCGGCGGTGCTTATGATCTCCGCCTGCGCCTTCACCGCCTTTGCGGATGAAGAATCCTACGGCGAAAACCCCGGTTACGGCGACAACACCGGCTACGGCGATAACACCGGCGAAGGCGACAACACCGGCGAAGGTGACAACACCGGCTACGGCGATAACACCGGCGAAGGCGACAACACCGGCTACGGTGACAATACCGGCAGCGGCGACGGCGGCAATACAGACGGCGGAAGCCAGCAGAGCTATGTGTACTACGGCGGCGACGGCAGCTCCTACTCCGACCCTAACGACGTCTATGTGGGCGGCGGTCAGGTCTATGAGCCCCCGGCAAGCACGGCTCCCTCCGCGCCCCTGTTTGAGACCGACAAGAAGGTCGATGTGGGCGAGCTTTCCAAGAACGATTGGAACGATATCGCCGCGAGCCTCAAGAACGCAGGCTCACCTGCGGACGGCGCGGACGTCGACGACTTCGGCTTCATCCAGCAGAACAACAGCACCTCCGACAACGGTCACTGGATACTGATCACGGGCGCGGCGCTTATGCTGCTCAGCCTCGCGGGTTTTGTCTACCTGATAGTCGCGGGAGCGAAGAACAGAGCAAGACGCAACGCGATCCGCGCGGGCGGCGCTCAGCCGACGGGTCATTATTCAAAGCCCGGCACCGACTACGACGACGGCTACAAGGCGTCGGCTCCCAAGCACTCCAAGGGCGGCAAGAGATACAAATAAAATCACTTCAACATATGAAAAAGGCTGTCCGAAAGGACAGCCTTTCATATTTGTGAGATAAAGCTTGTTTGACGGTAATGCTTACGCCTTGCCGACGGAGCCGAAGAGCTCCATTTTCTCTTTTACGGTCGCCTTGATAGCCTCTGCGCCGGGAGCGAGGAGCTTTCTGGGGTCGAAGCCCTTGCCCTGGAGATCCTTGCCGGCTTCGATGTACTCGCGGGTCGCGGCAGCGAACGCGAGCTGGCACTCGGTGTTGACGTTGATCTTGGAAACGCCGAGAGAGATCGCCTTCTTGATCATGTCGGCGGGGATGCCTGTGCCGCCGTGGAGAACGAGGGGCATATCTCCGGTGAGCTGCTGGATAGCGTCGAGGGTCTCGAAGCTGAGTCCTGCCCAGTTCTCGGGATACTTTCCGTGAATGTTGCCGATGCCTGCCGCAAGCATGGTAACGCCGAGATCGGCGATCATCTTGCACTCTGCGGGATCAGCGCACTCGCCGGCGCCGATAACGCCGTCTTCCTCGCCGCCGATGGAGCCGACCTCAGCCTCGATGGAGAGTCCGAGCTCGTTGCAGATGCCGACCAGCTCCTTGGTCTTTTCGACGTTCTCGTCGATGGGATAGTGAGAGCCGTCGAACATGATCGAGCTGAAGCCCGCCTCGATGCACTTCTTGGCGCCCTCATAGGAGCCGTGGTCGAGGTGGAGAGCGACGGGAACGGTGATTCCGAGCTCCTCGAGCATACCGTTGACCATACCTACAACGGTCTTGTAGCCGCACATATACTTGCCTGCGCCCTCGGACACACCGAGGATCACGGGAGAGTTGAGCTCCTGCGCGGTGAGAAGGATGGACTTTGTCCACTCTAAGTTGTTGATGTTGAACTGACCTACCGCATAGTGACCTGCCTTTGCTTTGGTGAGCATTTCCTTAGCGTTTACTAATGGCATATTCATCTTCCTTTATTCAGTTATTTCGGCATACGGCGTCCCGCTCTGCCGAGTTACCTTTATTATACAACATTTTTGTAGAAAATTAAAGCCTTTTCGGGAATTTATCAAAATTTTTTTGGATATTTTTTTGCCGCCGTTTTTCTTTGCCGCTTGCTCTTTATTCTGCCCCGGGCGAAAAACTCCACAGTATTTTCCGCTAATTTTCAGACAAGCTTCACATTGCGAGGTTGATTTTATGTCAAAAAGGCTGTATAATTAGTGTGTGGAACAATAAATGATCAAGACGGCGTTCGCGCCGTCCGATGTGAGGAGCTATGAATATGGATAATCAGAATAACTATAATGACTTCTACGGCAATGCGCCGCAGAAACCCTTTAACGAAACTCCGCGTCAGAATCCTTCTCAGGGCTTTGAGCCGCAGCATCCCTTTGCGCCTCAGCCTCCGCAGTACACACCGCAGCCTCCGCAGTACGCGCCGCAGCCTCAGCAGTACGCGCCGCAGCCTCCGCAGTACACGCCTCAGCCTCCGCAGTACACGCCTCAGCCTCCGCAGTATGCGCCTCAGCCTCCGCAGTATGCGCCTCAGCCTCCGGCACAGGATACGTTCAATCCGATAGAGCATACGGCGGAATATAAGGACGGCGCGTTCGAGCGTCCTTCGACTCCGCAGCCCGGAGCGGACGTCGATTTCTCCGACTTCATGGACGAGCCCGCGGCACCGCAGGATCTGCGCGAGGCTTACAAGAGCTTTGACGAGCCCGAGGAAGCTCAGAAGGTGCAAAAAGCGTCCTACGCTCCCGCGCTCGGTACTCAGCAGCCCTATGCGCGTCCCAACTACACAGTGCCGCCCATGCAGCCGGTGCCTCCTGTGCAGCAGGTTCAGCCTCAGACGGCGGCTCCCAAGCAGAAGAGCAGCAAGGGACTGATCGCGGTCATCATCGTGCTCAGCGTGCTGCTGGCGGCAAGCCTGATCGGGATCCTGGTATATTCGATCAACGATTCGGCGAGAAACAATTCATCGTCAGGCAAAAGTGAGATCGAGGAAGACGATCCCTTCAAGGATATAATACCCGATTTCACCTTCCCGAGGGACGACGACAAGCCCCGCAAGGACGACGAGCCCAAGGCTACGACTCCGGCGCCCACAAGCCCTGTTCACAAGGAGAGCGACTACAGCGATCAGACCAACAAGAACTACAGCGGACTTGTGCTCGAGAAAAAGCCTGCCGACGCCGCTGCGGGCACTTATAACGCCGAGACCGCCTTTACCAAGGCGTCGCCCTCGGTGGTCGGCGTGCTCGGCTACACAGACAGCGACGAAAAATCCCTCGGCTCCGAGGGCAGCGGCATCATCATGTCTGAGGACGGCTATGTGCTGACCAACGCTCACGTGATCGGCAACAGCAAGACCGCCTACTCGATCCGCGTCGTGACCGAGGACGGAGTGAAATACACCGCGGGCGTGGTGGGCTTTGACAGCCGCACCGATATCGCCCTGCTCAAGATCAAGGACGCCAAGGGTCTCACGGCTGCGACCTTCGGAGATTCCGAGGAGTTAAGCTTAGGCGAGGATATCCTCATCATCGGCAATCCCGGCGGACTGAACTATCAGAACTCGATGACAAAGGGCATCGTCTCGGCGATCGACCGCGAGGCGAGCTCCAAGAGCATCGTAAAATATATCCAGACCGACGCCGCGATCAACCCCGGCAACTCCGGCGGTCCCGCAGTCAATATGTACGGTCAGGTCATAGGCATCGCCAGCGCGAAGATCGTTGACGAAAAGTACGAGAACATGGGCTTCTGCATCCCCTCCGCGACCGTCAAGAAGATCGTGGACGACCTGATGAAGCAGGGCTACATCGAGGGCAGGGTGAAGATCGGCATCACCGGCTATGCCGTGACCTCCTCCGATATGCAGATGTACGACATCCCGAGGGGCATCGTGATCCAGGATATCGACGAAAACGGTCCCTGCGGCGGCACCGGACTCAAGTCCGAGGATATCATCACCGAGGCGGACGGCACCGAGATCACCTCCTTCGCCGATATTTACAAGGTCCTTGAAAATCACAAGGAGGGCGACAAGATCAAGCTCAAATACTATCGCTACTCCGACGAGAGCGAGGGAGAGGTTGAGGTCACCCTTCAGGCGGACAAGTAAAAACAGGTGACTTTCAATGAAAAAGCCGATCTACGTAACGTGCGCCGTGCTCGCAGGCTGTCTGACGCTTCTGTCGGCAGGCTGCGGCAACAGCACTGATACTACAGCCGCCGATAAGGCTGTGTTTACATATGACGAATGCGACGGCGGGGTAATGCTCCTGCAATATGATTACGATGAAACGATAGCCTCCGGTAACGGCAGCGGCAAGCTGATGATCGACATCCCGTCGGAAATAGACGGGAAAAGGGTTGTGAAGCTCGGCGAGTACCTGATGAAGGAGGTACCCGATACCTATGATATTGCAGTTACGGTACCAGCCACGGTCAAGGAGATCGACGACTATCACGGCTACGTTTCCTCGGTCACCGTCGATGAAGCAAACGAGAATTACAGCTCGGAGGACGGCGCGCTTTATAACAAGGACAAGACGAAGCTGCTTTATTTCCGCAGATCGCGTCTTGAAAAACAACCGATCGTTTTTCGTGTGCCCGATTCGGTGGAATACATTGCGGATACCTATATTTACTATTACGGCGAAACTGTGCTCGGAACCGAATGCGTAGATATCTATATCGGAAAAAACGTCAAGCAGATCGACGCTTGGATTCGAAACTCCGATTTCTGGACGTATTACCGCTACCATGTCTATCAGGATTCATATGCCGACGAATGGCTGAAGCAGGAAGGCATCGAGCGAACGGACTATGTTACCTTTCAATAGAATGTTTTATAGATATTTGATAAGGAGCAGATTTTATGTCTGCTCTTTATTGTTGCATTTGAATAAATTAATGTTTTGTTACTTATCGAATATTTCTCGAACGGAAAAAACAATAATTTTTATTTCTAAAAGGGAAATAATAACAAACCGTTACAGCAATTAGCAATATTTAAAATAAAAATGACAAGTCCTTAATCAATTGCGTACAAGTTTGCCAAAATTCGGTTACAATTTTAATATGCCGTTGACTTTACTACAAGTTTGTAGTATCATTTTCTATAGAAGAATTGTAGAGTTACAGCTCCGTAACCACAATATGTTGTGTGTCTTAATGAAAATGTAATATATTTTGTGGTTTTACCCCGTTTTGGCGGCGAAATTTTCAAGGTATATTACCTGCCGCTTTTTCCGATAATAGCGGTTGTGAAGATCAATCAATCAGCATTGGAGTGTACAACAATTGGAAAAATTTGTAGTCACAGGCGGTAAGCCCCTGTTCGGAGAGGTAAATATCAGCGGCGCAAAGAATGCCGCGGTCGCGATCATCCCCGCAGTCATCCTCTGCGACGAGCCCTGCCAGATCGAGAATATTCCCAATATCAGCGACGTCACCCTTATCAGCCGCATCCTTCAGCAGATGGGCGCTAAGGTGAGAAGGATCAATAAATCCACCCTTTATATAGACCCCACCCACATCTCCACCCACCTCGCGGTAACGGATCTCGTCCGCGGAATGCGCGCGTCCTACTATCTGCTGGGTGCTCTGCTCGGCAAATACGGCAGGGCAAAGGTAGCCCTTCCCGGCGGCTGCAACTTCGGCATCCGCCCCATCGACCAGCACCTCAAGGGCTTTGAGGCTCTCGGCGCCGAGACCAGACTCGTCGACGGAGCGATCATCGAGGCTGAGTGCGAGGACGGTCTTATGGGCAACCATATCTACCTCGATGTGG
>CACWKB010000042.1:16218-35505 GCA_902761375.1 uncultured Ruminococcus sp. | reverse complement strand
ATGATAACATATCTTCTTTGTAATTTCGATTACAGAATTATTTCAAAATTAGATTGACGTGTAATTCCTAATTTCTAATATTGACAAACCGCTTTCGTTGGTGTATAATTAACTCGAAAACAAGCAGGGGAGTCCGCAAACGGGCTGAGAAAAGGCTGCTTCGCCTTGACCCTTTTACCTGATACGGATAATGCCGTCGTAGGAAGCCATATCATTTTGTCAACAGGCACTGCGCGCGCAGTGCTTTTTATTTTTGCAAAAAGGAGTAATCATTATGAACGCAAGCGTCGCAATCCAAACACTGCCTGAGGCGAAGAACGACGAGGAGCTGATCCGCATCGTCGACGAGGTCATCGCCTACATCAAGAGCACAGGGCTCACCTGCTATGTGGGACCCTTTGAGACCGCTATCGAGGGAGACTATGACGAGCTGATGGATATCGTCAAGGAGTGCCAGCACATTGCCATCCGCGCAGGCGCGCCCTCTGTCCTCGCTTATATCAAGGTGGACTACCGTCCCGAGGGCGAGGTGCTTACAATTGACCGAAAAGTTACGAAGCACCATCAGTAAAGCCGCCTTTCCCGTCGGCGCTATCCTGCTCATCCTCGTTATCTGGCAGGTCGTCAGTATGCTCGGGCTCGTGCCTCAGTTCATGCTGCCTTCGCCGGTTTCGGTGGTTCGGGCGCTGATAAAGGATTTTCCGCTGCTGATGTCTCACGCGGCGGTTACCATGCTCGAGACCTTGATAGGACTGCTCGCGGGCGTTTTGATCGGCTTCGGCTTCGCGGTGCTGATGGATATGTTCACGCCGCTCTACCGCGCGTTCTATCCGCTGATCGTCCTGACCCAGACCATCCCGACCATAGCCATCGCTCCGCTGCTGGTGCTCTGGTTCGGCTATGAGATGCTTCCTAAGGTCATTTTGGTCGTGCTCGTGGTGTTTTTTCCGATCACTGTAAGCCTCCTCGACGGCTTCCGCTCTGTGGACGGCGACACGGTGAACCTGCTGCGTTCGATGGGCTGCGGCAGGGTCAAGCTTTTCCGCTATGTAAAGCTGCCGGCGTCCTTGGGTCAGTTTTTCGCGGGGCTGAAAATCTCGGTCTCCTACGCCGTGGTAGGCACCGTCGTGTCCGAGTGGGTCGGAGGCTTCAAGGGCTTGGGCGTTTATATGCTCAAGGTCAAGTCGGGCTTTGCCTATGACAAAATGTTCGCCGTTATCTTTCTTATCTCCGCGCTGAGCCTGCTTATGATGTGGCTCGTCAGTGCGCTCCGGCGGCTCTGTATGCCGTGGACGAGAAAGCATAATTAAAAAAACATAATGAAAAAAGGAGTAATATCTAATGAAAAAAATCATCGCTGCGGCGCTTGCCGCGCTTATGATCGCGACCGCCTTTGCGGGCTGCGGAGAGGTCGCGCCTTCGGCGACCGCCGATACCCCTACCGAGGCGGCAAAGACCGAAAAGACCAAGCTCACCTTTGTGCTTGACTGGACTCCAAATACCAACCACACCGGCTTGTACGTCGCCGAGGAGAAGGGCTGGTTCGACGAGGCGGGTATCGAGCTCGAGATCGTCCAGCCGCCCGAGGACGGCGCGGAGCTGCTCGTAGGCTCTGGCAAGGCTCAGTTCGGTGTTTCCTTCCAGGACAGCATGCTGCCCGCGATCACGGGCGACAACGCCATGCCCATCCAGGCTGTGGCGGCTGTGGTACAGCACAACACCTCCGGCATAATCTCGCGCAAGGGCGACGGCATCGAATCCCCCAAGGGGCTCGAGGGCAAGCGCTACGCCACCTGGGGTCTGCCCGTTGAGCAGGCTACGATCAAGCAGGTGATGGAGGACGACGGCGGCGATTTCTCAAAGGTTGAGCTTATCCCCGAGTACATCACCGACGAGGTCTCCGCGCTCAGGGCGAATACCGTGGACGCGATCTGGATCTTCTATGGCTGGGCAGGAATCGCCACCGAGGTGGCGGAGCTCGAGACCGATTACTTCGCCTTCCGCGATATCAACCCCGTTTTCGATTACTACACGCCCGTTATCATCGGCAACACCGATTGGATGAAGCAGAATCCCGAGCTCGCCAAGGCGTTTGTTTCCGCCGTGAAAAAGGGCTACAAGTTCGCCGCGGAGAATCCCGACGAAGCCGCAGATATCCTGCTCAAGGCGTCTCCCGAGCTTGACGAGAAGCTTGTAAAGGCGAGCCAGAAGTATATGTCCGAGCAGTATATCGCCGACGCCGCGGACTGGGGAGTGATAGACCCTGCACGCTGGAACGCGTTCTACGGCTGGATCCGCGACAACAAGCTCTCCGAGGCGGAGATCCCCGAGAATCTCGGCTTTACCGATGAGTACCTGTCCTGAAGCCGCCGTGCCGCTTGAGGTCAGGGACGTAAGCTTTTCCTATAACGGAGCCGAAAACGTTCTTGAGCATCTCAGCCTGAGCCTGAACAAGGGAGAGCTGGTCAGCGTCCTCGGCGTGAGCGGATGCGGAAAGACCACGCTGTTCAACGTGATCGCGGGGCTGCTCAAGCCTCAGAGCGGAGCCGTATACATGAACGGAGCGGATATCACGGGACAAACCGGCAAGGTCAGCTATATGCTTCAAAAGGACCTTCTGCTGCCCTACCGCACGATCGAGGACAACGTCGCGCTGCCGCTGCTTATCCGAGGAGTCGGTAAAAAGGATTCGCGCAGACAGGCAGGAGAGCGTTTTGCCGCGTTCGGTCTCGAGGGAACGCAAAAAAAATATCCGCACGAGCTGTCGGGCGGAATGCGCCAGCGTGCGGCGCTGCTGAGGACATACCTGTTCTCGAGCGAGGTCGCGCTGCTTGACGAGCCGTTCAGCGCCCTCGACGCCATCACCAAGACCGAGCTGCATAGCTGGTACCTCGGCGTGATGCGTGAGATCAGACTCTCGACGCTGTTCATCACGCACGATATCGACGAGGCCATCCTGCTTTCGGACAGGATAGTGCTGCTCGGAGGCAAGCCCGGCACGATCATTTCGGAGATCGCTGTTGCCGAGCCGCGAGAGAACAGGGAGGACTTTGCGCTCAGCGAGGCTTTTCTGGGCTACAAGCGCAGTATAAAGGGCTTGCTAAAGAGCCTTTGACATAACTGTATCATTATACGAACAAAAAAATCGGTCGGACGCAGGACGCGAGCATTTCGCATTCTGTCTGTCCGACCGAGATTTTTTCTGCTACTTGTTAAGGAGGTACACTCCGAGATTGAGGTATGAGGCGAAAAGCACCCACGCCATATAAGGTATCTGCAGATAACCCGCGAGCTTGTATTTTTTATAGAATTTTGCGAGCATGACCGCTGCGAGCACGTCGAGCAGGAGCAGCCAGATGAACGCGAACAGCCTCCATTTCAGCACAAAGAACGCGAAAGGCCACAGCAGGTTGACCCCGAGCTGTACATAATAAATCAGGTTGACCTCGCGCTGCTCGCCCGTTTTGTCCCAAATCAGCGCATAGCCCAAGCCCATCAGGGCGTAGAGTATCGACCACGCGATCGGGAACAGGATCGGCGGAGGCGAGAGCGGTGGCTTGACCAGCGTGTCGTAATCCATCGAGCCCATGGTGACGAAGCCCACAACAGCCCCGAGCGCGAGCGGGATCAGCAGCGACTGCACGTAAATTCTTATCCTTGACATCAAATACCGCCTTTCATTAGCATTGATAATATTGTTTAGTTTAATATATGCCGAAATCTAAAAAAATATTCCTTGTTTTGCGGTAAAAATGATGTTATAATGATTATGCAAATATTTTTTTGAAAGGGAGTATATTGATGAAAAAACCTGTTTCGATCCTGCTTGCAGCGGTGATCGCGGCGAGCGCCTTAGCTGCGGCGCCGTTTGCCGCCCATGCGGCTCAGTACGGCGATGTTGACGGCGACGGACTGGTGACAGTCGTGGACGCGACCATCATCCAGAAGCACAGCGCAAGGCTGACGACCCTCGACAGCAGTCTGCTCAAGGCAGCCGATATGAACGGCGACGGCAAGGTCAATGTCGTCGACGCGACAAACGTTCAGAAGGTAGCCGCAGGCATAGACGAGCCTTCCGAGATCATGCCCGAGGTCAGCGACGACGACCTGAAAAACGAGGGCAGCCTCGCCATGAACCGCTTCGGCGTAAAGCTGCTGCAGAACAGCGAGATCAAGGACAAAAACGTGCTGATTTCTCCGCTCTCGGTGATGTACGCGCTCGGAATGGCATCAAACGGCGCCGGCGGCAGCACCCTGCACCAGATGGAGAGCACGATGGGAATGTCGCTCGACACAATGAACCGCTACTTCAAGGCATATCCCTCATATTTGAGTCAGGACGAGAACGCAAAGCTCTCGATCGCCGACTCCGTTTGGTTCAATACGCTGAGCCAGAACATCGCCCTGCGCGACAGCTTTACCAACGCAGTGCGCGAGAATTACGCCGCCGAGGTCGCCGCGCTTCCGTTTGACCATAAGGCGGAGGATCAAATCAACGCCTGGGTAAATGAAAAGACAGGCGGCATGATCCCGAGCGTGATCAAGGACATCGACCCCAACACGATGATGTATCTGATCAACGCGCTGTATTTCGAGGCGGACTGGGCTCAGCAGTATCAAAAATACAGCATCAGAGAGGGCGAGTTTACAAACTGCGACAAGACCAAATCGACCGTAGAATTCATGTACGGCGAATTTGCCCGATACATTGATGACGAAAAGGCAAAGGGCTTTATCCAGTGGTTCAAGGGCTTTGATTATTTCTTCGTCGCAATGCTCCCCGACGAGGGCGTGTCGGTCGAGGAGTACGCAGCTTCCCTGACCGCAGAGAAGATATCCTCGTTCTTTGATAACTCTCAGCAAAAAACAGTTAAAACCAAGCTGCCCAAGTTCGAGGTCAAATACAACACCGAGCTGTCTCAGACCCTCAAGAACCTTGGCGTCAAGGACGCGTTCAATCCATACACCGCGAATTTCCGCGGAATGGTCACCGACGACTCAGCCGCAAATCCGTTTATAGACAAGGTCATCCACAAGACCGCGATCAAGGTGGACGAGTCCGGTACCAAGGCAGGCGCGGTTACTGCTATTGAGATCAGCCCCGGCGCCGCCCCGGAAATCGAGGAGCCCAAGAAGGTTTACCTTGACCGTCCCTTCGTTTATATGCTGATTGAAAGAAACACCATGACCGCAGTATTTATCGGTACGGTCAATAATCTGTAACCGCCGTTTCGACGACGGTACAGGAGAATGCTGTATACCGGAAGAGAAGGTATTATTTCGGAGGGGATAGGATGAAGGTCACGGTACTGAGCGAAAACACATCGGCGTGCGGGCTGCCCTCGGAGCACGGGCTGAGCCTTTACGTCGAGACCAACGGGCGAAAGCTGCTTTTCGATACGGGTCAGGGCGACCTGTTCGCGCGCAATGCCGAAGTGCTCGGGGTCGACCTCTCCGCGGTCGGGCTTGCGGTGATCTCGCACGGTCACTACGATCACGGAGGCGGGCTGAAGACCTTTCTGAGCCTCAACGATTCCGCGCCGGTTTATCTCAGCCGATACGCCTTTGAGCCGCATTTCAACAGCGAGCGCTATAACGGCCTCGATGTGACGCTTGCGCACAGCGACAGGCTGATACTCACCGATGGCGTCACCGAGCTTGGGGACGGACTCACGCTGTATTCCTGCATTAAGCCCAAAGCAATCACGAGCAATGCTTCAACGGGGCTTTTCATGGAGCAAAACGGCGAGCTTCTGCCTGACGATTTTCGCCACGAGCACTACCTGATGATCGAGGAGAACGGCAGGCGCGTGCTTTTCAGCGGCTGTTCGCACCGCGGCGCGATAAATATCGTCAACCGCTTCAGGCCCGACGTGATGATCGGCGGCTTTCACTATTTCAGGCTCGGCTTGGACGACAGGCTGAAGGGCTTTGCGCAAAGGCTCGATTCCTATCCCACGCAATACTACACCTGCCATTGCACGGGCGTTGAGCAGTACGGCTTCATGAAGCCTTTTATGCGCCGCCTGAGCTACATCTCGACAGGCGATTCTATCACAATTTAACGACATAAAAGGAGAAACCAAAATGAAGGTACTTGTATTGAACGGCAGTCCCAAGGCTGAGCGCAGCGACACGCTGCATATCGCACGGGCATTCTGCGACGGAATGAAGAGCGCCGCAGACGTCGAGGTGAAGGAGATCCACGTCATCAAAAAGCGCATAGAGTATTGCACAGGCTGCTTTGTATGCAAGAAAAACGGCGGCACCTGCGTTATCCGCGACGATATGGCTGAGATACTCGACGAGATCAAGTCGAGCGACGTGATAATTTACAGCTTCCCGCTCTACAGCTACGGCATGCCCGCTCCGCTGAAAAACGTGATAGACCGCCTCATGCCGCTCTCGTCGTGGGCTATGGTGCGCGAGGAAAACGGAAAATACGGACATACGATGCACAAGGGGCTCGATTCGCTGCGCTATGTCATGCTCTGCGGCTGCGGCTTCCCGAACTCAAAGCACAACTTTGAGGCGGCTGTGAGGCAGTTCGAGCTGAAATTCCCCAGAAACCGCACAATAATCACGGTACCCGAAAGCCCGATGTTCAATATCCCACAGGCTGACGAGCTTACCAAGCCGCGCCTTGAGCTGATAAAGCAGGCAGGCGCTCAGTACGCCGCGAACGGCGAGATCGAAGCCGAGCTGATGCAAGCCGTGACCTCACCCATGCTCCCCGATCAAATCTACGCCCAATTCGCCAACAATTTTTAACGAACCTCTGATAGAAGTTGGGCTTGGATTAGAGATTTATACACTATCTTACTCTCCATTTTTTTAGGAACCTCTGATAGAAGTTGGGCTTGGATTATATCTTCATCCGCTATCTTACTCTCCATCTAAAAACTACGATGTCGGTTAATCTAAGTTTGTTGTTTTATTTTATATTTTAAAAACACGGTCGGGCATAGGACGCTCTTAAAAGAAGCATTCCTTCTGCCCGACCGAAATTTTCCATTTTCCATTTTCAACTTTCCATTAAAAAACTCTCAACTCTCAACTCTAATATCAGTATTTGACCCTAAAGCCCCTTTCTTCGGGGATGGGTTCGATCAATTTGCTCTCGGTCTCGTCTATCCTGATGTAGGAGTCTCGTTCTATCGCGGGAATCACCGAGGCTACGGCGTCTCTTCTGCCCTGGAGCTCCATGCAGACCGAGCCGTCGTATTCATTGCGCGCCCAGCCTGTCACGCCGAGCGAGTCGGCGGCCTTCCACGCCGTATATCTGAAGCCGACGCCCTGAACCCTGCCTTTGCATATTATCCTGACGCGCACTATATCGTTATTAACAGTCATCCGACCGCCTCCTTTGACATAATTATAGAGAAGGTTATGGCTGTTGTCAATCCCAAAGGTCACAGCATTGTCATATATTTTTCGCAGTCATATCTTGACAGAACAAGAAGTTGTTTGATATAATTGTTGCGTATAATGTTAATTACAGCAAATTATCACATACAGGGAAGGCAGAACAGTATGAAAACAAATAAAATATTGATCGCAGCCGCCGCTTTTGCCGGAGTTGCGGTCACCTCAGCCGTGATCGTGGGCGTAGCGAACTGGAACCGCGGCGCAGGCGGCACCCTGTCGGAAGCCCGTCTCAGCGGCTCGCTGGGCGAACCCTTGGGAGCCGCGACGCTCTCGGAGCCTGCAAAGGCGAGCGAGCACAGGCTCGGAGGCGCGGTCAGGAACCTCAAAAAGACCGAGCTCGAGACCGACTTCATTTCGCTCGACTGGGACGATGTGTTCGGCATCGACAAGTATTATGTTTACCTCAGCGACGCCGATTCGGACGATTTTACCCTTGTCAAGACTGTGGGCGAGTCCGAGGTCACTATCGACGACCTGAAATCCGCTCATGTTTATAACGTCAAGGTCACGACCAGCCAAGAGCGCGAGGGCGGCGCGATGAATCTCCCTGCCGCCTCGATCACAGCCTTCACCAGACCCAAGCCCGTGACCGGGCTGACCAAGACCCACTCCTCAAAAACCAACGAGTTCAAGTGGAAGCAGAGCAAGTCAGCCGACGGCTACCGCATCTACCGAAGCGCCGACGGAGACGAGTACGAGCTGATTAGCGAGATCGACAAGAATAAGACCGTCAGCTTTGCCGACAAGGACGTTGAGCAGGGAACCTTTTACGGCTACCGCGTATGCGCAGTCCGTTCGGTCGACGGCGAATCGCTCGAGTCGAGCCCTGCGGAGCTGACCTTTGTATCCGGACTTTGCGCTCCCGAGGGCTTCAAGGCTGAGATCAAGGATACGAACATCACGCTTTCGTGGAAAAAGAACGCTCAGGCGACCTCCTACAACATCTACCGCTCCAACAAGGAGGACAAGGACTTTGAGCTTGCTGCCTCCACCGACAAGACCAAATACACCTTTGAAAAGCAAAAGCGCGGAGTTAAGTATTACTATCGGCTCGAGCCGGTCAGCGAGGCTGAGGGCAGAGAGACCGTGACCGGCACCATCGCCAAGACCGTGACGAGGATACCGACTCAAAGCGAGCTGAAAGCCAAGGTCACCAGCCGCGCAGGAATCGCCTCCGGCACCTACATCGAGATCAGCATCGCCCATCAGCGTGCTCGATACGGACGTTGTAACGGGCAACAACGACGGCTCTCACAACACTCCCACGGGTCACTTTGCGATAGATTCCCGCGCTACCGACACGACCCTCACGGGACCCGGATATTCCTCCTTTGTGAATTACTGGATGGGCTTCTACGGCGGCTGCGGAATCCATGATTCAAGCTGGCGTTCAAGCTACGGCGGCAGCATCTATCAGGGCAACGGCTCCCACGGCTGTGTAAATACTCCGTACAGCAAGGTCAAGATCATTTATGAGCGCACCGATTGGGGTACGCCCGTAATAGTATACTGATACAGCTCATGAAAAAGCCGGCTCCCCGTAAAGAGGAGCCGGTGTTTTATTTCCTGTACAGCCTTGCGGTCTCGTAGGTCGGTTCGGTGGTTATCCTGATGCCGAGCTTTTTCAGTATTCTGGTGTCGGTTTCCGAAAGGATGACCGTGGCGTGAGCCTCGGTGTCGCGCAGCATGGGGAGCTTTTCCATTGCGATCCTCGCGGTGGGATTGGTGACAGCCGACATCGACAGCGCGATCAGTATCTCGTCGGTGTGGAGCCTCGGGTTCTTTGAGCCGAAGGTGTCGACCTTTAGCCGCTGGATAGGTTCTATGACCGCCGCGTCGAGGATATCGACTCCGTCGGGAATGCCGGCGAGCTTTTTCAGCGCGTTCAGAAGCATTGCGGAGCAGGCGCCGAGCAGATTTGTGGTCTTGCCCGTGATGATGGCGCCGTCGGGCAGCTCTATCGCCGCCGCGGGAGCGCCGGTTTCCTCGGCTTTTTTGAGCGCGGGAGCGATAACGGGTCTGTCGTCGGTGCTGAGCTTGCTCTGCTTCATCAGCAGGCTGATCTTGTACGCCTCGTCGGAGGAGCCGATGCCCTTGGTCTGGTTCGAGAGGGCGTCGTAGTAGCGGCGGATGATCTCCTGATTCGCGGCGGCGCAGACCGCCTCGTCGTCGATGATGCACTTGCCCGCCATATTCACGCCCATATCGGTCGGGGATTTATAGGGCGATTCTCCCAAGATAAGCTCGAACATCGTGTTGAGCACAGGGAAGATCTCAATGTCGCGGTTGTAGTTTACCGTGGTCTCGCCGTAAGCCTCGAGGTGGAAGGGGTCGATCATGTTCACGTCGTTGAGGTCGGCGGTCGCCGCCTCGTAAGCCACATTTACAGGGTGCTTTAGCGGCAGGTTCCAGATAGGGAAGGTCTCGAATTTCGCGTAGCCCGCCTTGACCCCGTGCTTGTGCTCGTGATAGAGCTGCGACAGACAGACCGCCATCTTTCCCGAGCCGGGACCCGGAGCGGTGATAACGACCAGCCTGCGCGAGGTCTCGACATAATCGTTCCTGCCGTAGCCACGGTCGCTGACGATCAGATCGACGTCGGTGGGGTAGTTGGGGATGGAGTAGTGGTGATAGACCCTGATGCCGTTCTCGGTGAGCCGGTTTGCGAATTTGAGCGCGTTGGGCTGCTCCGAATAACGGGTGAGCACCACCGAGGGGACATAGAGCCCTCTGCTCCTGAACACGTCTATCAGCCTGAGCACGTCGAGGTCGTAGGTTATTCCGAGGTCGCCGCGCACCTTGTTCTTTTCTATATCGTCGGCGTTGATGACGATCACGATCTCCGCCTCGTCCTTTAGCTGCATGAGCATCTGCAGCTTGGAGTCGGGCTTGAAGCCGGGCAGCACGCGCGAGGCGTGGTAGTCGTCAAAGAGCTTGCCGCCGAACTCGAGATAGAGCTTGTCGCCGAATTTTGCAATGCGGTCGCGGATATGCTGCGACTGCATCTCAAGATATTGCCTGTTGTCAAAGCCTGTTTTCATGGTTAGATCCTCCGATAAACCAAAATTACATTCACTCTATAATAGCATATTTACCCCTTGGTTTATTTTCTTCAGAGAAAAATTACAGGATTTTAATTTGTTGGGGGTCAGAAACGGGAATGAGAAGTGATCTGATGATAATGCTTAATTGCAGCTTATAAGGATGTTACGGACGATCAACAGGATCGACCGACCGTAACACCGAATATTACACTGATATTTATTTAATGAAAGGAGATAATCATTATGTCAAAAGATATAAACGACAGTACGCTCAGCCGATATCGGGGCTGTCTGCTCGGCGGCGCGGTAGGCGACGCGCTCGGCTATCCGGTTGAGTTCACAAAAGAGAACCGTATTTTCGGTGAATACGGAGAAAAGGGGATACAGACGCTTGATGAGGCGGGCGATCCCGCGCATATCACGGACGATACCCAGATGACGCTCTTTGCCGCCAATGCAATTATCTACAGCAAAACCCATCCCGATCAGGACTTGTCAAAATGTATCAGGGCTGCGTATATCGAGTGGCTCTCGACCCAGGATTACTATCGTTTGGAAAAGCCTAAAATGTGGATATACGAGAACGAAAGGCTGCACCGCCGCCGCGCTCCCGGTATAACCTGCCTCAACTCGCTGTACCGCCTTCGTGAGCTTCCCGAAGGTATGAGTTCCGACGATTATTACGCGAAAAACAACAGCAAGGGCTGCGGTACGGTGATGCGCGCCGCGCCCTACGGACTCATTTTCCGCCCCGAACCGGGTTACAAATCATACGGTGACGAGGATCACACTACGCTTCGCTTTTCAAAGTATGACGCTATGCTGACCCACGGCCATGAGCTCGGTTATCTGTCGTCCATGGCGCTTGCCAAAATGGTTTTTGAAATAGTGACAAATGAGTGTACTTTCGAATCAGAGAGGCTTGAAAACGTGCTGCGCCGTGGCATGATCGGCGAAGGTACTCGTCTCGGCGAGCTGCTGACGGAGGCTCTTGCGCTTGCAACGGACAGCGAGATCTCTGACCTCGACGCCATCCACAGGCTCGGCGAGGGCTGGATCGCCGAGGAAGCGCTTGCGATAGCCGTGTTCTGCGCGGTGCGCTATCAGAACGACTTTGCCGGGGCGATCCGCGCCGCCGTCAACCACAAGGGCGACAGCGATTCCACCGGCGCGGTCTGCGGAAACCTCCTCGGCGCATGGCTCGGAGCCGAAGCGGTTTACGAGGCTTTCGACCTCAAATATCTCGAGCTCACCGACCTGATCGAGTCCGTCGCGGAGGATCTCTATCTTGCCGCGAACAGCGCGGATATGCCGAAAAAGGGCGAAAATCCCGTTTGGGACGAGCGCTATTACGATCGCTGAAAGCCTATGGGACGCATAAATCCGGTCAACAGGTGCAATTTTCAGTATTGCGCGAAAGGATATTGTATGCTATAATAAAAACGGTTATAAAGCCGTATTACGAAGTATAAGGAGGATATCTATGAAAAAGCTTTTGCCCGTTATCGCCGCTGCGATCTGCCTTGCTCTGGTCTTTTGTTCCTGCAATTTTTTGATGCCGAGAAGGTCTGAGCCGGATGAGTATGATTTTACGGTCCCGGATTTTACCGTTACCGATTTCACACTGCCTGATTTTACCGTGTCCGATTTCACGACTCCCGCAATCGAGGATCCGACGTTTGACGACGGAGATATTGACGACGGCGAGGGTATGAGCATCGGCGACAGCAGAGTAGGCTACATGACAGTTCCCTGCGATTTTATCGAGTTCCGAGATGTGAGAGGCGGCAACGATCTCCAGTACAGCGATAAAACAGGCACCATCATTTTTACGATGAATGTGATCGAGGGCTCGGAGGACGCCGAGACCGCGGGTCAGGGCATTGCTTCTCATCTCAAGGAGGAAGGCATTGAGGACCTGACCGGCGCGACCGTCAAGGTCGGCAACTATGATGCTGTGCAGATCTACGGATACTACTCCGATGACAACAAGTATCTTGTTATTGACCTCATACCGCACGACGGATGCATTTACTATGTTTCCGCGGAGTTCCCCCCCAGTCAGGTGGATATGTACGAATATGTAAACACATGGGAAGCGCCCTGATATTATTCCGGTTCTCACCATGATTGTTGATCTGAAATGAAAAAACGGCTGTCACAAGCGCAAAAGCCTGTGGCAGCCGGTTTTATTTGATATTGCTGCTTACGAAACTGTAGTGGGATCGTCGGGTGAGTCGCCGAGCAGCTCACGAAGCTGCTTGTCGGCGTTGGCGTAAATAATGTCGTAGCGTCGGGTAATATCCTTGAGCTCATCTGTTTTTGCGGCGACCTTTTTCTCGTCGAGCAGCAGCTCCTGCTGATTGCAGGGGTAATTGTCGCTGATACTGTCGATTTCATCGCTGACCGCGTCGAGCTTCCTCGTCAGCTTGTCCTTTATCAGTCGAAGCTGTTCGTAGGTTTCGGGCGGTTGGGCAGAGTCGTCCATGCTGCTGAGATGTTCGGCGATCTCCTCAAGCTTGACTCGGCTGCCCTCTTCATAGGCGTCCACCGCGCTGTCAAACAGCTCCTGCTCCTCGTCGGAGGTCGCGGGGTTGAGGTCGGGGTGAAGCCTACCGACTATCTCGGCGTAAAGCGCCTTGCAGCGGCGGTTGTCCTCGTCGCTGAGGAAATCGGCGTGAGAGATCTCCTCGGCAGCCATGAGCTCCTTGCGGAACTCGGTGAGGCGGCTGTTGGAATCGGCGAATTCCTTGTCAAGCATACGCTCGACCAGGGGGATAACAACAGCCTCGTGGCGGTTGAGCTGGCCGCGGATGATGGCGATCTTGCGCAGGATACGCATAATGGCGCAGTAACGCTCATAGACGCGGTACTCATAAACGCCTATGGTCGTCATGTATTTCGCGTTGAGGTTCCTCGACACGATGAAATTAAGGTTGTCGCGCTCGATGATCTTTGCGGATAATTGCTCTTTCAGCTCGTCGATCTGACTGTTGAGCAAACGATAGGCAGGTCTATCCACAATATCACCACCCTTCAATTATACTGTACCACATATTTTGCAAAATAGCAATGTTTTTTTAAAAAAACACAAAATATTTCCATACTTTTTTTGAGCCTGAAAAATGCGCATTAGGTATTTCGTAGAAAGAAAATAAAAATAAAAAACTCCACACATAAAAAAAGTATAAAATAACAAAAACTTTTTAAACAAAAATAAAATCATATTTTGTTGTTTTTGCCGAAATGTTGAAAATATGCGTTTTTTGTAAAATTAACGGGCAAAAAACTAATGAAAACGTGCTCTGCGTTGGACGGGCGTGAGAGGTGCGTGAATACGAGAGCGCAGGCTCTGCGCAAAAAAATCAACAAAAACGTTTAGGTAGCGTAAAAAGATGAATTTATGTCAAAATGCCTCGAAAATTAACACGAATGTTAAGCATAGTAAACAAAGCGTGACATTAAAAGGCACCTTGAAAAAATGGTATAACATGCATAAAAATCCAAAATACTTTTTGTTGAGGTTCAAGAATTTTAAAAAAATCATACTATTGTGTTGACAAACGGGGGTAAAATAAATATAATTTTAATAGGCGTTTGAAAAAAAGCAAATACACTACGGTACCTTGACAAATGCCAAATATTGTATTATAATATAATCACCTCAAGGTACCTAACAATGCGTGGCGGAGACGAAAATGACAAAAGTTAATCAGAGAAATGACGACGTTGCGTCAGCATACGTACAGAAGGACGTTGACGACAGAATTCTTTCTAATTTGCGTGATTTAGGTCAGAGACTACACTTTCTATATGACGGAAAGGACAGCCAGAGACGTACGCTCATCCTTTTAAAGGAATCGGGCAGTATATCTCAGCGCGAGCTGACCGAAAGGCTCAGCATCAGACCTGCATCGATGAGCGAGGTGCTTGCCAAGCTATCGAGCAAGGGAATGGTAGAGCGCACTCCGAACGAGGTTGATAGGCGTACCATGACGGTTTCTCTCACTGAAAAGGGAGAGAGACGTGCTGATGAATCGCTTGAGTATCGGACGGAGCGGCGCGAAGAGATGTTCTCGTGTCTTGACGACGCGGAAAAAGATACTTTACTCTCGTTATTGGAAAAAATCAATACTGTTTAAACTCCACTTATTCACCTTTACCACCGGGGGGGACGGTTATGGCAGATAAGTTGAAAGTTGTTATTACAGATGACCAAAAAGAGGTTAAAGTACAAACAGGAACCAGAATGCTGATTAGACGTTGTTGTCATGCCGTACTTGAAAATGAACGTTTTCCGGGTTCGGCAGAGATAGGTATCACCTTTACAGACAACCAACGGCTCAACGAGTACTGTATCGAACATTTTGGCAGGAAAGCCGTGGCCTCGCATGTGGCCAACCCCGCGAAGCTCGGCGACGGCTACAAGGTAAACGAGGCTACAGGCGCGCGAATATTGGGGGACGTTCTGATTTCGTTTGAGAAAGCGGTTGAAGAAGCTGATATTTCCAATAACCCCGTGAACAAGCAGATCGCGTTTACCACCGCCCACGGCGTTCTGGCTTTGCTCGGGTATTCGCCCGATGACGAAAGAGACAAAGCGTATGTACGCGACAGGGTTGAGCTTATAATGTACCAGCTCGGCATTCCGATTTCCTCAAGACAATTCTTCAGTTGAGATACCGGTACAGGAGGCATATGCCTCCTGTATTTTTTTTGCGCTTTCCTGCTGCCTGCGCCCTAAATCCTCTGGACAAACCGCAATATTACAGATATAATAATATTATCAAGGAGGCGGTAGCATGGCTGAATATTCCGTTAAAGAAATAAAATCCCTTATCAACGAGCATACCGGGGTGCTCGAAGCGCTCAAGGGCGCCGACAACGCCCGCAGGCTTCGTGAAAACGAGATGACCTCAAAGCTTCAGGGGCTCGCCTCGCGCGACGGCTTCTCGTCCGTTGTGCGCGAGGGTCTGAACGGCGGAGCCGTCAGCCTGGCACGCGAGCAGCAGGATATGCTCCGCTCCTTCTATCAGTACCGAGTGACTGCCACCTGCGCTTTAAGGTCAAAGGAGCTGCTCGCCGGAGTTCAGCCCCGGCTCGACCGCGAGCTTGCCGCGGCGAAAAACTGCGGCGGCGCGCTCAGGCGGCTGTTCTCGTCCTCACAGCAAAGAGCTCAGGCGCAGAGCGCGGCACAGTTTTTGACCGACCTCAAGGGCAGCGAATACTGGCTTGCGGCGTCGGAGCTCAAATCGGAGCTTGACGCGGCACAAAAGCCCGACGAGGCTCGGATCAACGCCGACATAATCCAAAACCGCGCCGTTTACCGCGAGATGTGCGACCGTATCCTAAAGGGCGAAAAGCGGCTCGTTTCCGATATCTCCAAGCTCCTTGCGAGCTTTTACGAGCTTCAGGACAGGCTCGTCAACTCCGAGTCCGAGATCGCCCGCAGCAGGGCGGCGATAGCCGACTGCGCTCAGGGTATGAAGGCTCAGGCAGCCGAGAGGATCCTCGCCGACGTTCCCGTTGAGGAGCTGAACCGCGACAAGGGCGGCGTGCGCGTCAAAACTCTGCGCGACTGCGGCTATGCGAACATGGCTGACATCAGGCGCGCCACGGTGCATCAGCTCACCGACATCAACGGCATTAGCCCCGAGGGCGCGAGGGAGATCAAGGAGATAGCCGAGAGCTTCGCCTCGAGATCGGCATCCTCCGTCCATATCCGGCTCAGCGCCGACGACCGCACGCCTCAGTCTACCGCTCTGGTTCAGGCGGTCTGCGATTACCGCGCCATGCAAAAGGCGGTCAAGCTTTGCGACGAGCTGAAGCGCGACTATTCCGAGGACGTCGACGCGTCCGTAAAGGCGCTCGAGTCAGTGGGCTGCGGAGCTGCGTGGCTGTTCTGCTCCGAGAGCGAGCGCGAGGACGTGCGCATGGCTTACCACTACATATCCTCACTGCTCGGCGGCGAATACGCCTCGACCGTCAATCAGACCCGCGACCTGCTCTCCGGAGCCGCGCGCAGCACTCCCGATCAGGCTTGGAACGACTTCATCGCCCACACGGTCGAATACATCAACATCATCGAAACGATAGTCCCCGACGCGCTGGGCAACGACGACAGCGTTTACGGACTTCCCGAGGAGCTCGCCCGCAAGATCGCGGAGCAGGAGGTATTTCTCGACGGTCTGTCCTGCACCCTGCGCCCTTATCAGACCTGGGGTCTGAAATATATCCTCCATCAGCAGCGCGTGCTGCTCGGCGACGAAATGGGTCTCGGCAAGACCGTTCAGGCGATAGCCGCCATGGTCTCGCTCTCGAACACGGGCGAGACGCACTTTGTCGTGGTTTGTCCGGCGAGCGTGCTCTCAAACTGGTGCCGCGAGATCGGAAAATTCTGCGCTCTTAGGGTGACGAAGCTCCACGGCGCCACTAAGCTGCGCGCCCTTGACGAGTGGAAGCGCGAGGGCGGAGTTGCCGTCACCACCTACGAGACCACCGGCAGCCTCGAGCTCGACGACGAGTTCCGCTTCTCGATGATGATCGTCGACGAGGCGCATTACGTCAAAAACCCCGAGGCGATCCGCTCAAAGAGCGTCCGCAGGCTCGCCGACCATGCCGATCGGATCCTGTTCATGACCGGCACCGCGCTCGAAAACAGGGTAGAGGAGATGCTTTCGCTGATCAAGGTGCTGCGACCCGCTGTCGCCGAGGAGGTCAAGAGCATGGCTTTCATGGCGTCCGCGCCTCAGTTCCGCGAGAAGATTGCGCCCGTCTATTACCGCCGCAAGCGCGCAGACGTGCTCAAGGAGCTGCCTGAGCTGACCGATTCGCGCGAATGGTGCAGCATGGGCAGGGAGGAGGAACGCGCCTACGAGAGCGCCGTGCTCTCTAAGAACTACGCCGCGGCGCGCCGCGTTTCGTGGAACGTCGACGATATCGCTCAGTCCTCGAAGGCGAACCGCCTGCGCGAGATCGCGGCGGAGGCTGAGAGCGAGGGCAGAAAGCTTATTGTGTTCTCGTTCTTCCTCGACACAATCGAGAAGATCTGCTCCATCTTTGAGGGCAAGTGCGCAGGTCCCATCAACGGCTCCATCCCGCCGCGCCGCCGTCAGGAGATCATCGACGAGTTTGACAAGGCTCCCGCGGGAACCGTCCTCGCCGCCCAGATCCAGTCCGGAGGCACGGGTCTCAACATCCAGTCCGCAAGCGTGGTCGTGCTGTGCGAGCCGCAGTTCAAGCCCTCGATCGAGAACCAGGCGATCTCCAGAGCATACCGAATGGGTCAGGCGAGGAACGTGCTGGTTTACCGCCTGCTGTGCGAGGATTCCGTCGATGAGAAGATAACCGAGCTGCTCGAGCAGAAGCAGGCGGTGTTCGACGCCTTCGCCGACGATTCTTCGGTCGCCCGCGAGAGCATGGAGCTCGACGAAAAGGGCTTCGGCGAGATCATGCAGGAGGAGTACAAGCGCATCTCCGAGAAGTCGGAGAGCGTAAAAACCGACCCGGAAAAGCCGGAGACTTCCCAAAGCAAATCCGAATAATGACGCAGTTTGAGAGGCTGACCGCGAGGTCGGTCTCTTTTTCACAAATACCACAAAAACGCTTGAAAAGCTATGAAAAATGTATATAATATAGATATGAACAAATCTGATAAAGAGGGTGTCTGTATGAAAAAATACATAATGGCGCTTGATTCGGGAACCACAAGCAACCGCTGCATAATTTTTGACCGCGAGGGCAGGATATGCAGCATGGCTCAGAAGGAGTTTACGCAGTATTTTCCCAAGCCCGGCTGGGTCGAGCACGACGCTAACGAGATCTGGCAGACCCAGCTTTCGGTGGCGCGCGAGGCGATGCGCAGGCTCGGGGTGACCTATGACGAGATAGCCGCTATCGGGATCACCAACCAGCGCGAGACCACCGTGGTCTGGGATAAGGCTACGGGACAGCCGATCTGCCGCGCGATCGTATGGCAGTGCCGCAGGACTGCGGACGAGACCGAGGCGCTGCGCAGAAAGGGGCTCGGCGAGATGATCAAGCATAAAACCGGCTTGATCATCGACCCGTATTTCTCCGCCACCAAGCTGGGCTGGATACTCGAAAATGTCCCCGGAGCCGCCGAACGCGCCGAGCGCGGCGAGCTGCTATTCGGCACGATAGACTGCTGGCTGATGTACAAGCTCAGCAAGGGCAGGCTCCACGTCACCGATTACTCCAACGCCTCGCGCACCATGATGTTCAACATCAACACCCTCCAATGGGACGACGAGATCTTGGACGAGCTCAGGATACCGCGCTCTATGCTGCCCGAGGTGAAGCCCTCGGCGGCTGTATACGGTGAGAGCGACCCCGAGTTTTTCGGCGGAGCTATCCCGATCTCGGGAGCCGCGGGCGACCAGCAGGCGGCGCTCTTCGGTCAGGCGTGCTTTGATCAGGGCGAGGCTAAGAACACCTACGGCACCGGCTGCTTTATGCTTATGAACACGGGCGACCGCCCAGTATATTCCGACAACGGGCTGCTCACCACCATAGCGTGGGGACTGGGCGACAGAGTGACCTATGCCCTCGAGGGCTCGGTCTATGTGGCGGGCGCGGCGATACAATGGCTGCGCGACGAGCTGAGGCTCGTCGATTCCGCTCCCGACTCCGAGTATTTCGCCACGCGGGTCAGCGACACGGCGGGCTGTTATGTGGTGCCTGCCTTTACGGGCATGGGCGCGCCGTACTGGAATCCCTACGCCAGAGGCGCGGTGATGGGACTGACGCGCGGCATGAATAAGTATCACCTGATACGAGCCACGCTCGAATCCCT
>CACWKB010000042.1:0-16184 GCA_902761375.1 uncultured Ruminococcus sp. | reverse complement strand
GGAGCCAGCCGCAACGATTTCCTGATGCAGTTCCAGTCGGATATAATGAACGCTCCCGTACACCGCCCCTCCTGCGTCGAGACCACCGCGCTCGGCGCCGCGTATCTGGCGGGCTTGGCGGTCGGCTTCTGGAAAGACAGCGCCGAGCTCAAAAGCCGCTGGAGCGTTGAACGCGAATTCACTCCGCAGATGGACGCCGAGACCCGGGCTGCCGAGCTAAAGGGCTGGAACCGAGCCGTAAGAGCCGCGCTTGCCTGGGCGGAGGAAGAATGATCTCAAATAACAAATCGCAAATAACAGTTTGCTCGGTTTTCGGGAAGGAGCTTTTATGATATATGATACGATAATAATCGGCGCGGGCGTTGTCGGCTGCGCTGCGGCGCGTTTTTTGTCGGCGTACCTTGCCGACGTGCTTGTCCTTGAAAGGGAGGAGGACGTTTGCGCCGGGACCTCAAAGGCTAACAGCGCTATAATCCACTCGGGCTACGACGCTCCGAACGGCAGCCTAAAGGCGCGTTACAATGTGCTCGGCAACGCGATGACCGAGAAGCTTTCGCGCGAGCTCGACTTTCCCTTTGAGCGCAGGGGCTCGCTGACCGTCTGCACCGATCCCTCGCGCGTTTCAGTGCTCGAGGAGCTAAGAATGAGAGGCGAGAAAAACGGCGTCCCGGGACTCAGGATACTCGACCGCGACGAGGCGCTTAGGCTTGAGCCGAACCTTGCGGACGGCGTAGTCGCGGCATTGTTCGCTCCGACGGCGGGTATCGTCTGTCCGTTCAAAATGACCATAGCCTTTGCCGAGAACGCCTGCGAAAACGGCGCGGAGTTCAGGCTCAACACAAGGGTCACTGGACTGTACCGCGAGGACGGGCTGTGGCGGGTTCAGACGGACAGGGGCGAATATACCTCGAAAACCGTTGTGAACGCGGCGGGCGTATACGCCGACGTTCTCAACAACCTTGTCTCCGAGCGCAAGCTGCGCATCACTCCGCGCAGGGGCGATTACATTCTGCTCGACCGCGCTGTGGGCGGATATGTGCGCCATACCGTTTTTCCGCTTCCCACAAAATTAGGAAAAGGAGTTCTGGTGACTCCGACCGTCCACGGCAACACCATCGTCGGTCCGACGGCGGTCGATATCGAGGACAGGGAAAGCACGGCGACGACAGCCGACGGAATAAATACGGTGCTGGAGAGATCGTCCCTGAGCATAAAGAACCTGCCGGTGCGCAGCGTGATAACCTCGTTCGCGGGGCTGCGCGCACACGAGGACGGCGGCGATTTTGTCATCGGCGAGCCCGACGACGCGCCGGGCTTCTTCAACTGCGCCGGCATAGAATCCCCGGGGCTTTCGGCGGCGCCAGCGATAGGCGAGGAGGTCGCCCGCAGGATAGCCGAAAAGCTAAACCTGAAGGCGGATCCCGATTTCAAGCCCGAGCGCAGGGATATCCTCGACCCGTCAAAGCTTTCTACAGAGGAAAGAAATATTCTAATAAAGAAAAATCCTGCATACGGCGCGATCGTCTGCCGCTGTGAGGGCGTTACCGAGGGCGAGATCCTCGAGGCGATACGCAGACCGCTCGGCGCGCGTTCGCTCGACGCGGTAAAGCGCAGGGTCAGGGCAGGCATGGGCAGGTGTCAGGGCGGCTTTTGCAGCCCCAAGGTCATGGAGCTCATCAGCCGCGAGTGCGGCATACCGCTTGATGAAGTGACCAAGTGCGGCGGCGCGTCGCGCATCACAGTCGGCAGGACAAAGGAGGGATGACCGTGACCGAGCATGATATCGTAGTAATAGGCGGAGGTCCCGCGGGACTGGCAGCGGCGATAGCCGCCAAAAAATCCGGGGTAAACGACGTGCTCATCCTCGAACGCGGCGGCGAGCTCGGCGGAATCCTCAACCAGTGCATCCACAACGGCTTCGGGCTCCACACCTTCGGCGAGGAACTCACGGGATCCGAATACGCGGCGAGGTTCATCGCCGAGGCGGAGGAGCTCGGCATACCGTATAAGCTTGATACCATGGCGCTCGATATCACGCCCGAGCGCGTGGTGACCGCGGTCAACCGCACCGACGGCGTGATGACGATCAAGGCGGGCGCTGTGATCCTTGCCATGGGCTGCCGCGAGCGTCCGCGCGGCGCGCTGAATATCGCGGGCTTCCGACCTGCGGGTATCTTCTCGGCAGGCACCGCGCAGAGGCTCGTCAACATCGAGGGCTATATGCCCGGAAAAGAGGTCGTGATCCTCGGCTCGGGCGACATCGGGCTGATAATGGCTCGGCGCATGACGCTCGAGGGAGCGAGGGTAAAGCTCGTCGCGGAGCTCATGCCCTATTCGGGAGGTCTGAAGCGAAACATCGTCCAGTGCCTCGACGATTTCGATATCCCTCTACTGCTTTCGCACACCGTGGTCGATATCGAGGGAAAGGAGCGCGTGACGGCGGTCGTGGTTGCCGAGGTCGATGAAAACCGCAGACCCATACCCGGCACCGAGCAGCGAATAAGCTGCGACACGCTTTTGCTGTCCTGCGGACTGCTGCCCGAAAATGAGCTGTCGCAGTCGGCAGGCGTAGAGCTTTCTCCCGTCACGGGCGGCGCGGTCGTCAACGAAAGCCTCGAGACCTCGGTCGGCGGCGTGTTTGCCTGCGGAAACGTGCTCCATGTCCACGACCTTGTGGACTACGTTTCCGAGGAGGCGGCGCTTGCCGGAGAGAATGCCGCGCGTTATGTAAGGGGAGAGCGGTGTGAAGGCGGCGAACCGATAAGCCTCCGCGCCGGCAACGGCGTGCGCTACACCGTGCCGTCATTCATCGCTCCCGAACGGGCAGGCGATAAGCTAACCGTCAGATTCCGCGTCGCCGACGTTTACAAAAACGCCTTTGTCTGCGTGTACTGCGGCGATGAATGCGTTCAGCGCAGGAAGAAACGAGTGCTCGCGCCGGGAGAGATGGAGCAGGTCGTCCTGACAGACAGGCTGTTTGCCGAAAATCCCGGGCTTTCCGAGATCACGATCAAGATAGAAACCGCGTAGGAGGCGCTTATGAATACTGTTGAGCTAACCTGCATCGGCTGTCCGCTGGGCTGTAACGTGACCGTCAAGACCGAAGGAGAGCGGATAATATCCGTCAGCGGCAACACCTGTCCGCGCGGCGAGAGCTACGCGCGAAAGGAGGTCACTGACCCGACGCGCATCGTCACAACGACGATGAGGGTGAAGGGCGGAGCACGTTCGCGCGTAGCCTGCAAAACCGCGTCGGATATCCCAAAGGGTAAGATCTTTGAGGTGATGAGGGAGATAGCCTCGGCTCAGGCTGAGGCTCCCGTGAGGCTCGGCGACGTGCTGATCGTAAACGTCGCGGATACCGGGGTCGACGTCACGGCGACCTCCTCGGTGGCTGCCTCCGATCCTCAATAAGATGACGTATTGTCATATGTACCTTTTTAGCATAAATCACGTCAAATTACGCGCGGAGTCGGCAAAATCAGCGATTATACAAGTTATTTTTCTAAGATAGAATCAAAAATTATTCATTTGCCTACTGTTCAAATCCGGATTTATATGGTATAATAAAAATGTATATTTATATTGAATTACACAGTGCCTTTTTGAAAGCTGTAGGGGATAGTTATGCTGCTTGCCAAGATAAAGGATCTCGATGAACGGGTAATAAATAACATCAGCAGGCTCCATTCGCCCGCGATGAACGTCATAATGAAAACCGCCTCGCGGTCGGCAAACGTCGGCATCGTGTGGTGGCTGATCTGTCTGCCGTTTTTGATTCGCGCGGAGTGGCGCAATACGGGCATCAACTTCGTTATCGCTCTCGTGATCACTCACCTGATGGGCGAGGGACTGATAAAGCACCTCGTAAAGCGCGTCCGCCCATGTCACGGTCTCGATGACGATGAGCAGATAATCAACCGTCCGCGCTTTTACTCCTTCCCGTCGGGCCACTCGGCGGCGTCGTTCGCGATGGTCGGAGTCGCGCTGATGCGCTGCAGGCTGATCGTATTCATACCGATCCTGCTGCTCGCCTCGCTGATCGCGTTTTCGAGGCTCTATCTCAGAGTGCATTACCTCACCGATGTGCTCGCCGGCGCTGCGCTGGGCTTCATCTGCGGAGTAGGTTCGGTGCTTTTTGTCAACGGCTTCGGTATCCTGCCGATAATTCCCGCGGCGTAAAAAATTTGATAGTCATTGATAACTCAGCCCAAGGCGGATCGCCTCGGGCTGTTTTTGACTGTGAAATACGTTTCAAGCCCCCGTTACCGAGCGTTTTCAGCCGCCATGTGCAATATGCCCAAATATAATGGTATTCTTTTGTATTGCGAACTATCGTGTATTATGGTAAAATATAAAGTGATATTATGCTTTATTCGAGGTGTTGATTATGACTGACAGGCACTTTGAACTTAATGATCTGAATTCTCCGCTGATAAGGGAATTCAGCGACCGTATGCCGGGCGGATATTTTATCTACAGGGCTGAGGGCGACGGAGAGCTTCTCTATGCCAACCGCTCCGTCTTTGAGATATTCGGCTGTGAGACCGAGGAGGAGTTCCGCAGGCTGACGGGCTATACCTTCCGTGGAATGGTGCATCCCGAGGACTATGTCGAAATCTACGGTTCGATCGAAATACAGATAAGCAAAAACGACTCCAGGCGCGATTATGTTGAATACCGCATCTGCCGCAAAGACGGCAGCGTCCGCAGGGTTTACGATTACGGCAGTTATGACGAGAGCAGCGGCTGCTTCTATGTCTTTATCACGGACATCGCCAAGACTCCCATCGAGCGCATAAGAGAGGATGAGACCCGCGAAGCGGTCATTTTGCAGACTCTTACCCGTTTTTATCACACAGTTTGGGTCATCCACGACGTCGAGACCGAGAAGTGCTCGCTTTATTACGTAGATACCTCCGACAACACCGTAAGGGCGGACGCGGTCAGAAAATCCCTGATAAACGCGAAGTATTCCACGGCGAGAATAAAATTTGTCGATACGATGGTAGCCCCGGAGGATCGGGAGCGCGTGCGCAAGGATATGTCGCTTGAGAGCATACTGGAGCAGCTCAAGGACAAGGATCAGTTTTCCCTGACCTTTTTGCGTTGTTACGAAAACGGCGCCGCGTCGCGGTATTTCCGCATAGACGTCGGAAAGCTGTGTGTTCCCGGGAATCGCATAGGCATAACCATGGGCTTCAAGGATGTTGACAGGGAATTCCGCGCCGTTCAGGAGGCGCATGATACCAAGGAGGAGAACAGGCGTCTGCTCGAGCAGAACGAGACCCTGATGGGGCTCGCCGATCTGGTCGATTCGGTCACCTCGATGCTCTCTAATATGCCCGCAATGACCTTTTCCAAGGACGGCGAAACGGGCGTTTATATTGCGTGCAACAAGGCGTTTGCGGAATACGCTCACAAGAGCTCGCCCGACGGCGTAGTCGGTCTGACCGATTTTGACATCTTCGACCACGATACCGCCGCTCATTTCGTTGAGGACGACCGCAAGGCGCTCAATATGGACAAGCCGTATATCTTCTTTGAGGACGTGCCGAACGGAGACGGCTCCGAGATACGCAATCTGCAGACTACAAAGGTCAAATTCACCGACAGGTTCGGAAGACCCTGCACCATGGGAATGTGTGTGGACATCACAAGAATGACTCAGATCAAGACCGCTGAGGCTGCGGCGTTGGCGCGTCAGCAGGTGCTCGAGGAACGACTCAAGCTTCAGGAGCAGCTCATCCGCGAGCAGCGCCGCCGCGAGGAGCAGGACAGGATGATAACCGCGCTCGCGTCCGATTACCGCAGCGTATATCACGTCGATCTCGATTCCGACGACGCGGTATGCTTCCGCTCCGACCCGGAGGCTCACGATCAGCATCCCGAGGGGGTCCACTTCCCATATTATGAAAATTTTGCGTCATACGCGAAAAAAATATAGACAAGATCTACCGCGATGGTTTTTTGCTCTTTATCAGTCCCGACAACATCCGCGACAAGCTCTCGCGCTATAAAAAGATAAGCTACCGCTATCTGGTCAGACGTCAGGGCAAGGAATACTACGAGATGATCAGCGTTGCGAATGTCAGCAGCGCGGACAACAGCGGCGACGGAGGAGTACACGCCGTCGGCTTAGGTCTTACGATAGTCGATTCCGAAATGCGTGACTCGATAGCCAAGAACGAGGCGCTGGCTCAGGCGCTGGCGACCGCCGAGGAGGCGAACAAGGCAAAAACCGCCTTCCTCTCAAACATGAGCCATGAGATACGCACCCCGATGAACGCGATAATCGGTCTTGACAGCCTTGCGCTTCAGGACGAGGGCGTGTCGCAAAAGACAAGGAGCTATCTTGAAAAGATAAACGACAGCGCCCATCACCTGATGAATCTGATCAACGATATACTCGATATGAGCCGCATTGAATCGGGCAGGCTCGTTCTGCGCCGTGAGGAATTCCCGTTCAGAGGAATGCTCGAACAGATCAACACCCTCGTTATGTCTCAGTGCGCCGAAAAGGGTCTCAAATACGAGTGCAGGGTGATCGGCGGCGTGTCGGATTACTATATCGGCGATGACATGAAGCTAAAGCAGGTGCTCATCAATATCCTGAGCAACGCCATCAAATTCACCGAGGCTCCGGGCAGCGTGACGCTGACGGTCGAGCGTACGGCGGAATTCGGTGACCAGTCCACGATGAAGTTCAGTATAAAGGATACCGGCATCGGCATCAGCCCCGAGTTCATACCCAAGCTGTTTGAGCCTTTTACGCAGGAAAACGTCGACAAAAAGAACAAATACGGCAGTACGGGTCTCGGCATGGCGATCACCAAGAGCATCGTCGAGCTGATGAACGGCAAGATCTCCGTGGAATCCCAAAAGGGCGTCGGCTCCGAATTCACGGTCGTTGTGACGCTGAAAAACAGCGACCATTCCGGAACGCCCGCAGGCACGGTCAAGCCGCGCGATATGCGAGTGCTGATAGCGGACAACGACAGCATAGCCGCGGGACACGCGAAGCTTGTGCTCGGAGATATGGGCATCTCAGCCGATATCTGCAGTACGGGACGTGAGGCGCTGCGTATGCTGAGGATGCAGCACGTCAAGCACAACCCGTACAATCTGGTGCTGATCGACAGAAGGATGAACGGCGTGGGCGGTCTGGAGACCGCGGCTCGGATAAGAGGACTGTTCGACAAGGAAGCGCTCGTGATAATAATGACCGCGATGAACTGGGACGATATCGTCGATCAGGCGAGGGTGTGCGGCGTGGACGGCTTTGTGTCAAAGCCCGTCTCCGCGGCTAATGTGCTGAGCGAATTCGAGAGGATCGCCCGCAAAAACAATATCAGCCTGCTCAAAAAGACCCGCCGCGTCGAGCTGAAAGGAAGGCATATCCTGATGGCTGAGGATGTGTTCATCAACGCCGAGATCATGAAGCAGATCATGCTGCAAAAGGAGGCGCAGATCGACCACGCCGAAAACGGCAAAAAGGCGGTCAATATGTTCGCCGCGAGCAAGCCGGGCTATTATGACGCCGTTTTGATGGACGTCCGCATGCCCGAGATGGACGGACTCGAGGCTACCGCAGCCATCCGTGCGCTCAACAGACTCGACGCCAAGACGGTGCCGATAATCGCCATGACCGCGAACGCCTTTGACGAGGATGTTCAGCGTTCGCTGCAGGTGGGAATGAACGCCCACCTATCAAAGCCCGTCGAGCCCGAGCATCTCTACAGCACCCTCGAGGAGCTGATCTGGGAAGTGGAGAACTGATGCTTTAATACATATATACATAAACAAAAACCGGCAAAGGATTGACCTCCGCCGGTTTTCTGCGTTTTATTTCTTCTTTTTAAGCTTGAGCTTGTTCGACAGCTTGACGTTGAAGGACAGACCGTTGCCGGACGGTACAGCCTCGATGCTGCCGTTGTGGAGGGTCACTATCCGCTTCGCAATGCTCAGACCTACGCCGTGACCTCCGGTTTTGGAGGTGCGTGAGGAGTCGGGGCGGTAGAAACGGTCGAACAGGTGGGTATAGTCCGCGTCGCTGTCGAGCTTACAGGTATTGAATACCGTCAGCCGAGTATAGCGCGTGTCCTTTTTCAGCGTTATTCTCACCTCGCCGTTCTCGGCAACATACTTAGAGGCGTTTTCCGTCAGCACCGAGATCAGCCGTTCAAGCAGAGACGGATTGCCGTTGATGATGACGTCGGGCTGTATGTCTCTAAACTGGCTCACGTTTTTGCCGTTGAATACCTCGGTAAAGGAATCGGCGACCTTGTTCGTGATTTGGCTCAGGTTCACAGGCTCGATGTCCGAGATCTCCTCGACCTCCTCGAGGCGGTTGAGGGTTAGCAGCTCGTTTACAAGCTCGCTGACCCGCGCGACCTGAGAGGTGATGTTTCCGATCCATTCGTTTTCGCCGTCCTTGTAGGCGAGCACCTCGGCGTTTGCCGAGATGATGGCGAGAGGGGTTTTAAGCTCGTGGCTCGCGTCGGTGATGAATTGCTTCTGCATCCGCGCGTTTTCCTCAAACGGCTTTACTATCCGCTTCGAGAGGAACCAGAACACAAGCGTTATCATCAGGATGAGGAACATCGAGATCACCAGCAGCGCAAGCGTCATGAGCTGCATGGTGTAAACGTCGTCGGAATTGTCGAGAAAAACGATCAGGTTCCCGTCGTCGCTGACGCGGTAGCGGTAGACTTCGATATAGCCCTGAGTTTTTCCGTCGGATCTGACGGTATCCGCAAGCGAAACAGCCTCGTCATAGCTGATCGAGGCGATGTTCGCCAGATCGGTTTTTGCCTCGCCGTCCTCATATTTAACGGTAAAATAGCGCAGACGGTAGAAGGTCTCCTTTCCGAATTCCTTTTCGTTAAAGAGCTTGCTGCCGCCGTGTTCACCCGGATCCACGAGCACCGGCAGCTTGCCCTCTGCCTGAACGATCAGCTCGGTCACCCGCCAGCAGAACGGTCAGCAGGAATACAAGCGTCGCCGACATGAATACTCCCAATACTATTTTTCTGCGCAGCCTCTTCATGTCGCTACCTCGCCTAACGAATACCTGTCGGCGCTGATCAGCACGCCGACCTCGGAGTGTATCTGTCTGAGCTTGTTTTTAAGATAAAAGACATACAGCTCCGCCTTTTCGGGGCTTTCCTTTCCGTTCCAGACTCTTTGGTTGATCTGCTCGGCGGTGAAATACTCGCCGCTGTTTCGGATAAGGAAGGTCAGCAGCTCGGCTTCGGTGTTGTTGAGCCTCAGACTGCCCTTGTCTGATTTCAGCTCGCAGGTGTTGGAGTCAAGCTCGATGTTTGAATATTTGAGTACGGAGTAGCGGTAGTCGTTCTGGCGGCGGAGCATCGACCTCAGCCGCGCGACAAGCTCCTTCATGGCAAAGGGCTTTGCGAGGTAATCGTCCGCGCCCTCGCCAAGTCCGGTGATGCGGTCGTCGAGCGACGCCTTCGCCGTCAGCATCAGCACCGCAGTGTGGTCGCCGCTTCTGCGCATTTCCCTGAGCACCTCGATGCCGTCCATGACGGGCATCATGATATCGAGCACGGCGGCGTCGAAGTAGTCGTTTTTCAGCGCGTCGAGCGCCTCTTTGCCGTTATATACGGGCGTTACGTCAAAGCCCTCCATTTTGAGTATCTCGGTGACGGCGACCGAAAGCTGCCGCTCGTCCTCTGCGTACAGGATCTTCACTGTATTACCCCCTTCTTATCAGGTCGCGGATGGTCTGCATCGTGAGATCGGTGGAAGCCATTTCATCCGCGCAGCGTTTCAGCTCTTCCTCGATCAGCTTTGTGTTTTTGATGCTCTTTTTATATCTGAGCTGGTGCTCAAGCGCCGCCCAGCAGTCCATGGCAATGGTCCTGAGCTGGATCTCGACGTCGATGGTGTCGATCCCGTTGACCCCGAAGGGGAGAGTGAGGATAACGTGAAGGCTGCGGTAGCCGTTCGGCTTCATATCGGCTATGTAGTCCTTGATCGTGACCACGCGCCAGTTCGGATTTTTCTCGATCAGCTCCAGCACTGAGTAGATGTCGCCGACAAAGTGGGTGATCACCCTTGCGCCGATTATATCGGAAAGCTGCCTGAAGCCGCTTTCGGGCGTCTCGTCCAACCTCTTGCGGCGCAGCTTTTCTTTCAGGCTCTCGCTGCCCTTTATTCTGCATTTGATGTGCTCCGCGACCGCGGTTTCGGAGTCGGTGCTTATGCTGTCGAGCATCGCCTGTATCTCGCTGAGCAGCAGCGCTTTTATCTCCTCGAGCTTCGGGGCGTATTCCCCGTAAAAAATCAAATCTTCCTGTTTCATTTCGGTTTGTCCTTTTGTTATTGTTATTCTTTCGGCGGCAAAAAGCCGGATCTCCGCGCCGTTCGGTTTTACTGTTATTCCTGTCCGAGATAAGCCTTCAGCCCTTTGACCTGCTTCGCCATATCCCTGTAGCCCAGCCAGTACAGCGCGCCGAGCTTTTCCATGTCTCCGTCAAAGCGCTTGACCTCGACCTTTTTTGAAGGGGCAATGATAAATACCTCGCCGCGCTCCGCCTGCTTTTCAAGCTCGTTGACGTCCCTGTTGAAATTCGCGTTGGCTCTGCACAACGCGTCGGCGAATTTGGGGTATTTGCGGTACATCAGCCTTGCCATTCTTGAGGGCTTCTCGTTCCTGCGGTAGCTCAGCTCCCTTGTGCGGACGACCACCGTCTTTTTCTCGCCGCAGCTTCTCGCCCACGGCAGAGGCAGCTTCTCGGCGCAGCCTCCGTCAAGGTAGGGCACTCCGTCTATCATAACGGGCTTAGACACAAACGGCACGGTCGCCGACGCCTGGAGAGCCTTGAAGATATCGCATTTTCCGTTCTCAAAATAGGTCACCTTTCCTGTGAGGAGGTTGGTCGCCGAGACCGCGAACCTGCGCCTCGGATCGTTGAGCTTCTTCATGTCGATCGGGTACGCCTTGTTGACCTCGTTGAACATATAGGAAAAGCCCGTGATGCCCTTGTCGCGCATAAATGCGCCGATACCGCAGAAGTTTTGGTCGTGGCGGTAGGTGAGGTCGACCCTTGCGCCTCTGCCGATCTGACCCGTGATGTATCCGACAGCGGAGAGCGCGCCCGCCGAAACGCCGACTACGTTCCTGATGTTGATGTCGTTCTGCATCATGCAGTCGAGCACACCGAGCGTATATAAGCCCTTCCAGCCGCCGCCCTCGAGCACCAGACAGCCCTCGGTAATCGTGTCGCCGGCAACTCCGGTCGGCAGCTTCTTCATATCCTTGTATATTTTCATGATTACACCTCTAT
The DNA here is from genome assembly GCA_902761375.1 of uncultured Ruminococcus sp. Classification (GTDB taxonomy): domain Bacteria; phylum Bacillota; class Clostridia; order Oscillospirales; family Acutalibacteraceae; genus Ruminococcoides. The sequence continues at coordinate 4,872 of CACWKB010000042.1, read as the reverse complement.
AGAATAAGAGCGGCGGTCAGGCGTGAGCTTGCCTCGCCGCGCAGTATACCTAAATATTATACACCCTCAGTCAAACAAGCGCAAGTCCTATGTGAACTATGATTTACACCGCGCCGAAAAAAGTCGGCTTGTATTGATTCTTGCCGTGTGTTATAATGCATATAAAGAGGCTTTGTCCGAAAGCAGTATGGCAGAAAAGAGGTATTTAAAATGCTCTATACAAAGCTTACAAAGGCGGCGCTCAAAATCTCCTTTGCGGCGCATAAGAACCAAACCGACAAGAGCGGAATGCCTTATGTCTATCATCCGTTCCACCTTGCCGAGCAGATGGACGACGAATACTCCGTCTGCGTCGCTCTGCTGCACGACGTTGTCGAGGATACCGACATGACCCTCGACGAGCTGCGCGCCGACGGCTTTCCGCCCGAGGTGGTGGAGGCGGTCGCGCTGATGACTCATCCGGACGGTATGTCTTATATGGACTATGTCCGCAGGATCAAGACGAATCCGCTCGCCGCAAAGGTAAAGCTTGCCGATCTCAGGCACAACAGCGACCTCAGCCGCTTGGATGAGATCGACGACCGCGCCCTTGAACGCGCGGAAAAGTACGCCCGGGCAATACGGCTTCTCAGCGATACAGAATAGCGGACTGATAAAAAAAGCGCGCACATTCGGGTGCGCGCGTTTTTTTATTGTTCATCTTCGTCCGGGCAGGGATGGTCGAGAATGCGGTTTTCCGATTCCGCCTCATAATCCTCTAACAGATCGTACAAGCCGTCCTCGGACAGGACGCCGCGTTTGAGCTCCTTGGGGAGCAGTCCCGCCTCGTCCGCGGCGTAATCCGCCTTCCATTCGTCGCTGCCGTAGTAGGCTTCAAGCCCTGCCGTCAGAGCGCGCAGCCTTTCGTCATCCTCCGATGAGCGGCATTCCTCGGCGAGCAGCCTTTCCGCCTCGCGCATATCGTCCTCGTATTTTGTGATACGCTTGATCTGAGCTTCAAGTTCCGTTTTGCGTTTCATTATCAGACACCCCGTTACAGTATATTTTTCTGCTTCTATTGTACCGCCGCAGTCGTTTTTGTCAATAGATCGGCGCGGCTGATTTATAAAAATTTAAATTTGGCAATATCTCTTATCTTAAAATTGCGGTATTGCCTAAAGTTCTTATGGACAAATCCGTCCGCATAGTGTAATATTAAAATATAAGAATATAAACCGTTGCGCTCAGGAGAGCGATTTAAGGAGTGTGGGTCTGTGTTAGACGGATATTACAAGGACGCGCGCAAGCTGGCGCTCAAGGAATACCGCGCTTGCGTTTCAAGGGGACAGTCGCCCTGCCTGCCGGTAATGGACGATTTTATCCCGACCGAGCGATCTGCCACGGGGCAGAACCTCGGCTTGGTTCAGGTTCCGTGCCGCTTCATCGTCGGTACAAAGACGCGCGGCAGAGTGAATGCCTTCGGACCGAATTTCATGCCGATCCTCGACGAGGGAACGGAGTTTGCCGACAAGTGGGAGACGCTGTGTCAGGCGCACCTTACCGAGGGCATCCGAGACCCGATCAAGGTTTACGAATACATGAACAGGTATTATGTCGAGGAGGGCAACAAGCGGGTCAGCGTGCTGAAGTTCTTTGACGCCTACAGCATACCCGCTCAGGTCATCCGCGTAATGCCGCTGCCCTCGGACGACGAGGATGTTCAGCGGTATTTGGCGTTTGTTGAATTCTACAAGGTAACAAAGGCGAACTTTATCGAGCTCTCCGACAAGAAGGGCTATCAGGAGCTGCTCGATTTGATGGACGACTCCGACGGCGCAGCCTGGGACGACGATAAGCGCAGCAGGTTTGCCTCGGTCTATTACAGCTTTGAGAAGGCGTTCCTGTCGATGAGCCGCAAGGATCAGAAGATCACCCCGGGCGACGCCATGCTCAGCTATATGGAGATCTACGGCTACGAGCAGCTCTCCGGCGCAACCACTGACGAGATCAAGACCAATCTGAAAAAGATGTGGGAGGAGGTCGCCCTGAAGGAGCAGAACAGCGCGATCGACGTCAAGGCTGATCCCGCCGAGGTCAAAAAGCCCAATGTGCTCTCAAAGCTTCTGCCCATCGGCAAGCCCTCAGTCCTCAAGGCGGCGTTCATCTATGACGGCACGCCCGAAAAGTCCGGCTGGGTCAACGATCACGAGCAGGGCAGGGAATACGCCCAAAAGGCTCTCGAGGGCAAGGTCATCACCGAGGCTTATCCCGACGCTATGTCATCCGACCTCAACGAGGTGATCCGTCAGGCAATCGAGAACGGCAACAAGGTCATCTTCACCACCTCGCCGAGAATGCTCCAGGCGAGTCTGCTGGCGGCGGTCGAATATCCCGACGTAAAGATTCTCAACTGCTCGCTGAATATTTCACACCGCTACGTCGTCACCTATTATCCGAGGATGTACGAGGTCAAGTTCATACTCGGAGTTCTAGCGGGCTCGCTGTCGGACAGCGGCCGCATCGGCTATGTCTGCGATTACCCGATCTACGGTCAGATAGCGGGCGTGAACGCCTTTGCGCTCGGAGCGCAGATGGCAAATCCGCGCGCCAAGATCTTTCTCGAGTGGTCGTCGGTAAAGGGTGCAAAGGAGGCGGCGCTCTCGCTTCAGCGCCAGAACATCCACGTGATCTCCTCACAGGACACCGCGCGGTTCCTCGAGGACGACAGAAGCAGCTTCGGACTCTCTCACGTCGGCGAGGACAAGACCGATCTGCTCGCGGTGCCGGTATGGAAGTGGGGCGTTTACTACGAGGAGATACTCAGCCGAATGCTCGACAAAACCATGCTCAATGAATATGAGGAGAGCAAGGGCGCGCTAAACTACTTCTGGGGAATGTCTGCGGGAGTAGTCGATATCGAATACGCTCCGGCGCTGCCGCTCGCCTCGCGGAGGTTCGGAGATTTCTTCCGCGAGAGCTTCATCAGGCACAACGCGACGCCGTTTTTGACCCCCTTCTACAATCAGAACGGCGAGGTCGTCGGCGAGGGTCAAAAGTTTTTGTCCACCGAGGAGATCATCAACATGGACTACCTTGTGGACAATATAGTAGGCTCGATCCCGGTGTATGAGCAGCTTTCGGAGATCGGCAAGGACACCGTCGACGTCGTCGGAGTTGAACCCTCGCAGAAGGACGGTAGCCGGACATGAGGATACTTGCAGTTTCCGACCTGGAATCGGAACGGTTATACGATTACTATCAACCCGGAAGGCTTCGCGGCTATGATCTCATCATAGCCTGCGGAGACCTGAAGATGGAATACCTTGAATTTTTGGTGACTATGGCGGATTGTCCGCTGTTCTATGTACACGGGAATCACGACGACGGTTACCGCCGCGAGCCAGAGGGCTGCGTGTGCATCGACGATAAGCTGGTGTGCTACCGCGGCGTCAGGATCGTCGGGCTCGGCGGCTCCTACCGCTACCGCGAGGGAAAGTATATGTATACCGAGCGCCAGATGAAGCACCGCGTACATAAGCTCATGCCGTCGATCTGGGCGCACAGGGGCTTCGACATCCTCGTGACCCACGCCCCCGCAAGGCATCTCAACGATTACGATACCCTGCCTCACCGAGGCTTCGAGTGCTTCAACCGCCTGATGGACAAGTACAGACCTAAGCTTTTCATTCACGGCCATATCCACCGCAACTACAGCTACAAGATACCCCAGAAATGCTGCTATAAGGACACGACCGTAATTAACGCCTTTGAATACTGCTCCACGGAAATAAAGACAAAGTAAGCGAAGGCTCCGCGTTCACCTAAATCCCAATGCAAAACCGCATATATGTATAACGATTCCTCCCGAAGGGAATAATATTGTAAATATTATTCTCGGGAGGAATTATTTGCAATACGGTAAGGTTGAAATATGCGGAGTAAACACCTCAAAGCTCGCAGTGCTGAGCGAGGACGAGAAGCGCAGGCTGCTGATCAAGATACGCGAGGGAAGCGGCGAGGAGCGCAAAAGAGCGCGCGACCGGATGATCGAGGGAAACCTCAGACTGGTGCTGTCGGTGATCCAGCGGTTCACAAACAGGGGAGAGAACCCCGACGATCTGTTTCAGGTCGGAGTGATAGGGCTGATCAAGGCGATAGACAACTTTGACCCGTCTCTGGACGTCCGTTTTTCGACATACGGAGTCCCGATGATAATCGGAGAAATACGCCGATATCTGCGCGACAACAACGCGGTAAGGGTCTCGAGGTCGATGCGCGACACCGCATACCGGGCGATGCAGTTAAAGGAGCAGCTCACAGCAAAGCACAACCGCGAGCCCTCGGTCGAGGAGATAGCTAAGCTGATGGACGTGCCGAAGGAGACCGTGGTGCTGGCGCTGGAGGCGATAGTGGAGCCCGTGTCGCTGTATGAGCCGGTCTACTCCGACGGAAGCGATACGATCTACGTCATGGATCAGATCAGCGACGGCGGCGACGATTCCTCGTGGCTGCAGGAGCTTTCGCTCAGAGAGGCGATGGCGGGGCTCTCCGACCGCGAAAAGCGGATTTTGTCCCTGCGCTTTTTCAGAGGCAAGACCCAGATGGAGGTCGCCGCCGAGATAGGCATCTCTCAGGCTCAGGTCAGCAGGATCGAAAAGGGCGCGCTGGATTCGATAAAAAAGGAGCTAAGAAGCTGATAATAATTGAGAATTGAAAGTTGAAAGTTGAAAATTTTGGGCGGGCTCCGTAGCCGGACGGCAACCCTTTTGTCGCTGCGCGACATTTCCCCTATCAGGCAATGTCGTCAACTTAAGAAAAATCACAACGGTCTTTGATTTTGGGGGAACTTTTGGGATTTGTGCTTAACAGCCCTTGTTTGAGATCTGTTTGGAC
>CACWKB010000041.1 GCA_902761375.1 uncultured Ruminococcus sp. | reverse complement strand
GAGATAGTCTGTCCCGAAAGCCGTTATTACATAAAGCAAAACGGCTGCACGACCCAAATACTGTCGGACGGGCTTCCTGCTGTGACCCGGCGCGAGCTTGACGAGACCTTTCACGCGCTTTGCGGCTATTCGGTCTACAGCCACGGCAGCGAGATCGCCGAGGGCTTCCTGCCGCTAAAGGGCGGTCACCGCGCCGGACTCTGCGGCACGGCTGTGTTCAGGGACGGAAGGATAGTGAATCTGCGCGATATCTCATCAGTCTGTATCAGGATAGCGCGCGAGCACCGAGGCTGCGCCGAGGAGCTGTTTTACAGGCTTCCCGACGGCGGCGCGCTGATCTGCGGCGAGCCGTGCTCGGGCAAGACGACCCTGCTGCGCGATCTTGGACGGCTCTGTTCGACCGTCGGAGGCAAGACCACAGCCCTGATAGACGAAAGGGGAGAGCTCGCGGGGACCGTAGGCGGTGAATATCAGAACGACGTGGGCATGTGCGACGTGCTCGACGGCTTCCCGAAGGCTCAGGGCATGCTCACGGCGATACGCTCGCTGTCTCCGCAGCTTATCATCTGCGACGAGCTCGGCTCGCGCGAGGACGCCGAGGCGGTGCTCGACTGCCTGAACCGCGGAGTCGATGTGATAGCCGCCGTCCACGCCGAAAGCCGCAGCGACATTCTCTCGTGCCCGGCGGTTCGCGCGATGATAGAGGCGGGCGCGTTCAAAAGCCTCGTGTTCCTCTCGGACAGAAGGCGCGCGGGGAAAATCAGGGAGCTTGTCCCTCTCGGTGATCTCCATGCCGCTTAAGCTGCTCGGAGGAGCGCTGCTCGCGCTTGCGGGATTTTCGGTCGGCTGCCTGCTCACCGGCAGGCTCGAGAGGCGGCGCAGGCTGTTTGAAGCCCTGATAACCCTCGTCAGCGTGCTCAGCACGCGGCTGCGCTTCGGCGGCGAGAATATCGCCGACGCGGTAAATTTCGCCGCCGAGGAGTCCGGAATAGAGCTTTCCAGACTCAGCGACGAGCTGCCCTTTGAGCAGGAGTGGCAGCTTGCGGTAAAACGGCTCAGGCTCTGCAGCGAGGATGAAGCTCTGCTCGGTGAATTCGGCTCACAGCTCGGCAAGACCGACCTCGACGGACAGCTCAGCCATCTCGCCCTCTACGATTCTCTCTTTCACAAGCGGCTGCGCGACTGCGAGGAGGAGCTTAAATCAAAGGCGAGGCTATACCGCGCGCTCGGTTTTTTCGCTGGTACCGGCGCGGCGCTGATCATGATATAAAGGAATGAAAACCCATGGATGTGGAACTGATTTTTAAGATCGCCGCTGTCGGGATCATCGTCGCGGTGCTGTCACAGCTTTTGATACGCAGCGGACGCGAGGAGCAGGCTATGCTCACCACGCTTGCCGGACTGATCGTGGTGCTCACGCTCGTAATCACGCAGATCAGCTCGCTTTTCTCCACAATAAAGCGGCTGTTCGGATTCTGATGAGCATAGTGGCTATTGCGGCGACGGCGATCGCCGCTGTGACTGTCATGGCGGTCTTGAAGCCCAAAAACGGCGAGATCGCTGTCATGCTCGGAGCCTCGGCGTCCGTGGTGATACTGCTCTCCGTGCTCTCGAATACAGCCGAGGTCTTTTCAAAGCTCAATGAGATCATCGCCGGCGCGGGACTGCAGACCAACTACGTCGTGATCCTGCTGAAGGTCATCGGTATCTGCCTTGTGACCGAGTTCGCCGCGAACACCTGCCGCGACGCCGGCAGCAGCTCGCTCGCCTCTAACGTCACCCTGGCGGGCAAGCTGATGGTCACGGTGACCGCTCTGCCGCTGTACTCCGATATCTTAGGCGTTGTCAAGAATCTGCTTTCGTGGTGAGGAATGAAAAAGCTTATTATAATACTGATGACCGCCGTGCTGCTTGTGCCGCTGTCGTGCCTGAGCGTATCAGCGGAGGAGGACGACCCGGATTACGACGTGTCTGCGATATACGACAGCCTTTCGGACGAGGCAAGGCAGCACATGATCGACCTCGGGGCGGACGGAGCCGACGCTTACGCGCTTGACAAGCTCTCGCTGTCCGACGCACTCGACGAGATAGGCAAGATCGCCTCGGAAAACGTCTCCGCGCCGCTCAGAGGGCTGATAACCGTCATAGCCCTGCTGCTGCTCTGCTCGCTGCTCTCGGCTTATCAGAGCAGTCTCAGCGGCGATATCCGCGATACGCTGAACGTCGCCGCCGCGCTCGGAGTCGCCTGTGTGCTCGCTTCGCCCGCCGTTGCCGTGATAGGGGAGGCGTCGCAGGTGATCGACTGTGCCTCGCGCCTGATGATCGCCTTTGTCCCGATCATGACCGTGCTTATGGCAGGCTCCGGACAGGCTGTCGGCGCCTCGAGCTACTACGCCGCGGTGCTCGCCGCCGGAGAGGGCGTGAACGCGCTCGCCTCACGGGTGGTGATACCGTTCATGAATATGTTTTTGGCGCTCGGTCTGGTGTCAAATATTTCGCCCGATATCAGGCTCGGCGGCTTCTCGGCGATGTTCGCAAAGACCGCTCGCTGGGTGTTGGGCTTTATGATGTCGGTCTTTACGGCGGTGCTCTCGGTGCGACAGGCTATCTCCGGGGCGCTTGACAGAGTTTCCGACCGCGCGGTGAGGTTCGCCCTCGGCTCGTTTGTCCCCGTTGTAGGCGGAGCGCTGTCCGAGGCATATTTGACGGTGCGCGGCAGCGTGAATCTGCTGAAATCGGGCGTAGGGATATTTGTGGTCATCGCTTTGCTGATAACCTTTCTGCCGCTGCTGCTTCGCGTGGCGCTCTGGCTTGTGGCGCTTTGGGTCGGCAAAAGCGTCGCTGAGGTGCTCGGACTGTCTCAGTGCGCCGGACTGCTCGACGGCGTCGGCATGGTGCTCTCGACGCTGCTCGCGGTTATCCTCTGCGTGGCGGCGGTCTATGTGATCTGCGCCGCGCTTGCGCTTGTGATGGGAGGTGGGGCGTTATGAGCGCATTGTATGCGCCTATCCTGACGGTCTGCGGCTGCGCGCTGATCTGCGTGTTGGCTTCGGGCTTTGTGACCGACGGGGGAGTAAAGCGCGTGCTCAGCCTTGTGATGGGCGCGTTCATCGTCGCCTCGCTCGTCCTGCCCATCCAAAACGCCGTGAGATCGGTCTCGCTGAGCCTTGAGAGCAGCGCTTCTCCCGACGAGGTGATAGCCTCCTCGGACGAGATCGTGCAGAGAAGGGTGCTCGCACAGACCGCCGAAAACCTCGAAAAAACGCTTGGGGCATTGCTGCTGCAAAACGGGGTCGAGATCAGGGATTGCGAGGTCATTCTCGCCGACGCGGGCGAGAAAGGCATAATCATCTCACAGATCTGCATATACTTGGATAAAGATGATCGGCAAAGCACTCAGACCGTCCGCGAGGTGACCTGCTCAGGCTTCGGTATCGAGCCGCTGATATTAACGGAGACAGAATGAAGGATGAAGGATGAAGGAAAGACTGAAAAAGCTGCTTGAAAGCGGCAAGGCGAAAAGGCTGATAATAATAGCGGGCGTCGCCGGGATCGCGCTGATCTTTATTTCAAATTACGTCGATCTCGGCTTCGGGTCGGGAAAAAAGGAGGATGACGCGTTTTCGGTAACGACATACAGCACAAAAATCGAAAAGGACTTACAGACGATGCTCTCGAGGATTGAGGGAGCGGGCAAAACCGAGGTTTTGCTGACGATGGAAAACAGCGTTGAGTATGTCTATCTGAAGGACAGCGCTACGAAAACCAAGGAGATCGAGCCTGTGATCAGGGGCGTGCTCGTCGTGTGCGAGGGCGGTGACGATCCTGTTGTGACAGCGCGCGTGACCGAGGCGGTCACCAAGGCGCTCGATATTTCAACGGCAAAGGTATGTATTGCAAAATTATCAGAATAAAGGTTGGATCTGTTATGAAATCAAAGAAAAAATACGTAATAGGTGCGGCGCTGGTGCTCGCCTTGGGAGCCGCGGTATATGTGAACTGGCAGTTCGGCAGCTCTGCGGGGATATCGGCAAAGGAGCTCGGCGCGGCGTCCTATGTCAGCGCGACCTTGCCTCGCTCCAGCGCGGACGAGGCAAAGCAGACCTCGGCGCTCTCGCGCGAGCAGCAGAGCTATTTTGCCTCTGAGCGCAGCAAGCGCAAGGAGACCCAGGATAAGCTGCTCGACGACGCAAAGAAGGTATTCGAGCAGGACGGTGCGACCGAGGAGGACAAGAGCGAGGCTCAGAAGAGCGTCGAGCGGCTCTTCAAGACCTTTACGGTTCAGGACAGCATCGAGAGCATAATTAAGGCGAAGGGCTTTGCGGACTGCCTTTGCACGATAACAGACAGCGGAGTGACCGTGATCGTCCCCGAGGCGCAGCTCAACGACGCCGCCGCGCTGGTGATAGACGACGCCGTGACCTCGCATTATGACGTGTCGTATGACAAGATCGCTATCGTGGGATTATAGAGAATACCGCATATTCCATAATGTAAAAGAGGACGCTGTTCATTTAAAACAGTCGTCCTCTTTTTGCCGGATAAAAATCCTGCCGTGACAGAAAAAAAGCGCACGCACTTGGGTGCGCACGCTTTTTAGGCTATCGAACGGGGATATATCAGGGATATACTCTGTAGGAAGCGTCATAGTTCATGCCGAAGTTGTTTGCCCAGTAGGTCTTGCCGTTTACCTTGTAGGATACGCAGTAGTGGAAGCCGGTAGTGTCGGTCTTGTTCTCTTTGATAACTGCGGTCCAGTTCTCGGTGCCGTCGGCATTGGTGTTGCTGTAGGTCATGGGAATGTCCTTGAAGGAAGCCCAGTTGTTGACGGTGTATCTCACCTTTACGTCCTTAACGTAAGCGTAGTTCTGAAGGGTAGCGGATACGTTGAAGTAGGGGAGATAAACATAGCCGGATCTGTTGACGGTCACGGGCGCAGAGCCGATTCTCTCGGAGGTGTAGTTCTTGTCATTGTTGTTGTCCCAGTAGGTTCTGCCGTCGGCAACATACTTGATGACGTACTCGGTGTTGTAGCTGGAGATGTAAGCCTTCCAGAGCTTGGAGCCGTCGTTGAGAGTGGTCACATAGGTAGCCTCGCTGTCCTGCCAAGCCTCACCCTTGAGGTGGTTGTAGTGAACATATACCTTCTGGTTCTTAGCGTTGTCCTTGGTCTGGACAAAGACGTTTGTGCCGGTGATGCCGTACTTGCAGAAGTAGGTGTCTGCGGAATAGAGCTTTACGTTGTCGGTCGCCGCAGCAGCGGGGATAGCGGTGAATACGCAGAACGCGCAAAGGATGATGCTCAGCGCGGTAGCAACCGCAAGAGCTCTTTTAGCTGTAGAAGTTTTTGTAGTCATAACATTTCTCTCCTCAAAATAAATTTTGATTTTAGATTTGCATGTATAAATATGTGTACATGTGTGTTTGTGCGTGGGCTGTTGTGTTCAGCTCACAGTTTGGTATTATACAATACGCCCAAAAAGAAGTCAACCTATTTGTGCAACCTATCCTAAAGTTCATGGATCATCAAAAATTATACACAAAAATTGTTATTGAAATATGTGCAATATAACGTCGAAAAAAATCAGCACAAAGCCACTATTGTATATAATGCATGTATATTACCAATAATCTATGTTTATAATGCACAAGAGGAAGCGCTAAAATCTGTTCCGAACCGCATTATAATTCTAAATCAGAATTAAATGTATAAAAACAAGAGATATCGGGCTTTTTGCCGAATGCCGTGTATACGGTGATTACGTCATTCCCGTAAGCGAGCTTCCGAAAATCTCCGCGCTTTACTTTTCGGCGGCGATATGGTATACTATGATAAATATATAGTAAAGCTGGTGTCGCCATGTGTAAAGAAAAAAAAGTTTCGGAAAATCAGGAGGAAGTCAGGCTGACAAGGAGCGAAGCGCGCGAGCAGGCGTTTATGCTTTTGTTCTCAAAGTCCTTTGACGATGAGCCGCTTGAGGCTACGATCGAGGACAACGACGAGCTGTTTCGCGGCGGCGTTTGCGGCTATGCCAGAGCCGTGGTTTCGGGTATCGAGGTCAAGCGCGACGAGATCGACGCCGAGATATCCGCCTTTCTCAAAAAGGGCTGGACGGTTTCGCGCATCTCAAAGACCTCTCTTGCAATCCTGCGACTTGCGTTTTATGAGATAAAGTATCTCGACAGCGTGCCTTCCGGCGTTTCCGTAAACGAGGCTGTTGAGCTGGCCAAGAAGTACACCATAGACGAGAGCGGATTCATCAACGGAGTACTCGGCTCGTACATCCGCAGCATCGAGGCGGCAAAATGAGCCTGTTTCTCGGAATCGACACCTCAAACTACACGACCTCCACAGCTCTCTTTGACAGCGAAACTGGTGAGCTCAGGCAATGCAAACGGCTTCTGCCCGTCAAAGAGGGTCAGCTCGGTCTGCGCCAGAGCGACGCGGTCTTTCACCACACCGCTCAGCTTCACGAGCTGTTCTCCGAGCTTGTGCGAGATGCGGATACAACTCAAATAGCCGCCGTCGGCGCGTCGGTTCGTCCGCGTCCGGTCGACGGCTCATATATGCCGTGTTTCACCGTCGGAGAGAACACGGCAAAAGTTTTATCCTCTGCGCTCCGGATCCCGCTGTACGGCTTTTCTCATCAGGAGGGTCACGTCGCTGCCGCGCTGTTCAGCGCGAACAGGCTCGAGCTTTTCGAGCGCGATTTTATCGCCTTTCATGTCAGCGGCGGCACCACCGAGGCTGTGCTGGCTCACGGAGAGAACGACGGCTTCTCACTTGAAAAGATCGCCGCCACCCTCGACCTCAACGCGGGACAGGCGGTCGACCGCGTGGGGCTTATGCTCGGTCTGCGTTTTCCCTGCGGCTCCGAGCTTGAACGCCTCGCACTGAAAAATACCGAAAAGCTCACCGTCCGACCCACCCTAAAGGGAGCGGACTGCTGCCTGAGCGGAGTCGAGAATCAATGCCGTGGGCTGATCGCTCAGGGCAAGTCCCCCGAATATGTTGCCGCCTACTGCATCGAGTTTATCCGCTCAACGCTCGGGAGGATGACCGACGCGCTGCTTGACAGGTACGGCGAGCTTCCGCTCGTCTATGCCGGAGGCGTGATGTCGAATACAATCATAAAAAATTCTTTTAAGGAAAAATATAACGCCGCCTTTGCCGAGCCCGTCTATTCTTCGGACAACGCCGCAGGGGTCGCGTATCTTTGCTATAGGAAATACCGTCATGTACACGCCTGAAATCAGGAAGCCTAGGGTGCTTTCAGTTTCACAACTTAATTTCTATATCAAATCTCTGCTTGAAAACGATCCGCGGCTCGCGGTCGTTTTTCTGACGGGCGAGATCTCGAATCTCACCTCTCACCGCTCGGGACACCTTTACTTCTCTTTAAAGGATGAAAAAAGCGTGATCCGCGCCGTCATGTTCTCGGGCAGCGCGAGAGGGCTTGCCTTCAAGCCTCAGAACGGGATGAAGGTCATCTGTCACGGCAGGGTATCGCTGTATGAGCCCTCGGGTCAGTATCAGATCATCGTTGAGGCGATGCAGCCCGACGGCGTCGGCGCGCTCGCGATAGCCTATGAGCAGCTCAAAAAGGAGCTTGCCGAAAAGGGGCTTTTTGACGAGGCTCACAAGCAGCCGATACCCTTTATGCCCAAATCGGTGGGCGTGATAACCTCTCCGACCGGAGCCGCGCTCCAGGATATCAAGAACATCCTCGGCAGGCGCTGCCCCGGCGTCGAGATAGTCATATGTCCGGTGCTCGTTCAGGGCGACAGCGCGCCTGCGCAGCTTGTCAGCGCCGTCAGGCGGCTCGATGAGGCAGGCTGCTGCGATGTTATCATCCTCGGCAGAGGCGGAGGCAGCATAGAGGATCTCTGGGCGTTCAACGACAGACAGCTCGCCTTTGCCGTCTATGAATGCCGCACCCCGGTCATCTCCGCCGTAGGTCACGAGACCGATTTCACGATCTGCGATTTTGTCGCCGATCTGCGTGCGCCCACTCCTTCCGCGGCGGCTGAGCTCGCGGTGCCGGACTGCGCCGAGCTGAGAGCCGATGTGATCTCGACCTATAAGCTCGGACGCGCCGAGATTATCAAACGCTATCAGGAGCAATTCTCCGCTTTGATCGCCGACGTAAGGCAGCACGCCGCGCTTTCTCCGATGGGAGCGCTCGACGCGCTCGAGAGCGACCTGCTGCTGCTCGGGACTCAGGCGAAAAACAGCGTGCAAAACCGCTTTTCCGCTGTCGAGGGAGAATTGAAGTCCTCCGCGGTAGCCGCCGAGGCGCTTAATCCGATAGCGACCCTTGCCCGGGGCTATGCGATAGCCGAGCGCGGCGGCGAGCTGATCTACAGCAAAAACCAGCTCAACGAGGGCGACAGGCTCGACCTTCGCTTCTCGGACGGAGCTGTTAAAGCGATCGTAACGGGTGACTGATATGGCTTTTACACATTTACACGTTCATACCGAATACAGCCTTCTCGACGGAGCCTGCCGCATCAGGGATATCGCTGCGGCGGCGAAGCGAAAGGGCTTTGATTCGCTTGCGATAACCGATCACGGCGTGATGTACGGCGTGATCGATTTCTACCGCGCCTGCAACAAGGAGGGCATAAAGCCCGTGATCGGCTGCGAGGTCTACGTCGCGCCGCGCTCGCGCTTTGACAAGACCTCATACGAACGCTACTATCACATGGTGCTGCTCTGTGAGAACAACACGGGCTATCAAAATCTCATAAAGCTTGTGTCCTTGGGCTTCACCGAGGGCTTTTATTCCAAGCCGCGCGTTGACGACGAGCTGCTCGAGAGGTATCACGAGGGCTTGATCTGCCTTTCCGCCTGTCTTGCGGGCGAGATACCTCAAAGACTGCTTTCGGGCGATTATGAGGCGGCAAGGGAAAAGGCGGTCTATTACCGCGACCTGTTCGGAAGGGACAACTTTTTCATCGAGCTCCAGGATCACGGCATCGATGAGCAGAAGCGCATCCTGCCTGACCTTGTCAGGCTCTCAAAGGAGATCGGCGTAGGGCTCGTCGCAACGAACGACAGCCACTATATCGAGCGCAGCGACAGCAGGATCCACAGCATCCTGCTCTGCATCCAGACCAACCGAACCATCGACGACCCCGACCGCATGGAATTCAAGACCGAGGAGTTCTACCTCAAAACCGAGGAGGAGATGCGGCAGGTCTTTTCAAAATATCCCGAGGCGCTTGAAAACACTCACAGGATCGCCGAGCGCTGTAACGTAAGCTTTACCTTCGGCGAGCGCAAGCTGCCTCATTTTGAGGTGCCGAACCGCGAGGATCACCTCGAATACTTCCGCCGTCAGTGCTATAACGGACTTTACAGGCACTACGGCGAGAAGCCCGACCGGGAGCTTGTCGACCGCCTCGAGTACGAGATCGGCGTGATCTCCTCGATGGGCTTTGTCGACTACTACCTGATCGTCAACGACTTCGTGCAGTACGCCAAGTCAAACGGGATCCCCGTAGGCCCCGGACGTGGCTCCGGAGCCGGCTCGCTGTGCGCCTACTGCATCGGAATAACAGAGGTCGATCCGATCAAATACAACCTGCTGTTCGAGCGCTTCCTCAATCCCGAGCGCGTGAGCATGCCTGACTTCGACATAGATTTCTGCAAGGCGCGCAGGGGAGAGGTCATTGATTACGTCGTGCGCAAGTACGGCGAGGATCACGTCGCCCAGATTGTGACCTTCGGAACAATGGCGGCAAGGGCGGCTATCCGCGACGTCGGCAGGGTGCTCGGAATGCCCTACAATGCCGTCGACGCAATCGCAAAGCTCGTGCCGTTCGAGCTGAATATCACGCTGAAAAAAGCGCTTGAAGCAGGCGCTGAGCTCAAAAAGCGATATGAGACCGAGGAGCAGACCAAGACGCTGATAGACCTCGCCATGAGCCTCGAGGGAATGCCGCGCCACGCCGCGATGCACGCCGCCGGAGTGGTCATCACCGAGCAGCCGGTCTCCGACTATGTGCCGCTCGCCAAAAACGACGACAGCGTAGTGACGCAGTACACCATGACCACGCTCGAGGAGCTCGGACTGCTCAAGATGGACTTCCTCGGGCTGCGCAATCTCACGGTCATCGACGAGGCTGAGAAGCTTATAAAAAAGAATACCGGAGTCGACTGCGGCTTCGTTATCCGCGACGACGACCCCGAGGTTTTCGCCATGATCTCGCGCGGCGAGACCGAGGGCGTGTTCCAGTTTGAGAGCTCTGGCATGCGCAACGTGCTGATGCGCCTAAAGCCCGACAGCATAGAGGATCTGATAGCGGTAGTTTCGCTCTACCGCCCAGGTCCGATGAACAGCATACCCAACTACATCGAGTGCCGCCACAACCCCGACAAGGTGCGCTACAAGCACCCTCTGCTCAAGCCGATACTCAATGTCACCTACGGCTGCATAGTCTATCAGGAGCAGGTGATGCAGATTTTCCGTGCGCTTGCTGGCTACAGCCTCGGACGAGCCGATATCGTGCGCCGCGCGATGAGCAAGAAAAAGCACGACGTCATGGAACGCGAGCGCGAGATATTCATCAACGGCTTGACCGATGAAAAGGGCGAGGTCACAGTCGAGGGCTGCGTGCGCCGAGGGGTCGACGCCTCCGTCGCCGCCGAGATATACGACGAGATGAAGAGCTTCGCCTCCTACGCCTTCAACAAATCCCACGCCGCTGCTTACGCGACTGTCACCTACCGCACCGCATGGCTTAAATGCCGCTATCCGCGCGAGTATATGGCGGCTCTTCTCTCGAGCGTGCTCGACAACCAGAATAAGATGGCGGTTTATATCGGCGAGTGCAAGCGCATGGGCATCCGCGTGCTGCCTCCGAATGTCAACGAAAGCGGTCAGGGCTTCGACGTAAGCGGCAGCAACATCCGCTACGGTCTGCTCGCCGTCAAAAACCTCGGCAGGCAGTTCATAGATCAGATCATCGCCGAGCGCAGAACCAAGCCCTACGCCTCGTTCTATGATTTCTGCAAGCGGCTGTACGGCTGCAGGAGCATGAATTCGCGCGCGATCGAGAGCCTTATCAAGTGCGGAGCCTTTGACGGGATGGGCGCGAACCGCCGACAGCTTTTGACGGTCTGCAAGACGGTGCTCGACGACCTCGAGTACGAATCAAAGCACAATATGGGCGGTCAGCTCTCATTCTTCGATATGGGAACAGAGGGCGAGCCTGCGCCGTCCTCGGAGCCCGAGCTTCCCGTGCTCGACGAGTTCCCCAAGGAGGAGCTGCTGCGGATGGAGAACGAGATCGCGGGAATGTATCTGAGCGGTCATCCTCTCGACGAATACAGCCTGTTCGCGGAGCGTTCACATGCAGACAGCGTGGGAGATATCCTCGAAAACGAGGGCAACCGGTATTTTGACGGCAAAAAGGTCAGCCTCGTCTGCGTTGTGACCAACGTAAAGACCCAGCTCACAAAGAACGCGAAGATGATGTCATTTGTAAAGGCAGAGGATCGCTTCGGAGAGCTCGAGCTCGTGGTGTTCCCGAATGTCTACGAAAAATACTCCTCATATCTCTTTGAGGGCAGGGTGCTGCTCGTGAGGGGAGCGCTGAATTTCAGGGAGAACGAGGAGCCTAAGGTGATCGTCGACAGCGTCGACAAGGCGCGCACAAACGAGGCTTGCACCTCGTCAGCCGTTTCCGAGCGCACTGTATCGCTCCCGAAGGAACCGTCTGCCCTGTATCTGAGGATCGACGATCTCAACACGCCGA
>CACWKB010000040.1 GCA_902761375.1 uncultured Ruminococcus sp. | reverse complement strand
AACCGCACGACGAGGGACTACAGAGAGCGTATCCTGCTGAGCAGCTCTAAGCTCGCCGCAGGTCAGATCGACGGCGACAAGGTCGACGGCTGGTTCAAGAACGGACCCGACAGCGAATACGAGAGCACTTCCGAAAGGCTCGAGAGCATAATCGACAACACCCCGTTCATACAGTATCTTTACGTCTATCAGATCAGACCCGACGGCTGCCATGTGGTATTCGATTTTGACACGACCGACGACGAGCTTGCGCAATATGACGAGCTGCCGGAGGTGTCCTCGGGGAATTTCGGCGAGGTGATCGCCTTTGACGACAGCTTTTCGGAGTATATCCCCACTCTGCTCGAGGGCGGCAGGATCGGAGTCATCGAGAGCAACGACACCTACGGCTGGCTGCTGACTCAGTATGAGCCGGTGTATGATTCCCTCGGCAAATGCGTAGCCTATGTCGGAGTAGATATCTCGATGATCGGCGTTTTCGATTACGTCAAGAGATATATATTCTTCATTGTGATCATAGCCGTGATCTTTTTTGCGGGCTGCATAATCATCGGGGCGAGGCTCTATATCGACGCGCGCCGCGCGGACGAGCTGGACAACGTCGTTGACCGGCAGAAGCGCGACAAAAGGCTGCTCAGAGAGATAATCGAAGCCTTTGCAAAGGTCGTCGACCTCAAGGATTCCTATACTCAGGGTCATTCCGCCCGGGTCGCAAGGTACACGGAAATGCTTGCACGCGAGCTCGGCTGCGACGATGAGACCGTCGAGAAATACTATAACATCGCCCTGATGCACGATATCGGCAAGATAGGAGTTCCCGATAGCGTGCTCAACAAGCCCGGAAAGCTGACCGACGAGGAGTTTGAGCTGATAAGATCGCACACGACAAGAGGCTATGAGGTGCTCAAAAACATCAGCCTGATGCCTGAGATCGCGGTCGGCGCCTACGCCCACCATGAGCGCCCCGACGGAAAGGGCTATCCCAGGGGGCTTTCGGGCGACGAGATACCGCGCGTGGCTCAGATAATCGCCGTCGCGGATTGCTTTGACGCGATGTACTCAAACCGTCCGTACCGTTCGCGGATGAATTTTGACAAGGCGGTGTCTATCATCAGGGGAGCCTCGGGAACGCAGCTCACCGCCGATGTTGTGGACGCGTTTTTGCGCCTGGTCGAAAAGGGCGAGTTCAGGGCGCCCGACGATGACGGCGGCGGTTCCACCGAGTCCATTGAAAACATCCACGCCGCAAAAGGGGAGAGCTGAATGCGCAGAATAGATGCTACGAGACTGTCCTATAAATACCGGGTCAGGCTGCTGACCGAGGACGATATGTCCGAGATATATGAGCTCTGCCGGTCAAATCCGCAGTATTACCGGAGCCATTCCCTAAAGCTCAGCCGTGAGCTCGTCGCGGAGGATATGACCATCCTTCCGCCCGATAAGACGGCGGAGGACAAGTATTTCCTCGGCTGGTTCGACGACGATCGAACGCTCGCCGCCGTGATCGACCTGATCGACGGCTACCCGTCAGGCGACATCGCCTACATCGGCTTTTTCATGGTCGCCGCCGAAAGGAGCGGCAGGGGAGAGGGTACGGAGATCATGACCGAGCTGTGCGGCAAGCTTGCTCAGACAGGCTTCTCCTCAGTCCGCCTCGCCTACGGAAAGCACAATCCGCAGGCAGAGCATTTCTGGAAAAAGAACGGCTTCGAGGCGATAAAAGAAACCGACCACGAAAAATACGGCTCCGTGATCGTCGCCGAGCGTAAGCTGTGAAAGGAGTTTAATGAAATGAAACGCAGATTGATTTCGATAACCCTTTTTGCGATGATCGCCTGCATATTGTTCTACGGCTGTTCCGTAAAGTCAACGGGAACCGATCAATACGACCGAATGTATGATGTTGTAAATGAATGGAACAAACAGAGCGTTAATCAAAGAAAAGACCTGTTCGGCTATGGCGAATACCTGTATAATTCTTATCTTCTCCTGTTCCCGCGAAAGACTCCCGCGTCGTTGACGGATTTTCACTTTGAGTGGGCAGCGTCAATGGATGTAGATACCTACAGTGCATATTTCACATGTCAGCCCGAAAGCAAAGCGTATGACGAGTTCATCAGGCATTTGGACTCATTTACCGTTTCAAAAGGCGGAGAGACACATACGCTGATAAAGGATGAGGAGCATTTTGACTATCCCGCTTATATCATTCAATGGCTTTCTCCGGGTCAAAAATGGGAGACGTTGGAGTATATCCTTGCTGACAGCGCAAAACACACGCTTGTTTTCGTATATGTGACTATAGGCGGCTTGAAGCTTGCTCAGGAATACTCCTCATACGACATAATGCCGAATGTTCCTCTTGCGGATGTGGTCGACAAATCCTGCGCTAATATGGTCGACAATTTTTGGGCAGAAGGATTCTCCGTATATTTTATGGATATTGATGATGCTGAATATGACGTTTCATTTTTGGACCTGCTTTAACAGCATAAGTCGGTCCGGCTGCGGCAGAAAAGATCAACTGAAAAAAACCACCCCGACGGGTGGCTTTTTTCATCTTACCGATATATTCTTTTCCCTCAAATACTTTTTAAGCTCCGGGATAGGTATCTCGCCGAAGTGGAACAGCGAAGCCGCGAGCACGGCGTCAGCCTTGCCGACATTGAAGGCGTCATAGAAGTGCTCGAGCGCTCCTGCGCCGCCGCTTGCGATAACGGGGATGTTGACGCGCTCCGAGACCGCTCTTGTCAGCCCGAGGTCGTAGCCCTTTTTCTGACCGTCCTCGTCCATGCTTGTCAGCAGTATCTCGCCCGCGCCCAGCTCGGCGCAGCGCACAGCCCACTCGACCGCGTCTATGCCCATCGGCTTTCTGCCGCCGTTGATATATACCTCCCAGCTGTCGCCGCACCTCTTGGCGTCGATAGCCGCCACCACGCACTGGCTGCCGAATTTCTGCGCCGCCTCATAAATCAGCTCCGGTCTGTGTACCGCCGCTGAATTGACCGAGACCTTGTCGGCTCCCGCGCGCAGCAGGGCGTTGAAATCGTCCACGCTGCGGATGCCTCCGCCTACCGTGAAGGGGATGAAGATCGAGTTTGCGACCTTTTCCACCATGTCTATCGTGATGTTTCGGGAATCGCTCGAGGCGGTTATGTCGAGGAACACAAGCTCGTCCGCGCCCTGAGCGTCGTACTGCTTCGCGCATTCAACGGGGTCGCCGGCGTCGACGAGATCGACAAAGCTCATTCCCTTTACGACTCTGCCGTTTTTTACGTCGAGACAGGGGATTATCCTTTTAGCGTACATCAGCCTCACCTCCAGCGATCGATACGAAATTTCTCAAAATGCGCAGTCCGGTCTCTCCGCTCTTTTCGGGATGGAACTGCGTTGCGAACACGTTGCCGCGCTCGATCGCGGCGTCGATGGTCACGCCGTATTCGGTCTGCGCCGAGACGATCGACTTGTCCTCTGCGTCAAGGTAATAGGAATGCACAAAGTACACAAAGGGCTCCTCGCCCAAGCCTCTGAGCAGGCGGCTGTCCGCGCTGACCTTGAGGCTGTTCCAGCCCATGTGCGGTATCTTGAGCCCCTCGCCGCCGGGGATGCGCTTTATCATCCCTCGGAACAGCCCGAGCCCGTCCGTGCCCTCGCTCTCCTCGCTGCCGTCAAACAGGAGCTGAAGCCCTACGCAGATACCCAAAAACGGCTTGCCGGTTGAGATGAATTCAATGACCGTATCCTTCATCCCGCCGCGCTCCATGCTGCTCATGCAGTCGCCGAAGCTGCCCTGACCCGGGAGCACCGCCGCGTCTGCGCTGAGGATCTCCTCTCTGTTATCGGTGATACGGCAGTCGCAGCCGATATGCTCGAGCGCTTTTTTTACGCTCCTGATATTGCCCGCGCCGTAGTCGAGGATTGCTATCATGTGATCATCTCCGTTTTATTGCTGCCATCAGTTTACCATAAAACGACAGAGATTGCAATAAAAACTTCATTTTTGCGGACGAATGCTTCTGATTCTTTGAAAATCTTGTAATAATTCTTGAATTTTGCAAGTTGTTGTGCTAAAATGAAATAGTATTTGCACCGAAGGGGATAATCGGATGATTACACATCTTTTAACAAGAATAGATTTGATGATGAACAGCTTCTCGAAGGGTCAAAAGCGCATCGCGCTTTACATCGAGGAGCATTACGATAAGGCGGCGTTCATGACCGCCTCAAAGCTCGGCGAGACCGTCGGCGTTTCCGAGAGCACGGTCGTGCGCTTTGCCACCGAACTCGGCTACGACGGCTATCCCAAGCTGCAGAAGGCGATGCAGGAGATGATCCGCAACAAGCTCACCTCCGTACAGCGCATCGAGGTGACCTCGAGCAGGATCGGCGACGGCAATGTGCTCGACAGCGTGCTCGGTCAGGACATCGACAAGATACGCCGCACGATAGAGGAGACCTCTCACGAGGACTTCAACCGCGCGGTCGAGGAGATCTGCTCCGCGAAGCGCATCTATATTTTCGGCGTGCGCTCGACCGCGGCTATCGCAAGCTTTCTCGCTTATTACTTTGAGCTTATTTTCGACAATGTGCGCCTGATCAATACCACCAGCGCCACCACCACCTACGAGCATATCTTCCGAATAACCAGTGACGACGTAATGATCGGCATCTCTTTCCCCAGATACAGCTCGATGGCGATAGAGGCGATGGATTTTGCCCGTTCACGCGGAGCTCACGCCATTGCTATCACCGACAGCATGGCGTCCCCCTTGGTTCAGTCCGCCGACTCTATACTTATCGCGCGCAGCGACATGGCTTCGATAGTCGATTCTCTCGTCGCGCCGCTGAGCCTTATCAACGCGCTCATCGTCGCCACCGTCCTCAAGAAGAAGGACGAGGTCTCCGCGACCTTCCGTTCTCTTGAGCAGGTATGGAACCGCGACGGAGTATACACCAATCACGAACGCCCCGAGCCGAAGGCGCCCCAAAATGCAGGCTAAGAAGGTAGTTGTTGTCGGCGGCGGAGCCGCAGGACTGATGGCGGCAGGCACAGCCGCTTCATACGGTGCCTCGGTCACTCTGCTCGAGAAGAACGCCCGTGTCGGCAGAAAGCTGATGATAACGGGCAAGGGCAGGTGCAATGTCTGCAACAACTGCGACGTTCAGTCCTTTATCAATAACGTGCCGGTCAACGGACGGTTTCTCTACTCGGCGGTCAGCCGCTTTACGCCAGCCGATACCATGGCTTTTTTTGAGGAGCAGGGGCTTGCGCTCAAGACCGAGCGCGGCAACCGCGTGTTCCCTCAGTCCGACAGGGCGGTCGACGTGGTCGATACCATGCGCGGCTTCGCTCTGAATAACGGCGCAAGGCTTGTGACAGCCACGGCTGAGGCGCTGATCGTCGAGGACGGCGAGGCTTGCGGAGTAAAAACGAACGTCGGCGACTTCTTCGCCGACAGCGTGATAATCTGCTGCGGCGGCAAAAGCTTCCCGCTGACAGGCTCGACGGGCGACGGCTACGCTCTGGCAAAGCAGGCGGGGCATACCGTCACTGACCTGAAGCCCTCGCTGGTACCGCTCGAGAGCGACGACCCGGAGTGCAAGTCCATGCAGGGGCTTTCGCTGAAAAACGTCGCCCTGAAGATACGCGACAATAAGTCCGGCAAGATCCTGTACGAGGACTTCGGCGAGATGCTGTTCACCCACTTCGGCATAAGCGGACCCATGGTGCTCTCGGCGAGCTCTCACCTGCGCGCGCTCAGTCCCGATCAATGCACCGCATATATAGATTTAAAGCCCGCGCTCACCGATGAGCAGCTTGACAAGCGGCTGCAAAGGGAATTTTCCGAAAACGCCAACAGGGATGCTTCAAATTCCTTCGGCAAGCTCCTGCCGCGCAAGCTCGTTATTCCCGTGCTGAAGCGCTGGGGGCTGCCATTTGATAAAAAATGCAACGCGATCACCCGTGAGGAGCGGCGCGCGCTCTGCGCTCTGCTAAAGAGCTTTTCCGTATCGCTGAAAGGCTTTCGTCCGATCGAGGAGGCGATAATCACCTCCGGCGGAGTAAAGGTATCCGAGCTCGACCCCAAGACCATGGAGAGCAGGCTCGTGAAGGGCTTGTTTTTTGCGGGCGAGGTGATCGACTGCGACGCCTACACGGGCGGCTTCAATTTGCAGATCGCATGGAGCACCGGCAGACTCGCAGGCGAAAGCGCCGTTTAACGCACTCTACCCCTAATCCCTAAATCCTAACCCCTAACCCCTAATTCCTAACCCCTAAACCCCTAAAACCTTCGAAAGGATCAATATATTATGTCTACCGCAATTGCACTCGACGGTCCCGCGGGAGCGGGAAAATCCACAATCGCAAGACGCGCGGCAAAGGCGCTCGGCTTTATCTATGTCGATACCGGCGCCATGTACCGCACTATCGGACTTGCCGCGTCCGAGACGGGGATCGAGCCCGTCGATTCTCCCGAGCTCGACGCCTTGCTGTCCGAGATAACGATCGACCTTACATTCAACGATAACGGCGAGCAGGTCGTGCTGCTCAACGGCAGAGACGTTTCGGGGCTTATCCGCACTCCCGAGGCTTCGATGACGGCGTCAAGGATATCCGCCGTTCCCTCGGTGCGCGCATTCCTGCTCGGCTTGCAGCGCGATATGGCAAAAGCCCACGACGTCATCATGGACGGCAGAGACATCGGCACCGTGGTGCTCCCCGACGCTCAGGTAAAGATATTCCTGACCGCTTCTCCCGAGGCGCGCGCCGGCAGACGCTACAAGGAACTGATTGAAAAGGGCATGGACGTCAAATTCGAGGATATCCTCCAGGACGTCATCACCCGTGATTTTAACGATACCCACCGCGAAATAGCTCCGCTGAAGCCCGCAGAGGACAGCGTTACGGTGGATACGACCGAGCTCGACTTTGAGCAGAGCGTCGAGGCGATTCTCAATGTGATAAAGGAGAGGCTGTAATGGCTCAATGGAAGTTTCTGTATTCAGTGGGCAAGGTGATCCTGACCCCTGCCTTCAAGCTGATATATCGTTATGAGGTGCGAGGCAACCGCGACTTTCCCGAGGGCGGCGTCATCCTCGCGTCAAACCATCTTGCAAACTCCGACCCCATACTGCTCGGACTTGCCGCAAAGCGCAGGCTTTATTTCATGGCTAAGATCGAGCTGTTCAAGAACCCCTTTGCCGCATGGCTGATCACCGCGCTCGGAGCCTTTCCCGTAGACCGCGGCGCCGGAGACGGCAAGGCGATCAAGACGGGCGAGGACATCATCCGCGAGGGCAACGTGATGACGATCTTCCTCGAGGGCGGCAGAAGCAAGACCGGCGAGCTGCAGCGTCCGCGCAGCGGCTGCGCGCTGGTAGCTCAGCAGACCCGGGCCCCCGTTGTTCCGGCGTGCATAACGGTCGTCGGCAAGCGCAAGCGGATAATCCATTTTGCGGACGCGCTGACTCCCGAGCAGCTCGGGCTTACTGCCGACGGCGGCAGGAAGGAGATCAAAAACGCCTCGCATATGATAATGGATGAGATCAAAAGAATGAGGGAGATGGATCGGCTTGACAATAACAAAGGCTGAGTCCGCGGGCTTCTGCTTCGGAGTCAACCGCGCGGTCAGCATGGTAGAGGAGCTGCTTGCTCAGGGCAGGAGCGTCTGTACCCTCGGACCCATAATCCACAATATGGAGGTCGTCGGCGAGCTCAGGCAAAGAGGCTGCCGCCCGATCGATTCCATCGACGAGCTCAGGGAGAACGAGGTGCTGGTCATCCGATCTCACGGAGTGCCGAGGGCTGTGACCGATGAGCTCGAAGCCCGGGGCTGCGACTTTCGCGACGCCACCTGTCCCTTTGTGAAGAAGATCCACAGGATCGTCGCAGAGGCTGACCCCGAGACCGAGACCGTCCTGATCGCCGGCAACAGCGCTCATCCCGAGGTTCAGGGCATCATGGGCAACTGCAGGGCGACCTGTTATACTTTTAACAATGAAGCGGAATTGGACGAAATTTTAGCTAAAATTCCAATAGAGAAATATAATTCGTTAAAAATCGTGGCGCAGACCACATTTGACACAAAAGAATGGAAAAAATCTGTAAAAAAGCTGAAAAAAGTATGTACAAATCCAAAAATATTTGATACAATATGTAATGCTACGGCTGTTAGGCAGAACGAGGCGGATGAAATCGCCGCTCGGTCTGACTTTATGATAGTGATCGGAGACCGTCACAGCTCCAATACAAACAAGCTTTTTGACATCTGCAAAAAGCGATGTCCCGAGACACAGCTCATAGAGACCGCGACCGAGCTCGACCTTGACCGGCTTCGCGCTGCCCGACGCATAGGCGTAACTGCGGGGGCTTCAACACCCGCAAGGATTATAAAGGAGGTACTGGATACAATGAGTGAAGAAATCAAATCCGGTGAAACAACAAATTTTGAAGAATCTTTTGAGGAGATGCTTGAAGAGTCCCTCAAAAACTTAAATACAAATGAAAGGGTAATGGGTACAGTCATCAGCATCGCTCCCAACGAGGTACAGGTTGACGTCGGCAGAAAGCAAACCGGCTTCATCCCCGTATCGGAGCTGTCTAACGATCCTAACGTGAAGCCCGAGGATGTGGTAAGCATCGGCGATCGGGTGGAGCTTCTTATTATGAAGACCAATGACCAGGAAGGCACCATCATGCTTTCCAAGCGCAGAGTAGACGCCCAGAAGGGCTGGGAAGAGCTTCAGGAGAAGGTCGATTCCCAGGAGATCCTCTCCGGCAAGGTCAGCGAGGCTGTCAAGGGCGGCGTCATCATCATGTACAACGGCGTTCGCGTGTTCATCCCCGCTTCTCAGGCTACCGCTACCCGCGACGAGAGCCTTGAGGCTCTTGTAGGTCAGGACGTTGACTTCCGTCTTATCGAGGTTTCCCAGCGCGGCAGATACAGAAGAGCCATCGGCTCCATCCGCAGCGTGCTCCGCGAGCAGAGAGCTGCTCAGCGCGAGGAGTTCTGGAAGAACTGCGAGGTCGGCAAGCGCTATAAGGGCGTTGTCCGCTCCCTCACCAGCTACGGCGCATTTGTCGATCTCGGCGGAGTTTCCGGCATGATCCACATCTCCGAGCTGTCCTGGACTCACATCAAGCATCCCTCCGAGGTAGTCAACGTCGGCGATACCGTGGATGTATACATCAAGGATATCAATGAGGAAACCAAGAAGATCTCTCTCGGCTTCAAGAACGCCGAGGACAATCCCTGGGAGATCCTCAAGAGGGATTATCCCGAGGGCACCGTTGTCAGCGCCAAGATCGTAGGTCTGACCACCTTCGGCGCGTTCGCCAACATCATTCCCGGCATCGACGGTCTGATCCATATCTCGCAGATCGCCAACAAGAGAATCGATAAGCCCGCGGATGTTCTCTCTGTCGGCGAGACCGTTGAGGCAAAGATCACCGCTATCGACTTTGACAAAAAGCGCGTAAGCCTTTCCATGAGAGCTCTTCTGTCCGAGGACGAGCAGGCTCCCGTAAAGGCTGCTCCCGCCGAGGAAGCTCCCGTTGAGGAGGCTCCTGCCGAGGAAGCTCCCGCTGCCGAGGATGCGGAATAATCAACAATTATCAGGGCACTCTAAGCGAGTGCCCTTTTTATCAGGAGGCAGCTTATGACCGCTAAGGAAGAATTTTTGGAGATTTACAAGAGATACATCACCCGCCAGGGCGCGGACGAGCTGCTCGAGTGGATCGAGCGCACCGACTTCTTCAACGCTCCGGCGAGCACGCGCTACCACTGCGCCTGCGAGCACGGTCTGGTCATGCACTCGGTCAGCGTTTTCAACACGATGATGGAGAAGCATTACGACGAGGAGACCGACAGCATCGAGAGCTTCGCCATATGCGCCCTGCTCCACGATCTGTGCAAGGCTCAGTTTTACAAGATCAGCAGCCGCAACGTCAAGAACGAGGACACCGGACAGTGGGAAAAGGTGCCCTATTATTCGATCGACGATCAGTTCCCCTACGGTCACGGCGAAAAATCAGTTTTCCTGATCGAGCGCAAGATGCGCCTTAAGCTTGACGAGGCGATGGCTATCCGCTGGCACATGGGAGAGTTCGGCGACAAGAACAGCAACACGATCAGCCAAGCCTATGATATGTATCCGCTTGCGGTCAAGCTTCACCTCGCCGACCTCGAGTCAACCTTCCTGCGCGAAAAGGGCACCTCGCAGGTCCGCAAATGATGATCATTTACCGTTATGAGAGCGATTCGCAAGGATCGCTCCCTGTTATATAGGAGAAAGCCATGGATATATTGACCGCAAAGGTTCGCGTCGAGGAGCTCACCCGCGAGCTTGAATACCACAACGACCTTTACTACAATCAGGACGAGCCCGAGATCTCGGACTACGAGTACGACATGCTTCTGCGTGAGCTCGAGCAGCTTGAAGCTCAGTTTCCCGAGCTGAAGCGCCCCGATTCGCCGACCAACCGAGTCGGCGGCAGCGCGGGTGAGAAGTTTTCGCCCGTAGTCCACGCGGTCCCGCTCGAAAGCCTGCACGACAGCTTTTCCGCGGACGAGCTGCGCGATTTTGACCGCCGTGTGCGCGAGGTCGCGCCCGACGCCGTATATGTGGTCGAGCCGAAGTTCGACGGTCTGTCGGTCGCCTGCGAATACAGAAACGGCGTGTTCGTCCGAGGCTCGACGCGCGGCGACGGAGTGACGGGCGAGGATGTTACCGACAATCTGATGACGATCCGCTCGCTCCCCAAGAGGATACCGAACGCCCCCGAGTTTTTAGAGGTGCGCGGCGAGGTCTATATGTCCTTCGGCAGCTTCAACGAGCTCGTGAAGCGTCAGGAGGAAAACGAGGAAAAGCCCGCCAAGAATCCGCGCAACGCGGCTGCAGGCTCGCTCCGCCAGAAGAACGCCAAGATCACCGCGGAGCGCAGACTGGATATTTTCGTGTTCAACATCCAGCAGGTCACGGGCGTGACCCTGACCTCTCACCGCCAAAGCCTCGATTATCTGTCCGAGCTCGGCTTTCCGACCTCATTTTACACCGTGTGCGACACGATCGACGAGGCGTTGTCCGAGATCCGGAAAATCGGCGACAACCGCGGCTCCTACGATTACGCCATCGACGGCGCGGTCGTCAAGGTAGACAGCTTTTCGGACAGAGCCGCCTTGGGCAGTACCGCTAAGTATCCGCGCTGGGCTGAGGCGTATAAATATCCCCCCGAGGAAAAGGAGACCCGTCTGCTCGAGATCGAGATCAACGTCGGCAGAACCGGCGTGCTCACTCCCGTCGGTATCTTCGAGCCTGTTCTGCTTGCCGGCACCACCGTCAGCCGAGCCACGCTCCACAACCGCGATTTCATCGAGGAAAAGGGCATCTGTGTCGGAGATACCGTCGTCATCCGCAAGGCGGGCGAGATCATCCCTGAGGTGCTCTCGGTCAGCCGACACGCTGAAAACGCCGTGCCATATGAATTTCCTGCGGTCTGTCCGTCCTGCGGCAGCCCCGTATCGCGCGACGACGAGGCGGCTACCCGCTGCACCAACACCGACTGTCCGGCTCAGCTCATGCGCCACCTGATCCACTTTGTCAGCCGCGACGCAATGGACATCGAGGGCTTGGGTCCGGCTGTGCTCGAGCAGCTCGTCGGAGAGGGCTTAGTGAGCTCTCCTGCGGATATCTATCGGCTCAAAGCTGAGGATGTACGGGAGCTTGAACGCATGGGCGAGAGATCGGCAGCTAACCTGATCGCCGCCGTGGAGAAATCAAAGCAAAACGAGCTGTACAGGCTGGTTTTCGCCCTCGGCATCCGAAATATCGGGCTGAAGGCGGCAAAGCTCATCTGCGAAAACTTCCTCACGATCGACGATATCATGAGCGCCAAGGCTGACGACTTTGCGGCGATAGAGGGCTTCGGCGGCGTCATGGCACAGAGCCTCGAGAGCTATTTCGCGCTTGATGGCACCCGCGAGCTGATCGCACAGCTAAAGGAGCTCGGGCTCGAGCTCAAGCCCTCGGCGCAGCGGATCAAGGGCGGCGTGTTTGAGGGCAAGACCTTTGTGCTGACTGGAACCCTGCCCACGATGACCCGCAGCGAGGCGTCGAAGCTGATCGAGCAAAACGGCGGCAAGACCTCGTCCTCGGTCTCAAAAAAGACCTCCTATGTCCTCGCGGGCGAGGAGGCGGGCAGCAAGCTCACCAAGGCACAGACCCTCGGCATAACGATCCTGTCCGAGGAGGAATTTTTAAAGCTGATCGAGCAATAGCGTTTTTAATAATCTTTTGACCTCTCGTTTCGGGAGGTCTTTTTTTATGCCTGTCCGCATAAACTGTTGTGTAGTGAGGAGGAATTGAAGATGGCAAATGATTTGCAGCGCTTTGATCAGGCGACGTCCTGTCTGCCCTCAGC
>CACWKB010000039.1 GCA_902761375.1 uncultured Ruminococcus sp. | reverse complement strand
CCTTTTGCCGAGGTAAAATAAAAACAGTGCAGCCTGATGACTGTACTGTTTTTATGGAGCTGATAACCGGATTTGAACCGGTGACCTCATCCTTACCAAGGATGCGCTCTACCTACTGAGCTATATCAGCATATTCGGTTTTTGTCGGGCGCTTTGTTTGCTCAACAAGAGGTATTATAACACATTCTTTCCGGAAATGCAAATACTTTTTAAAAAAAATCGAAACTTTTTTAAAAAATTTTTGTCGAAACCGAAAAAATCGCATAAAATCGGGCAAAACGCTTGCATTTTAAACCCGGCGGTGCTATAATACTGATATTGAATAGAGTAAAAACAAAGGAGTGGGCAGTCAACCCGCTCCTTTCCGTTTGTGAAAAGGAGGCTTTATATGGCAAAGAGCAAGGGCGGAGTCACCGTTTCAAAGGTTTGGGAGCTGTGCGCGCCGATCGCCGAGGAGCTCGGGCTTTCGATCTGGGACGTCCGCTATGTCAAGGAGGGCGCCGAGTGGTATCTTCGCATCTTCATCGACAAGGAGGGCGGCGTCGACATCAACGACTGCGAACGAATGTCGCGCGCGGTCAACGATCCCCTCGACGAGCTCGACCCGATCGAGAACGCCTACTGCCTTGAGGTCTGCTCGCCCGGTATCGAGCGCGAGCTGGTGCGCGACGAGCACTTTGAGCAGTATATCGGCGCGGACGTCATGGTTCGCATGCGCCGTCCGATCGAGGGTCTCGGCAGGGACTTAGACGGCGTGCTCAAGGCATACGATCACGGCGAGGTCACGATAGAGGATCACGCGGGAGAAAACGAGCTCACCATCAACAAAAAGGACGCGGCTTGGATCAAGCTCGACGACTTTGATTAAAGATAAACTCTAAAGCGGTTATGATAATTGAAGACTCCCTCTGCGCAGAGGAGCCGTTCGGCGCGTGCCGGCAAGCCGCCTTCATCAATGATCCTAACCCCTAACCCCTAATCCCTAAGCCCTAACCCCTAATCCCTAACCCCTAAGCCCTAACCCCTAAGCCCTAACCCCTAAGCCCTAACCCCTAACTACTATTATATTGAAAAGGATGATAGGAAAAATGACGAACAAGGAACTTTTTGAAGCGCTGAGAATGTTTGAAAAGGAAAAGGACATTCCCATGGACTATATGCTTCAGCAGATCGAGAAGGCGATCATCATCGCCTGCAAGAACTACTACGGCAACGAAAACGTGGTCTTTAAGGTAGACCCCGAGAAAAACAGCTTTGACGTAAAGCTCGTCAAGACCGTCGTCGAGGAGGTCGAGAACCCCAACCTTGAGATCTCCCTCGAGGACGCCGCCAAGCTCAACAAGCGGAAAAAATCAGCCCCGGGCGACGAGCTCGAGATACCGCTCGACCCCAAAAAGCTCGGACGCATCGCGGTCTCCGCGGCGCGCAACGTGATCCGCCAGGGCATCCGCGCCGGCGAGAAGGGTCAGACCCTCATCGAGTTCCAGAGCAAGCTCGGCGAGATCGTCACCGCGACCGTCGAGAGGATCGACCCCAAGACCGGCATCGCCACCATCCGCATCGGCAAGAGCGACGCCATGCTCCCCAAGGCGGAGCAGGTCGGCGTCGAGAATCTGCGCGAGGGCGACCATGTAAAGGTCTACATCGCCGACGTCAAGGACAGCGAGCGCGGACCCCACGCCTTCATCTCCAGAAGTCATCCCGGCTTTGTCCGCAGGATGTTCGAGCAGGAGGTCCCCGAGATCTACGACGGCGTGGTCGAGATCAAGTCGGTTTCCCGCGAGGCAGGCTCGCGCACCAAGATGGCTGTTGTCAGCAACAACCCCGACGTCGACGCCATCGGCGCCTGCATCGGACCCAAGGGCTCGCGCGTCAACCGCATCGTCGACGAGCTCGGCGGCGAGAAGATCGACATCATCGAGTACAGCGACGATCCCGCGGCTTATATCTCCGCCGCGCTCTCTCCCGCAAAGGTGGTGGGAGTCGCCATCACCGACGAGGAGAAAAAGAGCTGCAAGGCGACCGTACCCGACGGACAGCTTTCGCTGGCTATCGGCAACAAGGGTCAGAATGCCCGCCTTGCCGCCCGTCTGACCGGCTGGAAGATCGACATCCGTCCCGAGAGCGGCTTCTACGGCGAGGACGACGAGGATGACGCCGCCGAAGCGCCCGAAACGGCGATCGATGAAGAAACCGAGGAAAACACCGAGGCCATCACCGAGGAATAATGCTTTCCCGTTGACATAAAGAGGAAGCCATGAAAAAAATACCTTTGAGAAAATGCACGGGCTGCGGCGAGATGAAGCCCAAGCGCGAGCTCATCCGCGTTGTCAAGGCGCCCGACGTCAAGAACGAAAACGGCGAGGTCGTCGCCCCGGGAGGCGTTTCGCTCGACCTCAACGGCAAAAAGCCCGGTCGCGGCGCATATGTATGCAAAAACCCCGAATGCTTTGCCAAGGCGCGAAAGGCGCGCAGGTTCGAGCGTTCGCTGAGCTGCATGATACCCGAGGAGGTCTACGAGGCGATGAGCTCGGAGCTTTCGGAGGCGCAGCCATGAACGACAGACTGCTGTCCTTTTTGGGACTGTGCCTCAGGGCTAAAAAGCTTGTGACCGGAGCCGAGGTTACAGTGCGGTCGGTCGCGGACGGAAAATCCCTTCTGGTGCTTTACGCGGAGGATTTTTCCGGGAACAGCCTCAAGCCGGTGCTTGCCGCCGCCGAAAAATACGGCGTGACGGCGCTCATGCTTCCGCGAAGCAAGGAGGAGCTGAGCCTTGCGCTCGGCAAGCTTTGCGGCGTGCTGTCGGTCGAGGACAGGGGCTTTGCCGACAAGCTTGTAAAGCTGATCGACGCCGAAAACGATACGGCGCGCCCCGAATGATCGGATGAATAGAGAGGAGTATTATATGATAAAATATAAGGTAAAGGATATTGCTGCGGATTTAGGAATACAGAACAAGAGGATAACCGAGATACTCGAGAAGTATTGCTCGGTCAGCAAGAAGGCGGGCACCTCGCTGGAGCCCGCTGAGGTGGACGTGATCTTTGACGTGGTGACAAGGGAGAACGCCGTCGAGAGCCTCGACAGCTACTTCGCCGCGCGCAACGCGAAGCTTGACGCCGAGCCCGAACAGCCCGAGCCCAAGCAGGAGAAGCCCGCCGAGGACAAAAAGGCTCAGCCCAAGCAGGAGAAGCCCTCGGATGACAAAAAGGCTCAGCCCAAGCAGCCCCAAAAGCCCGAGCAGAAAAAGGCTCAGCCCGAGCAGCAGCCGGTGGAGACCCACGAGCGCAAGCGCAGGGTCATCGACACCAGAGCCACCAACGTCGACGTCGAGCGCTACAACTCAAAGTACGACGACCTCGCCAGCGGCACCTCGAAGTCGCGCAGCACAGACCGCGACCACACCACCAAGAAGCAGAAGTTTTCAAACCGCACCCAGAAGCAGAAGAACCGCCGCCAGGGCAAGCGCGAGACCGAGGCGGAGCGCCTCAAGAGGATAGCGCTCGAGCGCAAGCAGAAGCCCATCACCGTGCAGATCCCCGACGAGATCGTGGTCTCCGAGCTGGCTCTGCGCCTCAAGGCGACCGTAGCCGAGGTCGTCAAGAAGGCGTTCCTGATGGGAACCATGGTCACGGCGACCGACACCATCGACTTCGACACCGCCTCTCTGATCGCAATGGAGTTCCATGCCAAGATCGAGAAGGAGGTAGTGGTCACTATCGAGGAGAAGATCATCGACGACAGCGAGGACGACGAGTCCGTGCTCGTCGGCAGAGCGCCCGTAGTGGTCGTAATGGGTCACGTCGACCACGGCAAGACCTCGATCCTCGACGCCATCCGCCACGCGAACGTCACCGCGGGCGAGGCAGGCGGCATCACCCAGCACATCGGCGCGTACCGCGTTCAGATCGACGGCAAGCCCATCACCTTCCTCGATACCCCCGGTCACGAGGCGTTCACCACCATGCGCGCCAGAGGCGCCCAGGTCACCGATATCGCCATCCTCGTAGTTGCGGCGGACGACGGCATCATGCCCCAGACCGTAGAGGCGATCAACCACGCAAAGGCTGCGGGCGTTTCGGTAATAGTAGCGATTAATAAAATGGATAAGGTGGGCGCTAACCCCGAGCAGGTCAAGCAGCAGCTCACCGAATATGACCTCGTTCCCGAGGAATGGGGCGGCGACACGCCCTGCATCCCCGTTTCGGCAAAGACCAAGCAGGGTCTTGACGACCTGCTCGAGATGGTCGCCCTCGTAGCCGAGATGAAGGAGCTCAAGGCTAACCCCAACCGCGCCGCAAAGGGTACGGTCATCGAGGCAAGGCTCGACAAGGGCAGAGGTCCCATCGCCACAGTGCTCGTCCAGAACGGCACGCTGCGCAAGGGCGACGTGATCGTAGCCGGCACCAGCGTAGGCAGAGTCCGCGTCATGACCAACGACAAGGGCGAGAGGGTTTCCGAGGCAGGTCCCTCGGTGCCTGTTGAGATCACGGGTCTCGACGAGGTGCCGACCGGCGGCGATACCTTTGACGCCGTGACCGACGAGCGCCTTGCGCGCGCTCTGGTCGAGCAGAGAAAGTCCGAGAAGAAGGAGGAGCAGTTCAAGGCTCAGACCAAGGTCACCCTTGACAACCTCTTCGATCAGATGAAGCTCGGCGAGGTCAAGGAGCTGCAGATCATCGTCAAGGCGGACGTTCAGGGCTCGGTCGAGGCTGTCCGCCAGTCGCTCGAGAAGCTCAGCAACGAGGAGGTTCGCGTCAACGTCATCCACGGCGCGGTCGGCGCGATCAACGAGAGCGACGTAATGCTCGCCGAGGCTTCCTCCGCGATCATCGTAGGCTTCAACGTGCGTCCCGACGCGGTAGCGGCGGATCATGCCGAGCGCTCGGGAGTGGATATGCGCCTGTACAGCGTCATCTACGACTGCATCAACGAGATCGAGGCGGCTATGAAGGGCATGCTCGCTCCCAAGACCCGCGAGGTCGTGCTGGGCATGGCGGAGTGCCGCAACGTCATCAAGATCAAGTCCGTCGGCACCATCGCCGGCTCCTACATCAAGAGCGGCAAGGTGCAGCGCGGCGGCAAGGTGCGCGTTATCCGCGACGGCATCGTCATCGCCGAGGACGCCATCGGCTCGCTCCAGCGCTTCAAGGACGCCGTCAAGGAGGTCAACGAGGGCTACGAGTGCGGCATCGGACTCGAGAAGTTCAACGACCTCAGAGAGGGCGATATGTTCGAGGTCTATACCATAGAGGAGTACAGGGACTGAGAGAGTTAAGAGTAAAAATGTAGGGGCGGTCTCGACCGCCCCGCCGATTGAGCACAAAAGGCTCGATTTTCGCCTGCGGGTCGATCCGGATCGACCCCTGCAATCCTAACCCCTAACCCCTAATCCCTAACCCCTAATCCCTAACCCCTAATCCCTAACCCCTAATCCCTAACCCCTAATCCCTAACCCCTAACACGTTAGTGTCTGATGGAGATTTAAAAAGTCGATGGACTTCTCCAAACAGCGAAACGCTATGCCGAGATAATTTAAAAAGTCGATGGACTTCTCCAAACAGCAAAACGCTATGCCGAGATACTTTAAAAAGAGGTAAATTAATAATGTCAGGACACAGAATAGAGCGCACGACAGAGGACATCAGGCGCGAGCTGACCGCGATATTCCGCGAGCTCAAGGATCCGCGCGTGACGACCGCGTTTCTGTCGATCGTGCGCGTCGAGGTCACCAACGACCTCTCATACTGCACCGTCTATGTCAGCGCCATCGAGGGTCTCGACCGCGCCAAGGAGGCGGTCAAGGGGCTCAAGTCCGCGGGCGGCTTCATCCGCCGCGAGCTCGGCCGCAGGCTCAGGCTGCGCCACGTTCCCGAGCTGATATTCACCCCCACAGACAGCATCGAATACAGCGCGAACATCAGCCGCATCCTGAACAGCCTTGATATCACCGAAAGCGAGGAGAGCGACGATGAGTCAAGCGACGTTTGAGCAGCTCGGCGAATTTCTGCGCTCGCGCGACTGCTTTGAGATACTCACCCACGCCTATCCCGACGGCGACACCCTCGGCAGCGGCTTTGCCCTTGCCCTTGCGCTGAACCAGATCGGCAAGCGCGCAAGGGTGATCACCACGGGCGTCCCGAAGAATTTTGAATTTCTTTCGCGCCTCGTCCCCGCGCAGGACTTCGAGGCGCAGACCGTCGTCAGCGTCGATGTAGCGGACGAAAAGCTGCTCGGCGACAACATCGAGGCGTATGAGGGCAGGATCGACCTCTGCGTCGACCACCACGCGATCAACCGCGTGAACGCTAAGCAAAAGCACGTCGACCCTCACGCAGCCTCTAACTGCGAGATACTCTACCGCCTGTTCCGCTTTATGGATATCGAGATCACAGCCGATATCGCCGACTGCCTCTACACGGGCGTTTCGACCGATACGGGCTGCTTCAAATACGGCAACACCACGCCCGAGACCCTGCGCATCGCCGCCGATCTGATCGAGGCGGGCGCAAAGGCTCCCGCGATCAACAAGGCGATGTTCGACACCAAGACGCGCAAAAAGCTCAGGCTCGAGCAGGAAATCTACGCCACGATCGAGTACAGCGCCGACGGCCGCTGCGCAGTTATCGCGGCTCCGCTGGAGCTGCAGCGCAGGCTCGGGGTCGGCGACGGCGAGCTCGAGGGGCTCGCCTCAATCCCGAGGAGCATCGAGGGCGTCGTGATCGGCATAACCCTGCGCGAAAAGACCGAGGGCGAGTTCAAGATATCCGTCCGCAGCGACAAAAACTTCGTCAACGCCGCGGAGTTCTGCCGCGGCTTCGGAGGCGGCGGCCACGCCGAGGCTGCGGGCTGCACGATAATCGGCAGCCTTGACGAGGTGAAGTCAAGGCTCAGGGCGGCGGTGGACGAGGTCCTATGAACGGTGTGCTGATAATCGACAAGCCCCGGGGCTTCACCTCCTTCGATGTGATCGCCGTCGTGCGCAGGCTCACCGGAGAGCGCAAGACCGGTCACACCGGCACGCTCGATCCCAACGCCACGGGCGTGCTGCCCGTGCTGCTCGGCAGGGCGACCAAGGCGCAGGATATCATCCCCGATCACGACAAGGAATACCGCGCCGAGTTCCGCCTCGGAATGACCACCGACACCCTCGATATCTGGGGCGAGGTCAGGGAGAGGTTCGATAAAACGGCTGACAGAAAAGCGCTCGAGGCCGCGCTCGGAGCCTTTCGCGGAGAGATAAGCCAGATACCGCCGATGTACTCGGCGATAAAGCAGAACGGAAAGCGGCTGTATGACCTCGCGCGTCAGGGCGTCGAGGTCGCGAGGAGCCCGAGGACGGTCACCGTCTGCTCGCTGGAGCTGCTGAGCTTTGACGAAGAAGCTCAGGAGGGCGAGCTGCTCGTCCGCTGCTCCAAGGGTACCTATGTGCGCACGCTGATCGACGATCTCGGCAGCGCGCTGGGTACGGGCGCGGTGATGACCGCGCTGAGGCGCACCTGCGCCTGCGGCTTCACGCTCGGCGACTGCGTTTCGCTCGACAGGCTCCGCGCTCTGTCGGAAAGCGGACAGACCGAGACCGCGCTGCGCCCGGTCGAGAGCCTTTTTGCCGGATACGAGGCGGTCACGCTGTCCGAGGCTCAGGCTAAGCGCTTCCGAAACGGCGGCGCGCTCTCGCTTGAGCGCACCTCGCTCAGAGGCAGGTCGCTGTCCGACGGAGAGCTTTTCCGCGTAAATGAGCGCTGCGGCTTTATCGGGCTGGGCATGATCCGTTCGGATGAGCTCAGAGTTTATAAGCTGTTTTGCATATAATCATATAATTTAGTATAATGATCCTAATCCCTAATCCCTAATCCCTAACCACTAACCCCTAATCCCTAACCCCTAATCCCTAACCCCTAATATAATGTCTGAAAATATAGCATTAAAAAACCCGTCGACGCTGTTCGGCGGGTTTTCTTTCTGAAAAAGAAATAAAATCTTGTAAAAACCTGATAAAAATATTGAAAACTTCTTGCAAAGTATTGACATTTTTGTTATAATTATACTGTTCATACCGTGTATGCCATCGGAATGGCAGCACAGATGTGCAAAAATCAAAGGAGGAATATTTTATGAGACAATCCAAAAAGCTCATCAGCCTGCTTTTGGCGGTACTTTTGGCGTTTTCGTGCATCACGTGCGCTGCTTCCGTCACCGCTTTTGCTGCTGATGACGACACACAGGCAGAGATCATTTACGGCGACGTAAACGGCGACGGCCAGGTTTTTGTCGACGACGCGACTCTGGTGCAGAAGTATGCGGCAGATCTCGTTGAATTCACCGACGATCAGATCATTGTCGGCGACGTCAACGGCGACGGCGTTGTTGATGTAACCGACGCTACCCTGATCCAGATGTTCGCCGCGGGACTTATCACTGAATTCCCCGTCGAAAAGACCGAGCCCACTGAGCCCGCCGAGACCACTGAGCCCGCCGAGGTCACTGAGCCCGCCGAGACCACTGAGCCCGCTGAGGT
Organism: uncultured Ruminococcus sp.; assembly: GCA_902761375.1. Lineage (GTDB taxonomy): Bacteria > Bacillota > Clostridia > Oscillospirales > Acutalibacteraceae > Ruminococcoides. Next base: position 3,920 of record CACWKB010000039.1, on the reverse strand, counting down.
CACCGAGCCCGCTGAGGTCACCGAGCCCGCCGAGACTACCGAGCCCGCCGAGACCACTGAGCCCGCTGAGGTCACCGAGCCCGCTGAGACCACTGAGCCCGCGACTGAGCCCGCAACCGAGCCCGCAACCGAGCCCGCAACCGAGCCCGCCGAGCAGGATGTATTCTTCTACGTAGTAGGCAACAGCGCTCTGGTTGATCCCGGCTGGACGGTCACCCCCGGTTCCGAAACTCAGATGAGCCTCAACGACGACGGTCTGTATGAGTACACCTTCGTTGCTCTTGCTGCTAACGAGGACGGCGCAATGTATCAGCTCAAGGTCGTTGAGCTGCCCGAGGACGACGTTGCTCAGGCTATCTGGCACGGCTACAACGCTACCGACCTCAACGTTGACTTTGTTGTCACCGAGGAGTGCGACGTAACCGTTACCTATAACCCCGAGACCGGCGAGATCCTTGTTACCGGCGACGCTGTCGGAACTCCTTCCGCAGATTACGAAGTCATCCGCACCGTTGGCGGCACCGTAAAGGACAGCCCCAACTGGCTCAACGGCATTTCGTGGAACCCCGCTGCCGATGAGAATATCATGGAAGAGATCGCCGAGGGTGTTTACGCTATCACCTACACCAATATTGTTGAGTACAACAACTTTGAGCTCAAGTTCACCGCCGACAGCCAGAACAACAGCGACTGGTCTGTAAACTGGGGCGGCACCGCAGGCGAGAGAGCAGAGATCGAGAACGGTTATCTGATCGAAGGCACCTGCAACTACAACGGAGACAACATCCACCTCGACTGCGAGGACGACAATGACGATGTTGATCTCGTTTATAACGTGATCATCACCTTCGACCTCAGAGACTTTGATCCCGCTACCAAGCAAGGCGCTAAGTTCTCCGCTATGTTCGTTCTTGCCGATTAGGGCGACGAGCCCGCGACTGAGCCCGCAACCGAATCCAAGGAGGACGAGGTCGGCGCTTACTACCTCGCAGGCAGCTTTGCAGGCTGGACTCCCAACGCCGATTACAAGCTCGTTAAGAACGAGAGCACCCTTGCGAACGAATATGTATACTTCGGTCTTGAGCTCAAGACCACCGATCAGTTCAAGGTAGCCTTCTCGCTGGACGGCACCAAGTTCGAGGATTCCGACTGGTATCCCGCCGGCTGGGGCAACAACTGCGGCGAGAACGGCGAGATCACCGAGGACGGCGTCTATGACGTTTACTTCCGTCCCGGCTCCGACGGCGGCGATGATTGGTTCTACGGCTGCATCCGCCTCGACGGACCCAAGGTACCCGCGACCTAGCCCGCAACCGAGCCCGCAACCGAGCCCGCGACGGCGACATCTTTGTCGTAAGCGGCTATGACGACGAGGGAAAGGACATTATGGGCGATTGGAAAACCCCGGAAGCCTGATCATTACAACAGTTTTGATATAAACCGATCCATCCGGAGCTCTCCGCGAAAGCGGAGGGCTTCTTTTGCGCTGTTCGGACGAATATATATCGGCTCGGGGATAAAACTATATTTGACATTTTCCGTGACAAATGGTACAATGAAGGCGAATTATGGACCGTGACAAAAGGAGGCAGCTCATATGAACCGAGGCTTGATAAAGGCGGCGATAATCTTTTCATCCGTAGTGCTTGCGGGCGCCCTGATCGCGCTGGTGATAATGCTTTTCGGCGACCGTATCTGGAACGCGGCGGTCCCGCAGAGACCTGCCGTTCCCGTAACCGACGTTCCGACCGAGGAGCCGACCACCGAGGAGGCTTCCACCGCGCTGAAGACCGTCGAGGTGCCGAGCGTGATCGGCATGACCGCCTCCGAGGCTTACGAAACGCTCAACTACAACGGGGTGCGATACACCGTTTCGCGCGAGTACAGCGATACCGTACCCGCCGAGACCGTCATCGGTCAGTTCCCGATGTCCGGCACGATACCGCAGTCCGACCGGGTGATCCTGTTCATCTCAAAGGGCGTCGACAACACCTCGCCCGTCACCGAGCCCCCGACCAAGCCGAAGAAGTCCTCCTCGAAGTCCTCCGAAAAATCCTCGGACAGCGGCAGCAAGGGCGGCTATATCATCGACGGCTCCGACACAAGGCTGATCTCAGCCGACGAGCTGCGCGGGCTCAGCGAGGACGAGCTGACCCTTGCCCTGAACGAGATCTACGCCCGCCACGGCAGACGCTTCAAAACCGACTTCATCCGCGAGTATTTTGAATCCCGCTCATGGTACAACGGCACGATCGACCCGGAGGATTTCGACGAGAGCCGGATAACCGCCGTCGAGCGCGCAAACATCAACACCATCGTAGAGGTAATGGAGGAGCTCGGGTACAGGTAGGGTTTTAGTTGAAAGTTGAAAATGGAAAGTTGAAAATTTAGGGAGGAAATCGGGCTCCACTTGAGGGGAGCTGCCGCGCCAAAAGCGCGACTGAGGGGTGGGGGAACGGGAACGAGCTTTATCTTTTCGTGATACCGTTTTGCGATGAACTATAGGTTTGCTTTACAGAACAACGTCGGATTGTAAGGAAAGTGCGGCGCAAACCACCCCTCAGTCAATCCTTAACGGATTGACAGCTCCCCTCAAGTGGAGCCCTGTAGGTTCACAGCCAAACGCTGAATGAGGATTTCCGAACACGCATTATATTCTAATGCCGTGCTTTCTGCTGTAAATAAACGTCCGATACTTCGTAGGGGCAGACCCATGTGTCTGCCCTTTGCGCCGTGGTTTCCTTTCATACCGATTTCTGATAGGAAAACTCTGCTTCCTATACGGGCGGACGTCGGGTTTTATCGAATGACGCTTACACTTTTCGGTTGACATCTGCCATGTAAATCCTCCGTCACGGCGCAAAGCGCCGTGCCACCTCCTTTAACAAAGGAGGTTTTTGCTGCCGTCGAACGTTCGGCTCGCTGCCGAAAGATCGGATGTAAAGGCAACGTCGGTTCCGGGTCGATCAAGATCGACCCCTACAATTATAATCCATAATCCCTAACACGTTAGTGTCCGATGGAGAGTATGACAGTTTTTTAAGTTTCTCTATCAAAAGTTCACTGTCGAGAACCTTTTAAGGGCGAAGCAAATAAAACTTTTCCTAACTTGCCTCGTTGATGCCAGATGGAGAGTACGATAGTGGATGAAGCTTTCCCAAAAACCGAAGTTCTATCAGAGATTCGTAAAAAAGGGTTGACAAAGGGGGAGGGGATGAGTTATAATGAGTAATCGTGGAGTATTCTGTAAGTGCGCCCATTTTTGGGCGGCTAAGCTCCGCGAAACAATGATCCTATAAAATTTGAAAGGAGGAAAAATATGCCTACATTTAACCAGTTGGTACGCAAGGGCAGAGAGGTTTCTGAGAAGAAGGCAAAGGCGCCCGCACTTTTGAAGGGCTGGAACTCCAAGAAGAGAGTTGCAATCAACCAGAACTCACCCCAGAAGAGAGGCGTTTGCACCGCAGTAAAGACCGCGACCCCGAAAAAGCCTAACTCCGCGCTGAGAAAGATCGCAAGAGTAAGACTTTCAAACGGCATCGAAGTCAGTTCCTACATCCCCGGCGTAGGTCACAACCTGCAGGAGCACTCGGTAGTGCTTATTCGCGGCGGCCGTGTAAAGGACCTTCCCGGTGTCCGTTACCACATCGTCCGCGGCACACTTGACGCGCAGGGCGTTTCCGGACGTATGCAGAGCCGTTCCAAGTACGGCGCAAAGCGTCCCAAAACCAAAGGTAAATAAGGAATTGACAAGACTCTCTTAACTTAAACAGATATTTAAGTTTCTGCTATGCGGCAGGATTTTCATATATAATGTGGATTTCTTGTTGGCATACGGGAGTTTGTCGCTTTCGAGTACCTATGATATCTCAATTATTGTGAAGGAGGGAAGCAAAGTGCCAAGAAGAGGTTCTATTGCG
>CACWKB010000038.1 GCA_902761375.1 uncultured Ruminococcus sp. | reverse complement strand
AATAATTTATATCGTATCTTTAAGCTGGTTGTACACGTTCTGAATCTGCGCCCTCAGCTTATGGATGCAGTCGATCTCCTTTGCCTTGCCTCTGACGATGTCCTCAGCCATGGCGCGGCAGGTGGGCGCTCCGCAGGAGCCGCAGTCAAGACCCGGCAGTCCTGCTAAGATCGTCTCCATATCCGACATCATCTGCATTGCCTTTATGATATCCTCGTCGAGGCGGAAAATGTCCGCGTCATACTCGAGTTCGCTCTCCCACAGCATTCGGTCGAGCTGCTTCTCCTCGAGATGATTGAGGGATACGGGCAGGTATTTTCTGAGCTTATGTATCCTCGCCTGAGCCACATACGGGTTCTCGACGGTCAGCACTCCGCCGACGCAGCCGCCGGAGCAGGCGTTGAGCTCGATGAACTCGACGTCGCGGATGTGGTCGTCCTCGAGCTCCTCGAGCACGCGGATGACGTTTTCGATGCCGTCGGCGGCAAGATAGCGGTCGCCGAGCATGGCGGCAGCCTCGCCGCCGGAGGTCGCCCAGCCGATGCCCATCAAGCCCGAATGCGAGATCGACTCGACCTCGGTCAGGTGATCCATCGCGCGGGTCAGCTCGGGATATATCTTTGAGATCGCGATAGCGCCGTTGCAGGCGGTTTTTTCGGTCGAGGTCGGCGAGTAGGTCTCGGTGACCTTTGCCGGACAGGGCGTGATGAAGAATACTCCGATATCCTCATCCGGCAGACCGGTTTTCAGCTTTGCCTCTCTGCGCGATATCCTCGCCGCGACCTCCATCGGTGCGAGCAGGGGCATTACGTTGCCGCAGAGCTCGGGAAAGCGTATCTTTATAAGGCGCACGACAGCGGGACAGGCTGAGCTGATGATCGGCTTCTTGAGTCTGTCCTCCTTGATGAGCTTGCGCGTCGCCTCGCTGACAAGCTCCGCCGCGCGTGAAACCTCGAACACGCAGTCAAAGCCGACAGCCTTCAGTCCGGTCAGCACCACGTCGATATTGTCGAGGTTATTGAACTGTCCGAACAGAGCCGGAGCGGGTATCGCTACCTTGTATTTGAATTGATCGATTTCTTCAAGGGTGGTGCTGTGAGCGCGCTTGGCGTGGTGAGGGCATATCCTGATGCACTCGCCGCAGTCTATGCAGCGCTCGGTGAGTATCTTAGCCTTGCCGCCGTGAACGCGGATCGCCTCGGTCGGGCAGCGCTTGAGGCAGTTGGTACAGCCGCAGCACGCGTCGGCGTTCAGCTCCACCGAATGGAAATAGGTGCTCATAAAATCTCCTTTTTCAGGGTAATTGCCGGTTCTTCTCCCCGGGAAACCGGCTTATCAAACCTTTACCGTCAAATAAAGGTTCGTTCCGACTCCGATCGTGGTCTCTATCCTCATCTCGTCGGTATACTTCTTGATATTGGGCAGACCCATGCCCGCTCCGAAGCCGAGCGAGCGGACGTTATCGGGCGCGGTGGAATAGCCCTCCTGCATCGCCTTCTCAACGTCGGGGATACCGGGTCCCTTGTCCGAGAGCAGGATCTCTACGCGGTCGGGATAGATATCTACGTCGCAGAAGCCGCCGTCGGCGTGGATCACCATGTTGATCTCAGCCTCATACATAGCTATGGCGACCCTGCGGATAGCGTCGGAATTATAGCCGAGCGATTTCAGGGTCTTTTTCACCTGACCGCTCGCCTCTCCCGCGCGGGTAAAATCCTCGCTGGAAACGTCGTAATGAAGATGCAGAGCGCTCATACCTTTGTTCCCCCCGACAGACCGTTGGAATACAATAGACCGCAGGCGGTGAACATTCTGTAGCGGGTCTTCATCAGCGTAATGCCTCTGCTCTCGGCGAGGCTGATGATGGACTGATCGGGATCCTTGCCGCGCACGAAGACGATGCACGCCATGTCCATCATCTCGGCGGTGCGAACGACCTGGGGATTGACGAGTCCCGTCAGCAGCACGGACTGATCCTTTACAAAGGCGAGCACATCGCTCATCATATCGGAGCCGCAGGCGGTTTTGATCTCCTGCTCAAGGTCGCCCTCGCAGATGACCTCGCCCTCAAGTATATTGATTATATCCTTTACAATCATACCTAACATCCTTTCAATGTCCGAAAACGGACAGAATTATTCAGTATTCATCTTATTATAGCACACAGAAACGGCATGTACAATACGGAATTTTTATACAATTTTTCCAATGCTTTTTTGGTACATTAGCAGACGGCTCAGTCGGGGGGTTCAGCCGTTTTTCGGACGTTTTTCGGACCCTTTTCCGACGACGACAACAATCGACAAAAACACGATTTTTTAGCAATATTTCCGCAGTTTACATTTTACATGAATTTTTTTTCGCGTTTCCTCAATTATCATATAAAATCATATAGACTTTCCACAATACAACAACCATGTATCAGCGGTTGACAAAATGTTGAAAAGCGGCATATTTTTATAACTTATGTAAAATTTGACATTGAAAAATACACCCTGATATGCTATAATGAATAATGTATATTGTGGATTATTACGACTGAAATTTGGGAGGAAAAAATAGATGTTAAGGGATCTGAAACCCACAGACAGAATCGGAGATTTTGAAGTAAGACCCGGTTACTATGAAATGGACGGAGCGTCGCCCGTTCGCGGAGGAGTAAATTTTACCATAAGCTCCTTTACCGCGACCTCCTGCACGCTCCTGCTTTTCCACAACAACAAGCGCCGTCCCTACGCGCAGATACCGTTTCCCGATTCCTACAAGGTGGGAAACACCTACTCCATGATCGTTTTCGGTCTTGAAATAGACAAATTTGAATACGCCTATTCCTTTGACGGTCCGTATGACCCCGAGAAGGGCTTGATCTTCAACAAGGATATGTATGTGCTCGACCCCTATGCCAAGGCGGTCACGGGTCAGAGCAACTGGGGCGAACGTCAGCCCGATCAATGCGTTTACAAGGCGCGCGTCGTCTTTAACGATTACGACTGGGGCAATTTTACCGCCCCGTCGATCCCGCTCGAGGAGCTTATCATCTATGAAATGCACGTGCGCGGCTTTACCTATGACCAGTCCTCCGGCGTAAAGAACCGCGGCACCTTTGCCGGCATCCGCGAGAAGATCCCCTATCTCAAGGAACTGGGCGTAAACGCCGTCGAGCTCATGCCTATCTTTGAATTCGACGAGAACGGCGCGTACCGCAACTTTGAGGGCGAGCAGCTCTATGATTACTGGGGCTACAACACCGTCTGCTTCTTCGCGCCCAACACCTCCTATGAAGCCGATCACGAGCATAACCGCGAGGGCACCGAGCTCAAGCTGCTGATCCGCGAGCTCAAGAGCAACGGCATCGAGGTCATCCTCGACGTGGTGTTCAACCACACCGCCGAGGGCAACGAGATGGGTCCCTTCTTCAGCTTCAAGGGCATCGACAACAACATCTACTACATGCTCACGCCCGACGGCAAATACTACAACTTCAGCGGCTGCGGCAACGTGCTCAACTGCAACCACCCCATCGTGCGCGATTTCATCAGAAACTGTCTGCGCTACTGGGTCACCGAATACAAGATCGACGGCTTCCGCTTCGACCTCGCCTCTATCCTCGGACGCAACGAGGACGGCACGCCGATGGATCAGCCTCCTCTGCTCAAGAGCCTCGCCTTTGACCCGATCCTCGGCAAGACAAAGCTGATCGCCGAGGCGTGGGACGCCGGCGGACTTTATCAGGTCGGCAGCTTCCCGTCATGGAACCGCTGGGCTGAATGGAACGGAAAATACCGCGACGACCTGCGACGCTTCCTCAAGGGCGACGGCGGACTCGCGTGGGCTGCGGCTCACAGGCTGACCGGCTCAAAGGATCTCTACGACCCCAGCTACCGCGGCAACTGCGCCTCAGTCAACTTCCTCACCTGTCACGACGGCTTTACGCTGTGGGATATGTACTCCTACAACGAGAAGCACAACTATAAAAACGGCTGGAACAACACCGACGGCGCCAACGACAACAACAGCTGGAACTGCGGTGTCGAGGGCGACACCGACGATCCCGGCATCAACGCGCTGCGCCTGAGGATGGTCAAGAACGCATTCGCTACTCTGATGTGCAGCCGCGGAGCCGCGCTGTTCCCTGCGGGCGACGAATTCTGCAACACCCAGTTCGGCAACAACAACGCCTACTGTCAGGACAACATCACCTCCTGGCTCGACTGGAGCCGCAAGGAAAAATACAGCGATGTATTCGAGTTTTTCAAATATATGATCGCCCTGCGCAAACGCTTCCACGTTATCACAAAGAACCGCCGCGCCTGCACCTGCACCTTCCCGCCCGAGAGCCTGCACTCGGCTCAGCCGTGGAAAACCGATTTCACCCATGAATCACGCATGGTCGGCGTAATGTACGCCGGCTCCTCCGACGGCATCAAGGGGCTTGACGAGATCGTCTATTTCGGCATCAACGCTCATTGGGAGCGCACCGACATCGAGCTGCCCGGTCTGCCGACAGGCTACACCTGGAAGCTCTATGTTGACACGGGTCGCAGCGCAGACCGCGTTATCTGCGAATACGACAACATCATGCTCTACAACCGCCGCCTCTCCATGGAAGGACGCTCCGTAATAGTAGCAGTAGCCCACAAAATTTTTTAAATACAGCTACTGATACAATGCTGCTTCTATCAGGACGTTTGTTCGTTCTAAAGGTTTTATGTCCTAACTTACGTTTTTTAAATACAGCTACGGCGGCAATGCTGCTCCTATCAGGACGTTTGTTCGTTCTAAAGGTTTATCATCCTAACTTATGTTTTTTATCTCTCTGCGGCGATTGTTATGAAACTGTACGGATGTCGGTTCGTTTTTATGGTTTAGCATTTTTAACTTTCATTATTTTTCTACACTAAAATGGGCTTGGCTCTAACTCGATTCATGAGTAAGAGCCAAGCCCTTGTGTTATTTATCAAAAACTGCTTTATATAGGTCGGTCTTTACCGACACGCCGATTTACTGAAAGCTCTCGCTGAGCTTGAAGGTGGAGACGGGCTTGCCGTTGCTGAGCAGGCTGGTCTCGGACATATCGGTCAGCACCTCCCAGGTGAATTCGGGACTGGTGGAGCCTGCCGCGAGCGCCTCGTACTCGATGACGAGGAAAGCGCCGCCCTCGGAATAATCATAGCCGGAGAGATTGACTCCGTTGAACTTGATCTTCTGGTCGAGCTTATAATTGAGTATGCCGCCTGCGGATGCGGGCTTCTGGAGCTTTGCGGATTTGACCTTGAGGTATTGTCCGTCGTAGGTCACGATAGCCTGATAGTTGATGAACTCGACCTCGCTCTCCACGGAATAGGTCTGGACAACGGTGTCGCCGATGTTATAGCTCTTGCCGCCGACGTTGAGCACCTTGGACGAGCCCTTGTTATCGGAATCGTCAGTCTTGGACGACCCGGTCTTTGAGCTTGATTCGGTTTTTGAGCTTGACTCAGTCTTTGAGGACGAGGATTTTGAGGACTCGGAATTAGAGGAAGAGGTCCTTGACGAGCTGCCGTCCGAGGACTGTGAGGAGCCGCCGTTCTCGGGGACGTCGGGCAGGATGATGCTGCCCTGAGCGTCGGTGGGCATTACCTCGCCTACCTCGGGCGCGGTCACCGGCTCGTTGTTGTCGTCAAGCAGGATGTTGCCGTCCTTATCGGTATATAAGCCGTTGATGATCCTTGTGGCGTCCTCGACAGCCTGTGAGGTTTGATCCGTGTCCGAGGGCGATACGCCCGAATCGGTACAGCCGACGAGAGTACCCGCGGCAAAAACGATAGCCATCGAGGCGGCTAATGCAGGGATAAGCTTTGATAAATTCATAAGTACACATCCTTAAATTGTGAAATATATTTCTACTATGATATTATAACAGACAAATCACAAAAAATAAAGTCATTTTTTTAATTAATCAAAAATTTATACAAATTCGCTTGCAAATGTGATAACTCGGTGATAAAATAGTAATGAAAAACAATGTTTTTGTCCGAATTTTAAATAAAATTTGACAAAAACCGTTATTTGTTCACTAACCGCAAAAAAAGGAGGCACCAAATGAAAAAAATCATCGCAGCCGCAGTCGCGGCAACAATGCTTCTCCCCTGCTCCGCGCTCTTTGCGGCGTCTGCCGAGGAGATCGACAGAGGCGCTCCCACCTCGATGAACATCGGCTCCGCGCTCTATGTTCACGCAGTCCGGGGCTCGTCCGACACCAACGCCTGGCAGGCATGGCAGAGCTCACATTCCGAGACCTTTCAGGTCTACAATTCCGCAATGAAATACTTCTTCCTCCCGTCCTCAGCCGACAGCGGCAGCATCGACGTATACAACGGCTTTTTGACCGACGTCACATTCAACGGCGTGACGATCGCCTCGGGAACCACCGAGGCTGTGCCGTATGAAGAAAACACCGACTACGCAGTCACCGCCGACGGCTATACATACACCCTGCGCTGCATGAGGTCGAACGCCGAGGCGGCGATATACGTCAACAACCCCAGCGCAGACGGCAACGGCACCGAGCTGATGACCTACCTCAACACGGACAAGAGCCTGAGCGCTTCCGCGACCGGCGCGATAGTCAGCCCCGACGGCAAGATCGACAACACACCGGTCAAGAAGATCAAGGGACGCGGCAACACGACCTGGGGCAAGCCCAAAAAGGCGTATAACATCACCTACGACAAAAAGGTTTCCGTCGGCGGCATGGCTAAAAGCAAAAAATACTCCATCCTCGCCAACTATCAGGACGACTCGCTGAGCCGCAACCGCATCCTCTATGACCTCTCCGACGCGGTCGGAATGCCCTACGCCTCCGATTCACGCTATGTAGATTTCTACTCGAACGGCTTCTACTGGGGCAGCTACCAGATGACCGAGAAGGTCGAGCCCGGCAGCCTCGTTCCCGAGGTCAGCGACGACGGATATCTCAACTCCGACGGAACCGTAAAGGACGACTTCGCCTTCATCGCGGAGGTTGACGCGAGCGCCGGCGCGGACGACTACTATGTGACCCTCGACAGCGGAGTAAAGATCACGATCAAATCCCCCGAGGTCGATCCCGGCACAGTAGGCTATGACGAGGTCAAGGCTTATGTCAAGCAGAAATTCGAGGAATTCCAGACCGTCTGCCAGCGTCCCAAGGGAGACGTTTCTTCGGTCGCCGACCTCGATTCCGTGACCAAGCTTTACCTGATCAACGAGCTCGGCAAAAACTGGGACAGCGGCGTTTCCTCGACGTTCTTCACCTACCGTCCGGACGAGAACGGAGTTTATAAGTTCTACGGCTCTCCGGTCTGGGATTATGACAACTCACTCGGCAATGCCGTTGGCGTCGGAAGCGAGCTGCGCGCGATCGGCGTAAGCGATTACACCTCATACACAGGCTGGTGGTGCCGCTATAAGGGCAGCAACAGCACGGACGGCAAGTACTCGACCAACATCATCAACAACCTTTCAAAGAACACCATGGTCAAGGCGAGAGCCGCCGAGATCTGGTTTGAGCAGTTCGTTCCCGCTATCCACCACTTCTCGGGCGAATTCAACAATCCCGCCGTCGCTCCCGAGCTGTATTCCGCCGAGGAATACAAGGCGCTGAGCTTAGGCAGCGCCGAGATGAACTACACCTCCGGCTGGCTGCTCAACACCGGAAGCTGGATCGCCGACCACTCCCGTCTCAACAAGGCGAGCTACGGGCTCTTTACCGGCAACTATTCGGTGAGCAGCACCGCTACCCGCTACCAGAACAACTTCAGCGGAATGTTCGATTATGCCGCCGACTGGATGATCAGCCGCGCGGCGTGGCTCTCGAACGAGATGAAGGCGGACTACACCAAGACCATCCGCAAGGGCGACCTCAACTTTGAGAGCGGCATAGACGTTGTCGACGCGACCGCGGTCCAGCGCATCAGCGCGGAGCTCGAGATCCCCGAGGCGCTCAAATACGAGCTGGGCGACGTTGACGGCGACGGCTTTGTCACCGTTTCTGATGCCACCTATATCCAGATGTACGCCGTCGGTCTCATCGATCATTTCCCTGCCGAGGAGCAGAACGAGCCCAAAACACTATAACCTTCATCAACACCCTCGACTGGAGCGGAACGATCTGCTGCTACTACTGGGGCGGAGAATCAATGGTCGAATGGAACGGCGTTCCGATGACCCCTGCGGAGCCGATCAACGGTCACGCCGCATATACCTTTGAAGTCCCCGAGGGCTCGACCCTTGTGATCTTCAACAACGGAACGGTGCAGACCGACAATACCGTCTATGTCAAAGGCGCGACCTACTACGTGGTTGACCAGCTCACCCCCAAGGGCAGATACCAGTGCGAGATACTTGAATGATGCCACACAGAAAAAAATCATAAGCAATACCGAAAACGGCTGTCGCTTGCATAGCGGCAGCCGTTTATGTTGTTATTTACTTCCGATGATCGCGTCATAGGCGACATGAGCCGCCTCGGGCTCCATATTGCAGGTCAGGACGTAAAACTCGGTGAGAGCCATCAGGCGTTCAAAATTGTCGAGCATCGCCTCTGCCGACACCCTGCCGACCCTGTGCGCGGTGGCGAAGTACAGCTCGCGCAGTATCCGCTTTTTGTCGGGTCTTGAAACGCTGTTGCGCTCTCCGCGCTCGAGAAAGATTATCGCCCTGAGCGGACAGCTCTCGTTGAGCGCTATTCCGCTGCCGCCGTCGAACGGCGTTCCGCAGACCGTAACGCTGTCGCCGCCGATTTTCAGAACCGGCTTGTCGTCGTTAAGGATGTGGACGGCATCGCCGAATTCACTCAGCCAAAGCCTTGTGTGGGTGGACTTGCCCACTCCCGACTGCGCCGAAAACAGATAAGCGCCGCCGTCGACGACCAAGGCGGAGGCGTGGAGCAGCATGACGCCGCGCGTTATCGCCTTGCGCATGAAAACCGACGAGAGCAAAAAGTTTTCGGTCGCACCGACAGTCGAGCCTTCGACCATCTTTTTTTGCAGGTTTTCGAGCTCCTCGTCCGAAACCGACAGACTTATATCAGTTTCGCGCTCTCCCTCATACTCAAAGGGCTTGGCGAGCTTGACGGTTTCATCGTACCTCGGTTCAAATTCGGTCATCAGACCGGCTATAAGGCACCTCATGAGAAATCGCTCAGCGTGGGAACGCGGAATTCTGAGATATACCACCGCTCATCCCTTAGCACGCAGGTGATCGTCGAGTTGCAGCTTCTCACAGCGTCGTCGACAGGCACGGTCATGATCACATCCGCCTTAGCGGAGTCGCCCTTAGCATTGAAGGAGACAGCGGTTACCGTGATCGTCACGGTAGAGAGAAATTCCTGTGAATCCTCAGAGCCGCCGAGCGATTGAAAGAGCTGACCGACAAGCTCCCCTGCGTCAACGCCTACCAGCCCCGCTGCAAAATCTATGGCTTTGGTGATGTCGGGATTAAAGCAGTCGTAGATCTCCTCGCCGTCGAGCTCATGACAAGCCTTCTCAAAGCGTGCGATAAGACTGCGTATCGGCTCGTCGCTCGGCTTTTCCTTTGGCCTGCAGCCCGACGCGGAGAAAAGTGTGAGCAGCACAAGCATCAGCGCCGCGGCTGAAACAGTGATTTTTTTCATTTCATATACCTCTTTTCAAAGCTTATTATTCGGTTTTATATATGACGACGCCGTATTTTTTGAGGCTGCCGTCCGAATAATTATTCTGAAAAAAAATATTGCCTTTCACCTCAAACGGAAGCTCCTCCTCCGATGCGTTCAGGGCGACCTCGATCTTGTTCGCCTTGCGGTAGCGCACAAGGCGCTTGTGAGAGGGATCGGGCAAAAAGGTCAGCTCGTCGCTTCTGAACGCGGGCTCCAAATTGCGCAGACCGATCAGCGCGGATATCCTTTCGGTGAAGTCGGCGAACCTGCCCTCATCGATCTCCTTCCACGGCATACAGGCGCGGTTGTACGGAGAGCTCATGCCCTGCATGGCGATCTCGGCGCCGTAATACAGGCAGGGACTGCCGGGAAAAGTCAGCAGCACGGCGAGCCGCAGGAGCATATCATCGTCGTCCGAGCAGATCGAAGCCAGACGCGGCGTGTCATGGTTGTCGAGGAAATTCAGCAGACAGCGCGTTACCTGAGCGGGATAAAGCGTGCGGCAGTAATTGAGAGAGAAGATCAGATCCTCAAAGCTCCTGTCCCCGTTGCCGAAGAAATCGTTGACGGCGTTAGGGAAAGGATAATTCATGACCGCGTCGTATTCGGCGCCGCCTAACCAGCCGATCGAATCCATCCAGATCTCACCGAGAAAATAGATATCGGGGTTGACGCTCTTGACGGCGTCGCGCAGATAGCGGATGAAGGCGTGAGACACCTCGTCGCCGACGTCGAAGCGGATACCGTCTATCTGCCAGTCGTGCGCCCAGTATATGCACAGCTTGGTGAAATACTCGACGACCTCGGGGTTGTTGGTGTTGAGCTTGGGCATGCCCGCCCAGAACGAAAAGCTGTAGAATCGCGCGTCCTCAGTGGAGAGATCCTCGCGCGCAAAGTCCTCGGAGTTAATGAAGAACCAATCGTAATACTTCGAGCCTCTGCCCTTTTCGAGCACATCGCGCCACGGGGCGAACTCACTTCCGCAGTGGTTGAACACCGCGTCGAGCATGACGCGGATGCCGCGCTTGTGCGCCTCGCTTATCAGCTCGCGCAGGTCGTCCTCTGTGCCGAAATCGGGGTCTACCTGCCAGTAGTCGTAGGTGTTGTATTTATGATTCGAGCCCGAGTAAAAGATCGGGGTCATGTATATTCCAGTAAAGCCGAGCTCCCTGATGTAGTCGAGCTTTTCGGTGATGCCTCGCAGGTCGCCGCCGTAGATATCGTTCCACTTGGGGTCGCTCATATCTCCCCATGTCCTGAATTTGGTATCGGAGGGGCTGTCGGACGCTCTGTGGAAGCGGTCGGGCATTATTTGGTACCAAATGGTTTTCTCCACCCATTTCGGGGGCTCGATCACGTCCGAGCTGTTGAGCCAGGCATACTTGAAGCACTGCATGAAGCCGTTCTCCGCCTCGGATAGCGGACAGATCCGGTTCTCGCAGACGGCGTACTCTACGCCTTCGCTCTCTACGATAAAGCTGTATCTCAGCCTCTTGTAGCGCGGCGCGACGCTGACCGTCCAAATGTAATTATGCCTCAGCTCGGCGAGGACGCTCATCTCCTGACGCTTGCCCTCCCATTTGCGCTGACGGCGCAGCTCGTGGATAAACGGATCCTCCCACACCAGCCACGCGCGGTCAACATCCTTTGCGGTGCGCAGGTTGACCGTTATCGTGTCGCGGTCTGCGGCGTAGCAGCAGTCTACTGTCGAGCGGTGATATATTGCGGATATATTCATACAGTCACTTCCTTTTACCGATTTTTTACATTTACATTATTTAGGCAACGACGCGCTTTGAGCGCCATTTGCCGCTGTGCCAGCGTATTATCATAAGCACGCCGCGGAAGCATTCGTCGGCGGCGAGGGCGATCCAAAGCCCGTATATACCCATTCCTAACACGACGGCGAAAATATAGGAGCCGAGCACGCTGATGAACCACATCGAGAAGATCGCGCAGCCGGTCGGAAAGAACACGTCGCCCGAGCCGCGCAGACAGGCTATAAGCACAAGGTTGGTGGTGCGGCCGAACTCGAGCACGACGTTTATCATCAGTATAGTCGAGCCGAGGGCGATCACGGTCGCGTCGTCGGTGAATATGCCCATCAAAGGCGCTCGGAAAATCACACCGACCGCGCAAACCCCGAGGGCGATGGCGAGCGCTCCGAGGTGCGCCCTCACGCCGCGCCGGTACGCCTCGTCGGGCTTGCCGGCTCCGACCAGATGACCCGTGATTATCTGGGACGCCTGACCTATAGAGACGGCGAAAATATAGAAAAACATCGAGATATTGCCGACATATGTCTTGGCAATCAGCTCAGCCTCGGTCAGACAATTGAGCACGATCGAGGTTATCACGAGCTGAGAGAGATTGTACAAAAAGCTTTCGAGCGCGGACGGCACTCCGATTTTGAGGACGTCGCGCACATCGCGCCACGGAAACGGCTTTAGCAGGCGGAAGATCGAGGGCTTCTCCACCTTGCGGAACAGAAAAACCGCAAGCACGATCAAGCCTACAGTCCTGCTGAACACGGTGGCGGCGGCGACCCCGAGCACGCCCATGCGCGGCAGTCCGAACAGCCCGAGCACAAGGACTATATCGAGTCCCGTGTTGACAATGTTCATGCCGACGGTGACGTACATCGATATCCTCGTCAGACCGTGGTTGCGGATGATGACCGCCATGGAATTGAGCACGGACTGCAAAAACAGAAAGCCGCCGACTATCGAGAGATACTGTGAGCCGAACTCGAGCACCGTACCCTTCGCCCCGATGAAGGAGAGTATGGGGCGGTTGAAAAGCAGGATCACCGCGCTGGCGATCAAGCCCAGCGCAAGGTTGAATACGATGGAGAGCGCCGCGATGCACGAAGCCTCCCTGCGCTTTTCGGCTCCGAGATACTGGGAGATCAGCACCGCGCTCGCGCCCGATACCACCGAGAATACGATCGTTATTATGGATACTGCCTGATTTGCAGTTCCAACCGAGGACGCCGCAAGGTCGTCGTAGCGGCTGAGCACGAAAACATCGACAAAGCCCAGCAGCATGAACAGCGCAGTCTCGATAAAAATAGGCCA
>CACWKB010000037.1 GCA_902761375.1 uncultured Ruminococcus sp. | reverse complement strand
CTCCAAGGCTAAGAGCCAGGCTCACATCGACGCAGGCGCCAAGAAGGTCGTTATCTCCGCTCCCGCGGGCAAGGATCTTCCCACCGTTGTATTCAGCGTTAACGAGAATGTTCTCACTCCCGAGGACAAGATCATCTCCGCTGCTTCCTGCACCACCAACTGCCTCGCTCCCATGGCTGATACCCTTAACAAGTACGCTCCCATCCAGAGCGGTATCATGAGCACCATCCACGCCTACACCGGCGACCAGATGATCCTCGACGGTCCTCACAGAAAGGGCGACCTCAGAAGAGCAAGAGCGGGCGCTGCCAACATCGTTCCCAACTCCACCGGCGCTGCCAAGGCTATCGGCCTCGTTATCCCCGAGCTCGACGGCAAGCTCATCGGCTCCGCTCAGCGTGTTCCCGTTCCCACCGGCTCCACCACCATCCTCACCGCTGTTGTCAAGGGCACCGACGTTACCGTTGAGGGCATCAACGCCGCTATGAAGGCTGCTGCCTCCGAGTCCTTCGGCTACAACGAGGATCCCATCGTATCCTCCGACGTTATCGGCATGAGATACGGCTCGCTGTTCGACGCTACCCAGACCATGGTCTCCAAGGTCGCCGACGACCTCTATGAGGTTCAGGTCGTTTCCTGGTACGACAACGAGAACTCCTACACCAGCCAGATGGTAAGAACCATTAAGTACTTCGCTGAGCTCGGTTAATCGTTCCGTAACCAAAATACTCTAAGGGCTGCCGTTCGGCGGCCCTTTTTCTGCTCTTTTTTACCTGATAGAGCCGCCTATTTTGCGAAAGCTGTCGTTTATTTCCGAATTTTTTTCGTGTATTATAAAGCTACGGTAAGGCAAAATGAACGGAGGCGGATAAACCAATGACTCCGCGCGAACGGATCCTGGCGCTGAGGCTTATCGAAAAGCACAGCGATCAGCGCGAGCTTATCGACCGGCTCGTTTACGAGCTGAAAATAAAAGAAGCGCCGGCTTCCGACGGGGAGCGGCGTGAAGATGAAAAAGGAGGGAATCCCCATGCAGACTAAGCGCAAGCGCGGCGCGGGCTTCTATGTGATGATCTCGGTCATCAGCGTATTCGCCATAATCGCCGCAGCGGTCGCGGTCGTGTCGGTCAATTTCCACTCAAAGGCGACCGAGACCCGAAAAATCGAGATCACCGACGTCTACATCAGCGAAAAGCTCAAGGAGATCTCCGAGCTGACCACCTACTCATTCGAGTACACCAATCAGAAGCAGATAACAAACACCAAGGAGCTGTGGGGCTGGGAGCTTCCCTTCACCACCAACGAGGTCAATATCACTTATCAGGGAAGGATCAAGGCGGGCTATGATGTTAACGAGATCAAGATCAAGGCTGACAACGAGGCTCAAAAAATTTACGTCGCCCTCCCCGAGGCAAAGGTATTCGACAACTACATCGACCTCGACAACCTCGAGATCGAGGAGAAGAACAATATCTTCAACCCAGTACATGTGGATTATGCGACGGATTACTTTGATGACATCCAAAACGAGGAGCTCAAAAAAGCCGAGCAAAGCGGGCTTTATGAGCGCGCCGAGGAGCAGGCAAAAAGCCTGATCCGCTCGCTCTTCAGCGAATTTCCCGAATACACGGTAGTGTTCAGGTAGCTACTCCCATTTTCCAAATGTTCTCCTATTCAAAAACAGCCATGAGTCTGACAAGACCATGGCTGCTTTTGCGTTTATTCGGTTATTTATCATTAAGCTTCCTGCGGTACTCCGCCTCGTCGATCGAGCCGTTGGCGATCATCTTCTCCGCCCAAAGCTGCAGAGCCTCGACGGTCACGGAGATCTTTTCGAGCTTGTTCTGAATGGTGATGAAGTCGTCGATCTCGTCGTTGTCGATCCTGCCGTCCACCGCGATCTCGACAAGGCGGTTCTTCTGATCCTCCATCGAATTCAGCGAGGCGAGCATCTCGAGCACTATCTGAGACAGATCCTTGAGCTCGATCTCGGGTACGTACTGCCTGCCGATAGGGCATTGATTTGAGCAGTAGTAGTTGCACAGGCTGGGCTTTTTGTATTTTTTTGACATGAGGAGAACCTCCTCGGGGTGCGGCTGAACGCGCTCGTTCTCGATCTTCTCGATGCGCTCGGGCGGTATAGCCTCAAGCAGCTCCGAAGCCTTTTCGCGCGTAAGTCCCAGCTCGTCGCGCGTCAGGTGGTAGATGTTCTTGTCCTTTTTTACAGAAGCTCTTCCCATATGTGTATCTCTCCTTTTTGTTAACTATAGCATACCTTAAATCCGAGAGCTTGTCAAGACGGAGAGTAATTAGGTGTTAGGGGTTAGGCGTTAGGGATTAGGGATTAGGGTTGAGGGGATTTTTTGTCGGGATTTTTCACAAGCGTCCGTCCGGTTTTCCGCTTTCAGACGTCAAATCGATTAAATCTTGCCGCCCGTAAAAAAATCATTTGTTATCGGCCCGACAATATGTTATACTGTTATTGCGTTTTACACAAAAACATGCAAAAATCACGCAAAAGGACGGAGGAACAATATGTCAGAAGAAATCAAAGAGCTCGAGACTGCCGAGGCGGAGACCGCCAAGGACGAAGCTCCCAAAAAGAAGAAGTTTTTCACAACAAACCGCATCGAGATCCTCTGCGCGGTATTCCTGGGCATCACCGCCCTGCTCACCGCCTGGGCTACATGGATAGGCTCGCTTCACGGCGGCAATCAGGCGACGAACTACACAAAGAGCAACAACCTCGCCGCCGAGGGCAATTCGGAATACAACGCGGCAATGCAGCTTTATCTTTCCGATATGCTGGCGTGGAACACCGCTATCGACTATTCGATCGACGCTCAGGTCGCCGAAATGAAGGGCAGCACGACTGAGGCGGAGATCTACCGTGAGAAGATGGAGACGTACATCAATCAGAACAGCAGCGAGATCATGACGGAGGCAATCAGCAAAATGGACGATGGCATGGTTTCGCCCTTCCAGGTCGAAGGCACTGTCGATAAGTACTTTACCCACTCCAACGAGCTCCTCGCCGAGTCGCAGAGGCTGCTCGAGGAGGGCAGGGCGGACAACGCCCACGGCGACGCCTATAACTTAGTCAACGTCATCTATTCCGTAGTGCTGTTCCTGCTCGGCATCGTAGGTGTCTTCAAGAGCCTGCCTAACCGCACGGTCGTGCTTTTCATTGCGATCATCGGCGTCATTCTCGCTACGATCTATATGTGCACCATCCCGCTGCCCACAGGCTTCAATATCCTAAGCTTCTTCGGTATCGGCTGACAGTATAAAATTGTAGGGGGCGGTCTCGACCGCCCCGCTGATCGAGCACAAAAGGCTTGCTTTTAACCCTCGGGTCGATCTTGATCGACCCCTGCAGTAATATGTGACAGAAAACAGTGGCTTGACTCTTACTCACTTTATGAGAGTAAGAGCCAAGCCCGTTTTTTATACGCTTTATTACTAATAAACTCAAACAAATAGGGCTGTCGCTTTTCAGCGGCAGCCCGGATTTGTGAGTTATTCGATCTATTCTTCGGATCAGCCCTCGATGGTGCAGTACATGAAGTACTTGTAGCCGAGCGGGTTGGAGAAGAAGCCCTTTACGTTGGAATCGAGCATGTAAAGGTCAGTGTAGTAGTAGATGGGGCATACGCAGCCGGTAGCCATGAGCATATCCTCTGCCATGTGCATCATCTTGTAGCGCTTATCCTTATCGGTGCAGCTCTTGATCTTGGCGATCAGCTCGTCATAGGTCTCAGCCCAGGTGCCGTTCTCAACCTTGGTGTCGTAACCGAGAGCGGTGAGGTCGAGGCTGTAGCACTTGATATCCTTGTGATCGCCCTTGCCGTACTGGATGTCGTTGTTACCGGAAGTGGAAATCCACATATCGAGGAAGCAGATGGGATCGTTGTAGTCAGCGAGCCAGCCGTTACGTGCGATAGAGAAGTCGCCCTGCTTACGGGTGTTAAGGAAGGTAGCCCACTCCTGGTTCTCGAGGTTCATGGTGATGCCCACGCCTGCGAGAGCGCTCTGGAGGTACTCACCGATAGCCTTGTGGGCTTCGGAGGTGTTGTAGAGGTAGGTCATGGTCGGGAAGTCGGTGAACTTCTTCTCGGTCTCGTCATACTTGTAGTACTTCTTGAGAGTAGCGATCGCGGAGTCAAAGTTGCTCTGGATAGCGTCCTCGGAGGTGTTGAAGTAACCGTCAAACTCGGTGCTTACGCCGGTGTTCTTGTAGAACTCGGAGCCGTTGGCATCGGTAAGACCCATAGCTACGAAGGAGGAAGCGGGAAGCTCTCCGCCCTGAGAGATCTCGTTAACGATGTAGTTGCGGTCGAAGAGCAGGGAGATAGCGTTGCGGATCTCAGCCTTTGCAGCCTCTGCCTCTGCGCCGGTGAGGGTGGAGCCCTCGGGCAGGATGTTCTCGTTGATGTTCCAGCATACATAGTAGGTGCCGATCTGACCGACGTTGAAGAACTCATCGGGATAATCCTTCTTGAGGGTAGCGATCTCGTTGGTGGGAACGTCGTCGATCAGAGCCCAGGTGCCGTTCTTGAAGTTGGTGAGCATCGCGTTGGAGTCGTCGGAGAGGTAGAACTCGATGGTGTTCATGGTGACCTGCGCAGCGTCGGGATGATTCTCGTTCTTCTTGAGGGTGATCAGGCTGTTGTGCTTCCAGGAATCAAGGGTGTAAAGACCGTTGCAAACATAGGTGGAGGGATCGGTAGCCCAAGCCTCGTTGGCAACAACATCCTCACGTACGGGGAAGTAGGTGGGGAATGCGAGCAGCTCGTTCCAGTAGGAAACAGCGTTGGAAAGGGTAACCTCGAGGGTCTTGTCGTCTACAGCCTTAACGTTGAGCTTAGCTTCGGGGTCTTCCTCGCTGTAGCCGTCAACTACGCTGAACATATAGTAATAGTCGCCGCCTGTACCTACGTTACCGGCACGCTGCCAAGCAAAAGCGAAGTCGCCTGCGGTAACATCCTTGCCGTCGGACCACTTGAGGCCGTCGCGCAGGGTGTAGGTATATGTAACGGTGCCGTCCTCGTTCTCAACGCCCTCTACGAGCTCCTTGGCAGCGTCGGGAACGATCTCGAGCTTGCCGTCAGCGCTCTGATCCCACTTTGCGAGACCGGAGAACAGGTGAGTAAGAAGGGTAGCTCCGTCTACTGCGGAGTTAAGAGCGGGGTCGATGGTGTCGGGCTCACTTGCGATCGATACGGCGATGGAATCCTTGCCGCTGTTCTTGGGTGTGTCCTTGGTGCTATCGCTGCCGGAGGAGCTGCTTTCGCCACACGCAGCAAAGCTGAGCATGAAGACTGCAGCCAAAGCAACAGCGATAATCTTCTTGAGTTTCATGTTTTCCTTCAATCCTTTCTTTTCATTGAAATTATCTTATGAACCTTCCGGTTCCAATAAGCGAATCAGGCGTTGATCTCATCAACGCGGTGGCAGGCTACGAAGTGACCTGTCGAGACCTCCTTGAATTCGGGCGTCGCCTCGGCGCACTTTTCGGTGGCGTACTTGCAGCGTGTGCGGAACGGACAGCCGCTCGGAGCGTTGAGTGGGCTGGGGATGTCGCCGGTGAGCGCGATGCGCTGATTTGCGCGCGCGATCTTGGGGTCGGGGATCGGTACAGCCGACAGCAGGCTCTGCGAATAAGGATGCAGCGGATTGTCGTAGATCTCGGCGGCGGGAGCAAGCTCTACCATCTTGCCGAGGTACATTACCGCGATCCTGTCGGAGATATGGCGCACAACAAGCAGGTCGTGGGCGATGAACAGATAGGTAAGCCCGAGCTTCTCCTGGAGCTCGTCGAACATATTGATGACCTGCGCCTGGATACTCACGTCGAGCGCGGATACGGGCTCGTCGCAGACGATGAAGTCGGGGTTAACGGCGAGCGAACGGGCGATGCCGATCCTCTGGCGCTGACCGCCGGAAAACTCGTGGGCATAGCGCGAGGCGTGCTCGCTGTTCAGTCCGACGTAGCTCATCAGCTCAAGTATCCTATCGCGGCGCTCAGCCTTGGAGGAGCAGAGCTTGTGGACGTCGAGCGGTTCGCCGATGATGTCGGAGACCGTCATTCTCGGGTTGAGCGAGGAATAGGGATCCTGGAACACCATGGTCGCCTTTTTGCGGTACTCCTTGATCTCGGAGCGGGTCTTGACGGGCTTGCCGTCATAGAATATCTCGCCGCCGGTGGGCTTGTAGAGATGGAGCAGCGTTCTGCCGACGGTGGTCTTTCCGCAGCCGGACTCACCGACCAAGCCGAGCGTCTCGCCCTTCTCGATGGTAAAGGAGACGTCGTCGACCGCCTTGAGCGGCTTAGTGCGGAACCAGCCTGTATTGATATTGAAGTATTCCTTGAGGTTTTTGACCTCGATCAAGGGCTGCTTATCAGCCACGGTCATCACCGCCTTCCGAATCCGGGACTATCTCGCCGCTGTCAAGACTCTTCTTGACGTTCATCCAACAGGTCGCGGCGTGATCCTCGTTTATTACCATGCGCTCGGCGCATTTCTTGATGCATATCTTCATTGCGTTGTCACAGCGCGGCGCGAACGGACAGCCCTTCGGCATATTGAGCAGGTCGATCGGGGTGCCGGTGATGGGCTGCAAGCGCTTGCCCGCCGTGTCCGCGGTCGGGATCGAGCGCATCAGACCCTTGGTGTACTCGTGGCAGGGGTTGTAGAATATCTCGTCGGCGGTGCCCTGTTCGCAGATGGAGCCCGCGTACATTACCACGACCTCGTCGCAGATCTGGGCGACGACTCCGAGGTCATGGGTGATCATGATGATCGCCATGCCCAGCTCCTTCTGGAGCTGACCCATCAGCTCGAGGATCTGAGCCTGGATTGTGACGTCCAGCGCGGTGGTGGGCTCGTCGGCGATGAGGATGTCGGGCTCACAGGCGAGCGCCATAGCGATCATGACGCGCTGACGCATACCGCCGGAGAACTCGTAGGGATACTGCTTCATGCGCTTCTCGGGCTCGTTGACGTTAACGAGGCGAAGCATCTCTATCGCGCGCTCCTTTGCCTGCTTGCGATTTCGGTCGGTGTGCAGCAGGATAGCCTCCATGAGCTGCTTGCCGATGGTATATGTGGGGTTCAGCGAGGTCATGGGATCCTGGAAAATGATCGAGATCCTGTTGCCTCTGACGTTTTTCATTACCTTCTCGCCCGCGCCTACGAGCTCCTGACCGTCGAGCTTCACGGAGCCGCCGACGATCTTGCCCGTGCCGGCGAGTATCTGCATGATCGAGTAGGCGGTGACGGATTTGCCGGAGCCGGACTCGCCGACTATGCCGAGCACCTTGCCCCTGTCGAGGGAGAAGGATACGTCGTTGACCGCCTTGACCTCGCCCGCGTCGGTGAAGAAGGAGGTTTTAAGGTTTTTTACTTCCAATAAAGCCATTTCCGTACCTCCTTACGCGTTCAGCTTCGGGTCGAACGCGTCGCGCAGACCGTCGCCGAAGAGGTTGAGGCTGAGCACGATCAGCGAAATGACGACCGCGGGGATGACCAGCCAGTGGGGATGACTCTGATAACCGTTGAGCGCCTCGGAAGCGAGGGAGCCCAGCGAGGGCATGGGAGCGTTTACGCCCAAGCCGAGGAAGGAAAGGTAGCTCTCGGTGAAGATCGCCGAGGGGATCTGCAGCGCGGCGGAGATGATGACGACGCTGATGCAGTTCGGGATCAGGTGCTTAGCGATGATCCAGCGTCCCTTTGCGCCCGTGGCGCGCGCCGACAGCACGTACTCCTGCTCGCGCAGCGAGAGGATCTGTCCGCGGATAAGGCGCGACATGCTGACCCAATACAGCAGGGCGAATACGATGAACAGGCTGATGATGTTCGAGCCGATAGCCTCGAACACGGTACCCTCGATCGCACTGTCAAGGGTAAGTCCCAACACGGTCGACAGCAATATTACCATCAGCATGTCGGGCAGCGAATATATTACGTCTACGATACGCATTATCACCAGGTCGACCTTGCCGCCGAAATAGCCTGAGATCGAGCCGATGGCCGTACCGATAATAAGCACGATGATACTGGCGAAGAAGCCTACCGCCAGCGAGATACGGGTGCCGTAAACCACGCGGATGAAGTAATCTCTGCCATGGTCGTCGGTTCCGAAGATATGCGGGAATACGACCTCGCCCTGCTCGATCAGCTTCTGCTCGGTCTTGCCGTACTCAAACGGCGCAAGGTTGCTGTAGGAGGGGTCGACGGGCTTGCCGGGCTGATTGCCGAGCTGAGCTTCATAGGAATACGGCCAGAACATCGGCACGAAAATGCTCATGAGCGTTATCAGCACGATGACGATAAGGCTGATGAAGGCGACCTTGTTCTTGTACAGGCGCTTCATTCCGTCCTTGAAGAAGGTCGTGGACGGGCGCATCTGCACCATGTATTCCTTTTCCTTGTCGGAGGCGGGCATAAAGTCCGCGGGATCGATGTGGAAGGTGAATTTTTTCTTCTGCAACGTATTCAACCTCCCTTATTCCAAAGTAATGCGCGGATCCACTACCTTGTAGAGGATATCCGTGAGCAGATTCATGATTACGATGAGCGTCGCCAGAATGATGGTGGTGCCCATGATGAGCGGATAGTCGCGTCCGGTGATGCTGTTGACGAACGCGCGTCCGATTCCGGGGACGGAGAATATCTTCTCAACGACCAGAGAACCGGTGACGATGTAGGCGAGCATGGGGCCTACGTAGGTCAGAACGGGGATCAGGGAGTTCTTCAGGGCGTGACCGAAGATGACCCTGCCGCCCGAAACGCCCTTGGCGCGCGCGGTGCGGATGTAATCCTGACCGAGCACGTCGAGCATCGACGAACGGGTAAGACGGGTGATATAAGCCATCGGATAGAGGGCGAGGGTAACAACGGGCAGGATCATACCGCCGGCGGAGGAGCCGTTGGTCGGCAGAACATTCGCAAACGTCACCAGCAAAAGCGTACCCATTATAAACGACGGCATCGAAACGAAAGCCGTGGTTATCACCATTATTATTCGGTCTATCAGCTTGTTTCGTCGCAGCGCCGCTATGGCGCCGAGTATGATGCCGAACAACGTCGATATTCCCGCCGCGAACAGACCGAGCACCAGCGAGGTCTGCATTCCGTCGAAGATGATGTCGATAACCATTCTGCCGCGCTGCTTGAGCGAGGGTCCGAAGTCAAAGTGGAAAACGATGTCGCCGAGGTATGTAAAATACTGCTCTATGAGCGGCTTGTCGAGTCCGTACTTTGCTTCCATAGCCTTTTGAGCCGCGGGAGTGGTCGCCTTTTCACCAACGAACGGTCCGCCCGGGACGGCGTGCATTATGAAGAACGTCGCCGTGATTACGACCCAGACGGTAAAAATGGCGAGAAGAACACGCTTGAAAATGTAAAACAGCGTTTTTGAATTCATTTCTCATTCCTACCCCTTGTGAAAATCTGCTACTGTGCCGTAAGGCGCAAAAAAACGGGTTTTTCCCTTTTATCAGGTTAAAGTACCGTCACGGGGATCCGCCGCATTTGAACGCATTATAGCCAATAATATAGTATTGTACCATATTGACGACATAAAAACAAGAGGAAAATAAATATTTTTGTGATATTTGTTGATATTTGTTTTTTTACGCCTTTTTTGTCCGCATAACGCGTAATATGAGGCAGATTTCATTTAAAAAACAGAAAAACAAGAAAAAAGCGGAAAGCTTCACGCTCGGGACAAGTCCTTTTGTGCTTTCCGCCGATATCATTCGGGTCCGAAGGGTAGCGCTGAAGCCGGCAATAGCTTCACGGCTGACCTTAATTCTTTTCCCTTTTGTACGCTTCCTTGAACGGGACCACGGTTCCGTCCTTCTCCTCGATGCTCACATTGTCGAGCGTCGCGCTGAACTGGGCGCGTATCTCGCCGAGGTAGATCTTATAGAGCTTTTTCTGCTCCTCCTGCTCGTCGTGGGTCAGCCCGACGGTCTTTTTCTTCTTAGCCAGCTCGTTTATACGGTCAAGCAGCTCTTTTTCCATACAAAAACCTCCGAAAACTAAGGGCAGCCGCTCGGACTGCCCTGTTTTTGCGATAATTCAATTAGTTGTTGATGAGCTTGTCCTCGTCAGACCAGCTGTAGAGCTTTCTGACCTCGGTACCGATCTGCTCTGCGGGAGATTCGGCAGCGAGCTTTCTCATGGCGCGGAAGTGAGCCTGTCCGCCGGCGGGAGACATATCGAGGAGGAATTCCTTGGCGAAGGAGCCGTCCTGGATATCGGAGAGGATCTTTCTCATAGCCTTCTTGGTGTCCTCGGTGATGATCTTGGGACCGGTCACATAGTCGCCGTACTCGGCGGTGTTGGAGATCGAGTATCTCATACCCGCAAAGCCGGACTGATAGATGAGGTCAACGATGAGCTTCATCTCGTGGATGCACTCGAAGTAAGCGTTACGGGGATCGTAGCCTGCCTCGCAGAGGGTCTCAAAGCCCGCCTGCATGAGGGCGCATACGCCGCCGCAGAGAACAGCCTGCTCGCCGAAGAGGTCGGTCTCGGTCTCGGTGCGGAAGGTGGTCTCGAGAACGCCGGCACGCGCGCCGCCGATACCGAGAGCGTAAGCCAGAGCAAGATCCTTAGCCTGACCGGTAGCGTCCTGATATACGGCTACGAGGCAGGGAACGCCCTTGCCGACCTGATACTCGGAGCGAACGGTGTGTCCGGGACCCTTGGGAGCGATCATGGTGACGTCTACATCCGCGGGAGGAACGATCTGACCGAAGTGGATCGAGAAGCCGTGAGCGAACATGAGCATATTGCCCGCCTCGAGGTTGGGAGCGATGTCCTTCTTGTACATAGCAGCCTGCTTCTCGTCGTTGATCAGGATCATGATGATGTCCGCCTGCTTTGCAGCCTCGGCAGCGGTGAATACCTCAAAGCCCTGCTCCTCGGCTCTTTTCCAGGACTTGCTGCCCTCGTAGAGACCGATGATGACGTGGCATCCGCTCTCCTTGAGGTTGAGCGCGTGCGCGTGACCCTGGCTGCCGTAGCCGATGATGGCGATGGTCTTGCCTTCGAGCAGCGCAAGGTTGCAGTCGGACTGATAATAAATGGGTGCTTTCATGTTTTCAGTGTAGTCTTTCATGAGTATAACCTCCATAAAATAGTTATTGGTTATCGGTTGTCGGGGGACAGCCGGTTATAGATAATAAAAATCAAACCGAAACGCCCGCGGAGCCTCTGTCGATGGCGATGGTGCCTGTGCGGACGATCTCGCGGATGCCGTAGGGCTTGAGCAGGTCGATCAGCGTATTGACGCGGCTGTTGCACTCGCAGTACTCAACGGTAACGCAGTTGGGCGCGGCGTCGACAATCTTAGCCTGCATTATCTCTGCGGTCTTGATTATCTCGGCGCGCTTTGCCGCGGGGCAGTGAACCTTGATGAGTATCAGCTCGCGGCTGATGAAGGCGCCCTCGGTGAGACGCTTTACCTTGATCACCGGGATCACCTTGTTTAATTGCTTTTCAAGCTGCTCGATCACATATTCGTCGCCGTTTGCGACTATCGTTATTCGCGAAACGCGCGGATCGTTGGTAACGCCGACCGCGAGAGAGTCAATGTTGAAGCCGCGGCGCGAGAACAGCCCCGATATCTTGGAGAGCACGCCCGCCTGGTTTTCAACCAGAATAGATAAAGTATACTGCATAGCCGAGCCTCCTTAAATGGACGGTGTGTCGGGATAGACGTTGCACACGAGGATGAACGGCTTGTCGGATTTGACAACGCCCTTGAGTATCTCCTCTGCCTCCTCGTTCGAGTTCGCCTCGGCGCTGTCGATGCCGTAAGCCTCGGCGATCTTGAGGAAGTCGGGGTCGCCCTTGAGTATGGTCGCGGAATGTCTGCCCTTGTAGTTGAAATCCTGAAGCTCGCGCACCATCCCGAGGCGGTGGTTGCGCATGATGATGATCTTGATCGCGAGCCCGTTGCCCGCGATGGTAGCGAGCTCATTGAGGCTCATCTGGAAGCTGCCGTCGCCGCAGACCACCACTACGTCGCGAGTGGGACGGGCGAATTTCGCTCCGACCGCCGCGGGTATCGAGTAGCCCATCGTGCCCATGCCGCCCGTTGTGAGGAAGCGACCCTCTCGGATGCGGAAGTTGTTGGCGCACCAGATCTGGTTCTGTCCCACGTCGGCGACGAGTATCGCCTTCGAGCGCAGCATCGAGCTGAGATTCGCCACCAGTGAACGCGGCTCGACAAAGCCCTCGAACTTCGGAGGCACGCGGTAAAGGTCTTTTTTCCAAGCCTTCACAGCCTCCTGCCACTGGTTGGGAACCTGATAGTCGCCGATCTCCTCGTTGAGCATGGCGAGCACGTTTTTCATATCGCCGACGATCGGTATCTCGGTCTTGACGTTCTTGCCGATCTCGGCGGGGTCGATGTCGATGTGGATGACGGTGTTGTTCTCGCTCATCTGATGAGGAGCCGCGACCGCCCTGTCGCCGAGCCTCGCGCCGCAGACGATCACAAGATCGGCCTCATAAAGCGCGCGGTTGGCTACCGCCTTGCCGTGGGTGCCGAGCATACCGAGGTACATATCGTGTTCGCTGGGCATTACGCCGATGCCCATCATCGTCGAGATGACGGGAATGCGCGTGGTGTCGGCAAATTTGCGGAATTTGGGCTTGATGCCCGAGCTGAGCACGCCGCCGCCCGCAACTATCAGCGGACGTCTGCTGGCGCGGATAGCCTCTACCGCGCGCTTGACCTGAACGGCGTGACCCTTGACGTTCGGCTTGTAGCCGATTATATTGACTGAATCGGGATATTCAAAGCTCTCGATCTCGCGCAGCTGGATATCCATCGGGATATCTATCAGCACGGGACCCTTTCTGCCGGTCGAGGCGATGTGGAACGCCTCCTTGAAAACGCGGGGCAGATCCTCGGTGCGGCTGACGAGGTAGCTGTGCTTCACAAAGGGCTCGCAGGCTCCCGTGATGTCAGCCTCCTGGAACACGTCGCGTCCGAGCAGGTCGCTGCGCACCTGACCGGTGATCGCCACAAGGGGGATCGAGTCGGTGTAGGCGGTCGCGATGCCCGTGATGAGGTTTGTAGCGCCGGGACCCGAGGTCGCCACGCAGACGCCGGGTCTGCCGCTGCAGCGCGCAAAGCCGCTGGCGGCATGAGCCGCGTTCTGCTCCTGACGGACAAGCACGTGCTTTATCTCGGAGTCGTAAAGCTTATCGTAAAAGGGACAGATCGTCGCGCCGGGATATCCGAAGACGACCTTGACGCCCTCGGCCTCCAAGCATTTTACCATGATTTCAGCACCGCTGATCATCACTTGATCCCTCCCTGACTGTAGTTGTGTTTTTGCGGTTTTTTACGGTTAAAGTATATTATACAACAAGTACGGCAAATTGTAAAGAGTTTTTCTGCAGTTTAGAGAAGTTGGGGTAATGCGTAATGCGGAATTCCTCACTAATCTCACTTCCCACTTCTATCTTCTCGCTTCTCACTTCTCACCGTCAACATACACTGTTTTATTCCTGACATAGATCACCATTCCGGGCTTGGCTCCGGCGGGCTTGCTTACGTTTTTGACGAGGGTGTAATCGACGGGGACGTTTGTGTTGCCGCGCGCCTTGCTGTGATAGGCGGCGAGCCTTGCCGCCTCGAGGACCGTCTGCTCGCCGACGGTCTTGCCCTCGGTCAGGACTATCACGTGCGAGCCGTGGATGTCCTTGGTGTGCAGCCACAGGTCGATTTTCGACGCGGTTTTCAGGGTTAGCCTGTCGTTCTGGCGGTTGTTCCTGCCGACAAGAATTTTAAAACCCTCGCTCGACATGAACTCACGCGGAGGCAGCTCCTTTTGGCGCTGGGTCTTGCCCTTGGGACTGCGCAGATAGCCCTGCTCGGTCAGCTCCTCGCGTATCTGCATGATCTCGCGCTCGGACTCGGCGCGCTCGAGGGAATCGAGCACGGACTCAAGGTAGCTTAGCTCTCCTCTTCCCCGTTCGAGCTGCTCGGTCAGGAACCGCTCGGCGTTCTTCGCCTTTTGATAATCCTTGTAGTATTTCTGGGCGTTCGCGGCGGGCGAGACCGCGGGATTGAGCTTGATTTTTATCGTGCCGCCGTTTTCGTCGTAAAAATTCTCGACCTCGATCTCGGACGCTCCGCGCGGCACCCTGTAAAGGTTTGCCTGGAGCAGGTCTCCGCATATGCGAAAATGCTCGCGGTCGGCGCACTGAGCCAGCTCGGTCTGCTGCTTTTGGAGCTTTCTGACGGTGCGGTCGCGCAGATTCGTCAGCAGCTTGAACAGGCTGTGGGACTTCACGCGCATCCGCTCGCGGCTGTCGCGCTCCTCATAGAACTGCTCGACCGTCGCGGAATAGCCCTCGGTGGGCTTTACCTCGGCAAAGCCGCCGTACTGCTTTATCGGCAT